>NZ_JBZAJA010000003.1:0-468983 GCF_058215795.1 Nocardioides sp. Z40_12
CCCTGCGCCGAGGACGCCACCCCCACCGCCGTGGTGGCCACCGTCGCCGCCTCCGTCGCGTTCTTCGCGATCTCCCGCATGGAGGCCGTCATCTCCTCCGCCGCCGTGGCCACCGTCTGGATCGACGCCGAGACCTGCACCGAGGCACCCGAGGCGCTCCCGGCCCGCTCCGAGGTCAAGATCGCACCCTCGCCCATGCCCTGAGACAGCGAGGAGAGCTGCTCGGCCGCGACCGCCAACGAGTCGGCCGTCCCGCCGATGTCACCCAGCGACCCACGCAACGTCGTCAGCACCTCGCCCAGACCCTGGGCCAGCTGACCGATCGCGTCGTCACCGGTCACCGGCATGTGCCGGGTCAGGTCGCCCTCACCGGCGGCGCGGACCACCTCGAGCACCAGGTCGACCTTGCCCGCCAGCTCCGCGGCCACGGCCCGGTCCGCCTCGTCGCGCTGGATCCGCGCCACCGCCTGCGAGACCAGGTCGCTGATGTTGCGCAGGGTGCCGAGGCGCTGGTCGTTGAGGACCATGGGCGCGTCGGCGAAGAACTCCATGGTGGCGACGACCTCGCGCCCCGCCCGGACCGCGAAGCCCACCGCGGAAGGAGTGGGCAGCTCGGGCCGCTCGGCGAGGATGCCGGCCGGGATGTCGGCGCGCTCGATCTCCTTGTGGACCTCGCCGCTGGCCCAGATCTTGCCGGCCATCCCCTGGCCGCGGGCCAGCGTCGTCTCGGAGAACGTGCGCAGCATCTCGTCGGGGATGTGCCCGACCACGTGCGCGAGCCGCAGCCGGGAGATCTCGGGATCCACCCGCCACGCGGTCCCGGCGGCCCAGCGGAACTCCTGGCGGACCGCCTCCAGCGTCTTCAGGATCGCCTCCTCGACCGAGGTGGCGGCCCCCAGCAGTCCGAGGACGTGGTTCATCGCGGCGGTGTCGGCCATCGCCTGCTCGCGGTCGCGCTCGATCTGCAGCTTCTCGGTGACGATGTCCCAGGTGAGCAGGAAGCCGAGGCGCTGCCCCTCGTCGTCGAACATCTCGTTGATCGTGCCGTCGAGGGTCTCCGGCCCGATCTGGTGCATGGTCGACCGCACCTTGCTCAGCTGCTCCTCGGCCCGCGCGAGGGTGCCCTTGGGGTCGAGCAGGCCGGCCCGCTGGGTGTCCTGCTCCTCGTAGATCATCGCGAGCGGGACGCCGATGAGCTCCTCGGGCCGCACCAGCATGTGCTCCACGAGGCCCTCGAGAGCCCGCAGGGAGGCCGGGTTGAGGTAGGTGATGATCCCCTCGGCGTTGGCGAACATCATCTTGGTCGGGGAGTTCTCCAGCATCGCGTGGACGCGGGCGAACTTGCGCTGCTCGCGGACCTGCGCGGTCTTCTTGATCCAGGAGAGCATCACCCCGCCGAACTCGCCGTCGGAGGTGACGCCGGTGATGCTGAGGTCGGCGACCTCGTCACCGATCTCGACCTGCGTCTCGAAGGGCAGCAGCGACGGGTCGCCCCAGACCCTCTCGAAGGGACCGACGTCCCCGAGCAGGGCGAAGAGGGGCCTGACGTCGGCGCCGACCCACTGGTCCAGGGGCAGCGGGAGGAAGTCCGCCAGCGGACGCAGGTCCTCCAGCGCCTTCTCGTTGACGTAGGCGACCCGCTGGTGGGAGTCGGCGAGCAGGACGGCGGCGGGGAACCCGTCGAGCACGTGCTGCACGATCGCCGGGGCGCCGGGGGCGGGCCACCCCTGCGACTCCACCAGGGCGGTCGGGGTGACCGGGGTGGTCGGCGCGGCGATCAGGTCGGTCATGGGGTTCCTCCGGTAGGACTCTCGAGCGGTACGCCGACCGTGCGGTCGACGTCGAGGACGAGCAGGATCGCGCCCGGCAGGGCGACGACGCCCTCCAGCAGGTCGCGGACGTCGGCCGGCAGGTTGGCCGGCGGCGGCAGCAGGTCGAGCCCGGCGGTGTCGACCACGTCGCCCACCTCGTCGACCAGCAGGCTCACCGCCTCACCGCCGGAGCGGACGACGACGTTGAGAGGCAGCTGGTCGGCGTCGCGCAGCTGCTGGTTCAGGCAGCGGCGCAGGCAGAGCGCCGTCACGATCTGGCCGCGCAGGTTGAGCAGGCCGCGCACCGGGGCCGGGGCCAGCGGCACCGGGGTCAGCGGCTGGAAGCGCAGCACCTCCTGCACCTGCTGGATCCGGACCCCGAAGAGCAGGCCGTCCGCGGTGAAGGTGCAGTACTGGGTGGCCACGTCGGCGGGCACCCACGGTGTCGCCGGGAGCACGGGCGTCGTCGTCATCACGCCGCCCCCGCCGCCGTCACGACGGCCTCCAGGTCGAGCAGGTCGGTCACCCGGCCGTCGATCACCGCCGAGCCGAGGACCCCGGCGCGGCGGCCCACCTCGCTGCGGCGCAGCACCGTGTCGACGACGTCGACCACGCGCTCGATGACCAGGCCCACCCGCCGCTCGCCGTCCTCGTGGACGACGACCGAGAGCGTCGTGCGGTCCTCGGGCGCCGCCTCGTCGGCCGGGGCCGGCGCGGGGGGCAGACCGATCAGCTGGGAGAGCCGGACCAGCGGCAGGATGCCGTCCCGGTACTGCACGGCCTCCAGGGCTCCGGCCCCCTCGACCCGGGAGACCTGGATCTCCTCGAGCCTGGAGACCTCGTGCAGGGGCAGCGCGGCGCGGCGACCGGGCACCACCTCGAGCACCAGCATCGGGGTGGTCGCCTGCCGCCGGAGGGCTACCTCGACCTTGGAGACCGGGACCGCGACGATGCCGTGGGCACCGGCCAGCCCGGCCACGTCGAGGATCAGCGCCACCCGGCCGTCGCCCATGATGGTGGCCCCGGCATACATCCCCAGCGTCTTCAGCTGGCGGCCCAGCGGCTTGACCACGATCTCCTGGGTGTCGTGGACCTCCTCGACGCACAGGCCGTAGCGGATCCCGTCGGCCTGGACCACCACGACGGTGATCCCGTCGCGCTGGTCCAGGGGCAGGGCGTCGCCGACCGGGCCACCGAGGGCCCGGCCGAGCGGGAGCAGCGCCAGCAGCTCGCCGCGCAGCCGCAGCACCGGGGCGCCGGCCACCACGTCGACGTCGTCGGCGAGGGCCTGGCCCTCGACCCGGACCAGCTCGACCAGGTTGACCTGGGGCAGCGCGTAGCGCTCGGCGCCCTCCTGGACCAGCAGCGCCGGGATGATCGCCAGCGTCAACGGGATGCGCACCCGGCAGGTGGTGCCCTCCCCCACGACGCTGTGCACGTCGACGGTGCCGCCGATCCGCTCGATGTTGGTGCGCACCACGTCCATGCCGACACCACGGCCGGAGACGTTGGTGACCACCGAGGCGGTGGAGAAGCCGGGCTCGAAGACCAGTCCGAGCACCTCGCGCTGATCCATCCGGGCGAGCTCCTCGCGGGTGGCCACGCCGCGGGCCACGGCCGCGGCCGCGATGACGGCGGGGTCGATGCCCTTGCCGTCGTCCCTGATCTCCACCACGACCTGGCCGCTCTCGTGCCGGGCGCGCAGCAGCAGCCGGCCGGTGGCGGGCTTGCCGGCAGCCAGGCGGACGGCCGGGCTCTCGATGCCGTGGTCGATCGCGTTGCGGACCAGGTGGGTCAGCGGGTCCTTGAGCGCCTCCAGCAGCGACCGGTCGAGCTCGGTCTCGTGGCCCTCCAGGTCCAGCTGCACCTGGCGCTCGAGCTGGTGGGCCAGGTCGCGCACCACCCGCGGCATCTTCGACCAGACGTGCGCGATGGGCTGCATGCGGGTGCGCATCACCCCCTCCTGCAGCTCGCTGGCGACCTGGTCGAGCCGCTGGGCGGCCCGGACGAGCTCGAGGTCCTGCTCGGTCTCGGTGCGGCGCAGGATCTGGTTGCGGGTCAGCACCAGCTCGCCGACGAGCTGGACCAGGCTGTCGAGGAGGTCGACGTCGACCCGGACCGTGGACTCCACCGCGGAGCGGGCCGCGAGCTCCGGCACGGGTGTCTCGTCGGCGGCGCGCGGGGGCGCCTGCTCGGCCGGGCCAGGCGCCACCTCCGGTGCCGGGGCCGGCGTCGGCGCGAGAGCCGGGGCCGACGCGGGAGCGGGGGCGGGAGCGGGAGCGGGAGCGGCGTCGCGGTCCAGCACCGTCTTGATCGCCACCACCACGGAGTCGACGTCGACGTCGCCGGCCACGTCGGACCCGGTCGCCTCGACGGCGGCCAGCAGCCGGCGTACCGCGTCGACCATGGTGAGCAGCACACCGGTGACCTCGGTGGTCATGGTGCGCTCACCGTCGCGCAGGGTGGCGAGCAGGTTCTCCCCCACGTGGGTCAGCGCCTCGAGCCGGTGCAGGGCCAGGAAGCCGCTGGTGCCCTTGATCGTGTGGATGGTCCGGAAGATGCTGGCCAGCAGTTCGGGGTTCCCAGGGTGCTGCTCGAGCTCGACGAGGTCGCGGTCGAGCTGGTCGAGGTTCTCGTGGCTCTCCACGAGGAACTCGGCGATGATCTCGGCATCGTCGTGCACGACGTGCCCTCCCCCCGGCGCTCCGGGCGCAACGCGCTGCTGCGCCGTGCCTCGGTGGTCACATCGGCCACACCGCACCGGATCTGAGAGGTACGCCCCGATCAGTCGGGGTCGCGGCTCACTCCTGGCGCTTGCGCATCGCCGCGGCGAGGGAGGCGACGGCGTCCTCGGGGGGCGAGGCGGCCGACTGGTTGCTGGAGGCGAGCTCGGCCAGCAGCTCGGCGCGGTGAACCTTGACCGAGCGGGGCGCGTCGATGCCCACGCGGACGACGTCGCCGCGGACCTCGAGGATCGTCACGGTGATGTCGTCGCCCAGGACGACGCTCTCCCCCGTACGACGACTCAGCACCAGCATGGGGAGGACCCTACGGCACGCGAGGCGACCGCGCGGGAGGACTCAGGCGACGAGCGGCGTGGCGACCGAGAGGGCGGGGTCGTCCAGGATCACCTGGCTGGCCTGCCGGCTGACGGTGTTGACCAGGATCGGCGCCAGCAGGTTGGCGGTCGTCTCGGCCAGGGTGTGACCGGCGGTGAGCACCACCAGGACCAGCACCTCGGAGGGGTCGGTGATGCCGAGCTGCGCCACCAGGTCGTCCTCGACCAGCGGGGCGTAGTCGGGGAAGAAGCCCAACGGGCTGGTGACCAGGAAGCGCAGGTCGGGGTCCTCCACGGAGCGCAGGGCGCAGAGCGTGCCGTCCTCGTCGAGACGGACCAGCGCGAAGCGGCGGTGCTCGGGGAAGCCGGGCATGGGGTTGACCAGCTCGATCACCGGGATCTCGTCCACGACGCTCCGTTCCTCCTGGCGGTTCGGCACTGCTCGGCTCTCCGGCCCGATCATGACAGACGCGGTCATCGCAGGAAGTCCATGAGGCTGGGCTGCATGACATGGCTGGTGGCCGCGAGCGCCGCCTGGTAGGCCGTCTGCTGCATCTGCAGGTCCATGATCGCCTTCGGGAGGTCGACGTTCTCGACGCCGACCAGCGACTTGGTGAGCGCGAACTCGCGCTCCTCGGCGGCCTCCACGGCACGGTCGAGGGCGACGGTCCGGTTGCCCACGTCGATGACGGCGACACCGAGCCGGTCCAGGTCGCCGGCCAGCGCGTCGAGGCCGGTGCGCAACCCGGCGGTGTCCCCGGTGCGCACGGCCTCCGCCATCGCGGTGAGGTCGTCGAAGAGCGTGGCGCCGTCCGGCCCCAGGGTGGCGCGGGCGTCGAGGTCGACGCGGACGCTCACCCCGTCGGCGACGGTACGGGTGACCTGGCCGGGGACGCCGACGTAGGTGATCTGGTCGCCGAGCTGCTCGAAGGCGAGCCGGCCGGCGGTGACCCCGCCCATCACCGGGCGGTCCTGGTGGTTGGTGTTGGCCAGGGCGACCAGCGAGTCGCGGATCTGCTCGATCTCGGCGGCGAGCACCTCGCGCGAGCTCGGGCTGACGGCCCCGGGGTTGGCGGCCTGGATCCCGATCTCGCGAGCGTGGCGGGTCTGGGTGATCATCGACTGCAGCACGGTGTCGACCTCGGCGAGCCACCCCTGCCCGTCCTCGGCGTTGCGCCGGTGCTGGACCGCCTCGGTGAGCTGGCCGCGCAGGCGCATCGCGGTGGTGGTGTCGGCCGGGTTGTCGGACGGGCGGGAGATCGCCTTCCCCGAGGAGACCTGGTCCTGCAGCGTGGCGAGGCGCGCGAGGCCGGTGTTCAGGTGCTCCAGCGAACGCTGGGTCATCATGTTCTGGGTGACCCGTGTGATGGTCATCGGCCGACCAGTCCTGTCCGGTTGATGAGGGTGTCGAGCATGGCGTCCACGGCGTTCATCACCCGCGAGGCGGCCTCGTAGCCGCGCTGGGCGGACATCAGGGAGACCATCTCCTCATCCAGGCTCACCCCCGAGAGCTGCTCACGCTGGCCGTCGACCTGGGCGACCAGGGAGGCCTGGTTGACCACCAGGCTGCCGGCGGAGGAGACCGCGGTGCCGAGCCCGTTGATCAGGCGCCGGTAGTCGGACTCGACCTCGGTGGCGATGCCCTGGCTCGCGGCGACGTCGCCGAGCAGCGCGCCGGACTGGGAGGAGGCCGCGAGGCGACCGGGGTCGGTGGAGACGAGGCGGAGCGACGCAGCCCCCTGGGTCGGGTCGTAGTCGAAGATCGGGCCGCCGACGCCGCCGGACCGGTCGAATCCCCGGCCCTGGGCGTCGTTGACCTCCTGGGACAGCCGCGCGGCGACGGCGTCGAGCCCGGCCGCGTAGGCGGGCAGCGTGACGCTGAGCAGGTCGGCTCCGGCCCCCACCTCCCCGCCGATCTCGCCCGGCACCGGGGTGCTCGGTCCGATCCCGCGGATCTCGAAGGCGATCGGCACGGTGCCGGGCGCGCTGGCCACCAGGGTTCCGGCCTGACGGCCGGAGACGAGCAGGACCCCGCCGACGCTGACGTCGAGCCCGCCGTCGGCCCGCTCGGTGGCGGTCCCCCCGGTGAGCTCGGCGAGACCGGTGGCGACCTGGTCGCGACGGTCGAGCAGGGCGTTGACGTCCAACCCGGCCGCACCGTGCTGCGCGATCTGCCGGTTGAGCTCGGCCAGCTCGACCGCGGCACCGTTGACCTCGGTGACCGCCCCGTCGAGCCGGGTGCGGGCGTCCGCGGTCTCCCGGGCGACGTTGGCCGCCTGGGTGCGGATCGAGTCGGCCACTGCCTGCGCCTCGGAGAGCACCTGGGTGCGGGCGATGTCGGAGCCGGGCGCGTTGGACAGGCCGTGCCAGCTGGCGCGGAAGTCGGCGAGCGCCGCGGAGACACCGTTCGGCCCGGGCTCGGCGACCCCGGTCTCCAACCGCTCCAGGGTGGTGCGGCGCACGTCGAGGTAGCTGAGGGTGGCGCGCTCCTGGCGCACCCGGGTGTCGAGGAACTGGTCGGTCATCCGGCGCAGGTCCGCGACCCGGACGCCGTCGCCGGCCCCCTCGTAGCGCGACCACATGGCCGGCTGCGCCGGGGCGCCGACCGTCTCCCCCTCGACCCGGCGGCGGGTGTAGCCGGGGGTGGCCGCGTTGGCGATGTTGCCGCTCGCGGTGTCCATCACGACGCGGTTGTAGCGCAGGCCGCTGAGCGCGGTGTTGAAGGAGGCGAAGGTCCCGCTCATGGCCGGCTCACAGGCTCCGGTCGACGAGCGGACGGCGGGAGCCGGCGGCGACGGCGGTGCCGTCGGCGCTGTATCCCTCGGTCCCCTCCCCCAGGGTCAGCAGGGTCTCCCGCGCCGAGCGGATGCCGGCGGTGACGAGGTCGCGGTTGGCCTCGGCCATCGCGGTGACCTCGCGGGTGATCGCCTCGAAGGCGTCGCGGTGGTCGGAGAGGATCGACGCCCACGGCTCCGCCACGGACTCCACCAGGGCCCGCAGGCTCGGGTTGGGGGCGAGACCCGCCTGGGCGGCGGCCTCGTCGGCGGCCACCGCGCGCAGCACCTCGGTCTGCCGGATCGTCTCCAGGACGGCCTCGACCTCCTTGGCCGCGCGCAGGAGCCACTTGGTGCGGCCGGTCGCCATCACCAGCTGCTCGACCTCCAGCTTGAACAGCAGGGTCTCCAGCAGCTCGCGCTCGCGCCACAGGATGAGCGAGAGCTTCTCCATGGCGGTTCCCTTCGGTGTGGTGGGCCTCGGTGTGTGGGGCTTCGATGTCGTTCGGTGCGTGGGACGAGAGAGGACGGGCAGTTCCTCGAGGACTCCCATCGGCGGCGCCCAGGGGGACCTGAGCGTTTTTCCCACCCGGTCTCCGGGACCTCTGCACCGCTGTGCCTACACCCGGGTAGCCGGCGCGGGCCATGCCCGGTCGGGACCTTCGTCCTGATTCCTGCACACCCGGAGGGTTGCTCCCCAATAGTGGGTACACGGTGCGCTTCCCTGGACGACTCTCGTCCATGTGAACGAGAAGAAGGCCGGGCAGGCCACCGAGGAGCTGATCACGGCGACGATGCCGCTGGTCGGGCACATCGTCCGCGAGATGGCGGGCCGGGTGCCGTCCCACGTCTCCCGCGACGACCTGACGTCGGCCGGACTGGCCGCCCTGGTCCAGGCCGCCCACGCCTTCGACGCCGAGCGCGGCGTGCCCTTCGCCCGCTATGCCGCCACCCGGATCCGAGGCGCGCTCCTCGACGAGCTGCGCAGCGTCGACTGGGCCTCCCGCTCCGTCCGCCGCCGGGCCCGCGACCTGGAGGAGACCCGCCACCGGATGGCGGCCACCCTCGGCCGCGTCCCGAGCAGCGCCGAGGTCGCCAGCGCCATGGGGATGACCCTCGACGAGGTCGTCGCCAACGACGACGACATCGCCCGGGCCCAGGTGCTCTCCCTCCAGGGCGCCCCCGAGGACGCCCTCGACGAGATGCTGCCCGCCGACGGCGCCACCCCCGAGCAGCTGCTCGAGCACAAGGAGCGCCTCACCTACATGATCGAGGCGGTCGCCGAGCTCCCCGAGCGGCTGCGCGTCGTGGTCAGCGACTACTTCCTCCACGAGCGCCCGATGGCCGAGATCGCCGAGCAGCTCGGGGTGAGCGAGTCCCGCGTCTCCCAGCTGCGGGCCGAGGCGCTCAGCCTGCTCCGCGAGGCGCTGCACCGCGAGCTCGAGCCGGGCCTGGTCAAGCCGGCCGCCAAGCCCGAGGGCTGCGCGGCCCGCCGTCGCGAGTCCTACTTCGCCGCCGTCTCCGCCCGGCACGCCGCCACACTGCGCCGCCCCGCCGCGCGTCCGGTCCTGGACGCCACCGCCTGAGCCTGGGCGCCCCCGGGTCGGGAACGCGCGGAAAAACTTCCGCCAATTCCTCAGGCCGGTCCGACGGGGGCCGATGAGAACGCCAACGGAGTCCACGGACGGACTCCAGCACGTGACTCCATTCCAGGAAGGAAACCATCATGAGTCTTCGCATCAACCAGAACATCGACGCAATGTCGGCCTACCGCAACCTGTCCACCACCTCGGGGGACATGGCCAAGTCGCTGGAGAAGCTGTCGTCGGGCTTCCGGATCAACCGGGCCGGCGACGACGCCGCCGGCCTGGCGATCTCCGAGGGGCTGCGCTCGCAGATCGGCGGCCTCAAGATGGGCGCCCGCAACGCCCAGGACGGCATCTCGCTCGTCCAGACCGCGGAAGGTGCGCTCACCGAGGTGCACTCGATGCTGCAGCGGATGAACGACCTCGCGGTGCAGCACGCCAGCGGCACCCAGAGCACCGAGTCGCAGGCCAACCTGTCGGCGGAGTTCACCCAGCTGTCGACCGAGATCGCGCGGATCGGGACCCAGACCAAGTTCAACGGGATCTCGCTCTTCGCCGACACCACGGCGTCGTTCCAGGTCGGCTACGCCAAGGCCGACGTGATCGAGGTCACCGCCACCGCCCTGGCGGCGATCGACGTGAGCGGCGCGCTGATCACCGACAGCGACACGGTGCAGACGGCGATCACCGCGATCTCCACCCAGCGGGCCGAGCTCGGTGCCATCCAGAACCGGTTCGAGCACACCATCAACAACGTCAACGTGACCGTGGAGAACCTCTCGGCCGCCGAGAGCCGGATCCGCGACACCGACATGGCGCAGGAGATGATGAACTTCACCCGTTCGCAGATCCTCTCCCAGGCCGGCACCGCGATGCTGGCGCAGGCGAACCAGGCGCCGCAGGGCGTCCTCTCCCTGCTCCGCTGATGGCTGACGGCGGTCGGTCGGGCACTGCGGTGCCCCGGCCGGCCGCCGTCTCATCGTCACCCCGCTCGAGAAGCGGTTGAGAGGAGGACCCCGTGGCCAGCGTTTCCGGACTTTCAGGCTTCGACGGTGCCAGCATCGTCGACCAGCTCATGCAGCTGGAGACCGTCGGCAAGACCCGCGTCCAGACCCGGGTCCGCACCGAGGAGAACGCCCTCAAGGCGCTCCAAGGCCTCAACACCAGGCTCGCGGCGCTGGCGACCAAGGCCGCCGACACCGGCAAGGCAGGCGCCTGGTCCACGCTGAGCGCCGCCTCCTCCGCCCCCGGTGTGAGTGCCACCGCCTCCTCCGCCACGGCCGCCTCGTCGTTCTCCGTCACCGTCGAGCGGCTCGCGCTCACCCACCAGCTGGCCTTCACGAGCCCGGCCGCGCTCACCGACACGGTGACCTCGGGGTCCACGACCGTCCGGCTCGACCGGCTCGACGCAACGGCTCCGCTCGAGCTCGAGACCGACGGCACCCTCCAGGGGCTCGTCTCCGCGCTCAACGACCCGGCCAACGAGACCGGCGTCCGCGCCACCGCGGTCCGCGTCGCAGACGGCTCCTACCGGATGCTCGTCGAGTCGACGACCACCGGCCAGGCCGCCGACTTCACGCTGACCAACCTCGACGGCTCGGACCTGCTCGGCGGCGCCACGGCACGGGCGGGCCAGGACGCGGCGGTCTCGCTCGGCGGCATCACCGCGACCTCGGCGACGAACACCTTCGCCGACCTGATGCCCGGCGTCTCGGTGACCCTCGCTCCCCCGGCCACCGCCGGCACCGTCGCCGAGCTCACCGTCGCCCGCGACGCCACCGCCGTCACCGCGTCGGTGAAGTCGCTGGTCGACGACCTCAACGCCCTGCTCAAGGAGATCGACTCGCTGACCGCCTCCGGCGGCAGCGGCGCGCCCAAGGGGCTGCTCGCCGGGGACAACACCGTCCGCTCGATCCGAGCGGCCCTGCTCGACTCGGTCTACCCCGGCGGCGGCGCCTCGCTCGCCTCACTCGGCATCCAGACCGACCGCTACGGCAAGCTCGTCCTCGACGAGCAGGCCCTGGCCAAGGCCTACGAGGCCGACCCCGAGCAGGTCGCCGTCGCCCTCGGCTCCACCGCCGGCGGCTTCGCCGCCCGTGTCCAGGACGTCGCCAAGCAGGCCAGCGATCCCTACGACGGAACCCTCTCCACCTCCGTCACCGGCCGCCAGGCCGGCATCAAGCGCCTCAACGACTCCGTCGACCAGTGGGACACCCGCCTCGAGCTGCGTCGCGCCACCCTCTCCCGCCAGTTCTCCGCCCTCGAGACCGCCCTGAGCCAGATGAACAGCCAGTCCACCTGGCTGGCCGGCCAGATCAGCGGCCTCCCCTCCTGGAAGTGATGATCGTCATGGTCCCCAACGACGCACGCGCCGCCTACCTCGGCGCCTCGGTGAGCACCGCCAGCCCCGAGCGGCTGGTGGTCATGCTGTGCGAGCGGCTGACCCTCGACCTGCGCCGCGCCACCGAGGCCCAGGACGCCGGCGACCATCTTGCGGCCCACGCCCTGCTCCTGCACGCCCAGGACATCGTGGTGCACCTGCGCTCCACCCTGCGCACCGACGCCTGGGAGGGCGCACCCCGCCTGGCCTCGCTCTACGACTGGATGTTCGGCCAGCTGGTGCGGGCCAACACCCGCCGCGACGTCGCCGCGACCCGCCACGTGCTGACGTTGGCCGAGCAGCTCAGCGACACCTGGCGCGAGGCGGCCCTGCAGCAGGCGGCCGCCAGCTGATGAGCACCCACGACCGGGCGCACGACCAGGCCAACAGCGTCATCTCGGCGGCCTGGGTCGCCGAGCTCGAGCGCCTCGAGGACGACGTCCGTCGGACCGAGCAGCTGCTCACCGACCCGACTCAGGCGCTCCTGTCCTGGCACGCCCGTCCGACCTGGCACGCGCCCTCGCTGGGCCCGGTCCCCGACCACCTCGAGGCCCGGGCCGAGGAGCTCCTCGCCCGCCAGGGTGAGCTCCGCGCGCAGCTGAGCAGGTCGCTGGCCGACCTGACCCGCCAGCGCGAGTTCACCGACCGGGTCAGCGACGCCACGGCGCCAGGCCCGGCGGGGCCGTCCTACCTCGACATCACCGCCTGAGCGGGACCGCGGCGCTCCGCCCCGGGCGAGCCCTCTAGCCCCGGACGACGTCCAGGACCCGGGCCGCGATCTTGTCCAGAGCCAGCAGCTCGTGCGCGAGGCCGGCCGAGACCACCGCACCGGGCATCCCCCAGACCACCGAGGACTCCTGGTCCTGGACCAGCACGGTGCCGCCGTTGGCCTGGATCGCGCGGCACCCGGCGGTCCCGTCGTGCCCCATGCCGGTGAGCACCACGCCGAGGGCACCTTCGCCGAACACGTGGGCACCGGAGCGGAAGAGCACGTCGACCGACGGCCGGCAGAAGTTCTCGGGCGGCCCGGCGTCGATCCGGGTCAGCACCTGCTCACCGCTGCGGTGCAGCGAGAGGTGGCGGTCACCGGGCGCCACGTAGACGTGGCCGGCCAGCAGCGGCTCGCCGTCGACGGCCTCGGTGACGCTCAGGGCACTCACCCTGTCCAGCCGGGAGGCGAACATGGCGGTGAAGACCGGCGGCATGTGCTGGACCACCACCACCGGCACGCGCAGGTTGAAGGGCAGGTCGCGCAGCACGCCGGCGAGCGCGTCGGGGCCCCCGGTCGAGCTGCCGATCATCAGCACCTCGGGCCGGGTGATCGGCCCCGTCGCCAGCACCTGCTGCGGCGGGAGCGGCCGCTCGGCGACGGCCGTCGCCTGTGCCCTCCCGACCAGGGCGGTGATCTTGGGGACCAGCTGGTCGGCGATCTCCCGGACGCTGGCGGCCAGGCTGTCGCTGCCGGTCGGCTTGGTGACGTAGTCCGAGGCCCCCAGCGAGAGGGCCTCCAGGGTCTTCATGGCGCCCCGCTCGGTGAGCGTGCTGAACATGATCACCGGCATCCGGGGGTGGGCCGCACGGAGCCGGCGCAGGGCGGCCAGCCCGTCGAGCACCGGCATCTCGATGTCGAGCACCACGGCGTCCGGCGAGAGCTCGTCTGCCAGCTCCAGGGCGTGCTGCCCGTCGACGGCCTGACCCACCACCGCGAACCCGGGATCGGTCTCGAGGGCGGCGGTCACGATGCGGCGGACAGCGGCCGAGTCGTCGACGACCAGAACATTGATCACGAGACTCCTATCGGCAGGCATCGGCGCGACGTGAGGCGCACCGGATCCCGTTTTCCCTCAGGACGGGTGGCCCGCGACCGATGGGGAGGACGTGAGTCTCTCGTCGCTGGCCTTCGCCTACGTCTCCGACCTGGCGCGTCGTGAGACGGCGATGCTGTATCCCCCGGAGAAGGCCTACCTGGTGGAGTCCCGGCTCGCGCCGCTCGCGGCCCGGGCCGGCTGCAGCCTGGAGGCCTACGTCGCCCGGCTGCGCCACGACGTCGTCGAGCAGGGCCGGGTGGTCGACGCGCTCACCATCAACGAGACCTCCTGGTTCCGCGACAACACCCCCTTCCGCGCCCTCGCCACCGGCATCATCCCGGCGCTGGTGCAGCAGCGGACCGGCCGGCACCTGAGGATCTGGTCGGCGGCCTGCTCCAGCGGCCAGGAGCCCTACAGCGTCGCGATGACGCTGAAGGACCACCTGCCCCACGACTGGACGGCCGAGATCTGGGCCACCGACGTCTCCCCCACCATGGTGGAGCGGGTGGCCGACGCCCGCTACGGCCAGGTGGAGATGAACCGCGGCCTGCCGGCCACCTCGCTGGTCAAGTACTTCGCCCGCTCCGGCTCGGAGTGGGAGGTGGTCCCCGAGCTGCGCGCGATGGTCCGCCCCTCGGTGGTCAACCTGGTCCAGGACCTGCCCCCGATGCCGCTCTTCGACGTGGTGCTGCTGCGCAACGTCCTCATCTACTTCGACCTCGACGTGCGCCGCGAGGTGCTGCGCCGGGTGCGTTCCACGATCGCCCCCGGCGGCTACCTGGTGCTGGGCTCCTCGGAGACCGCGATGGACCTCGGCGACGACTGGGTCCGCGACACCTGCGGGCGGCTGCAGCTGCACCGGCCCGCTCCGGGGGAGTTCGCTCCCCCGCCCGCCCCGTCTGCCACCGCGGCAGCCGGCTCGAGACTCACCGCGACGGGATCCTGACATGCACGCTCTGATCATCGACGACTCCCGCGCGATGCGCCTGATCCTGCGCCGGATCCTGGACGGGCTGGGCTTCGGCGCCACCGAGGCCGCCAACGGGCGCGAGGCCCTCGACCTGCTCCAGGTCGGCCTCCACCCCGACCTGTGCCTGATCGACTGGAACATGCCGGTGATGGACGGCTACGACTTCGTCTCCGAGGTCCGCAAGGTGCGGGAGTGGCGCGACATCACGCTGATGATGGTCACCACCGAGAGCGAGCACGCCCAGATCGTCAAGGCCCTGGCCGCCGGGGCCCACGAGTACGTCATCAAACCCTTCACTGCGGACGCCATCCGCGACAAGCTGGAGCTGCTCGGGCTCATCCAGGACGGAGCCCTCACATGATCCTGGCCATGAACGGTGACCAGGCCCTGGTGGCCGCCAGCCCCAGGTCGTCCGACGTCCGCAAGCTGACCGAGGAGGTCTGGGCCTCGTTCCTTGACGAGCACGGCCCGCTGTACGTCGGCACCGGCCTCGACTTCACCCCCGAGTGGTCGGCCAGCGTCAGCGTGCGCGGCGAGTGGAACGGCGTCGTCGCCCTCGAGATGACGACCTCCGGCGCCCAGCAGCTGACCCGCAGCATGCTCGGCCTCGCGACCTCCGAGGACCTGGTCGACGGCGACCTGGTCGACGCGATCGGCGAGATGGTCAACATGATCGGCGGCAACGTCAAGAGCCTGGTCCGCGGCCCGTGCCGGCTCTCCCTGCCGCTGGTCGCCGCGGGGCGGCTGGCCCGCGGGACCGGTCACATGGAGGTCGTCCGGCTCGGCTGCACCTGGGCCCAGGAGCCGCTGGCCATCACCGTGCACGCCGGCCGCCCGACCAAGCACGTGGGGGCGGGAGCCCGGTGAAGATCCTCATCGCCGACGACAGCCGGGTGATGCGCCAGATCGTCATCCGGACGCTGCGCCAGGCCGGCTTCGCCGGCCACGACGTGGTGGAGGCCGAGAACGGCCGCCAGGCCGTCGAGCTGGTGCGCACCCACAGCCCCGACCTCGTCCTCTCGGACTGGAACATGCCCGAGATGAACGGCATCGACGCGTTGGCGGTCATCCGCGCCTCCGGCTCGCGGGTGCCGTTCGGCTTCGTCACCTCCGAGGGCACCGAGGACATGCGGGTCCGCGCCGTCGCGGCGGGCGCGCAGTTCCTCATCGCCAAGCCCTTCACCGCCGAGGTCTTCGCCCACCAGATCTCCGCGGTCCTGCCCACCGCCCCATGACCGTCCACCTGCCCGCCCCCAAGGAGATCCGCGACCTGCTCGCCGACCTCCTCGGCCGACAGGTCGAGATCTCGATGGCGGCCCCGCTGGCGCCCGGGCCCGCCACGCCGGCCACGTTCGCGGTCTACGTCGACGACTACCTGCGGGTCTCCTCGCTCCTGGTCCTCGACGTACGGCTCTCGGCCTATGCCGGGGCGGCCATCGGACTGGTGCCGCGCACCGTCGCGGAGAACGCGATCAAGTGGAGCGTGCTCCCCCCGCTGCTGGAGGAGAACCTGCGCGAGGTCCTCAACGTCGCCGTCAACCTCTTCCACGCCGGCGACTCCGACCACCTCCGCCTGCACGCCGTGCACGCGGCGGGCGGCGACGTCCCGCAGGACGTGCTGGCCAGGTCCCTGACGCTGGGCCAGCGCACCGACGTCGCGGTCGACGTGGCCGGCTACGGACGCGGAGCGCTCTCGGTGGTCCTGGTCGCGCGCTGAGCGCGACCCGACCGGCGGAGATGACCAGACCCGCATGGTCAGTCCGGGTGGTCCGGGTGGTCCGAAGGTCCCGATGTGGACCGCCGGGGCCGTTTCTCCTCAACTCCCCCCGCCGCCGGCCGAACTGACCCTCGAGCACGGAACGCTCACCCCCGCCGAAGGACCGGCAAACCCTCGAGAGAGGCCTCTGCCTTGTCGTCCTTCGCCGTCACCGACGCTGTGTCGTCCGCGCTCGGCGCTGCCCTGGACGGGGTCGCGCTGCGCCAGCGCGTGATCGCCGACAACATCGCCAACGTCGACACCCCCGGCTTCCGCGCCACCTCGGTGGAGTTCGAGGCCTCGCTGCGCGCCGCGATCGCCGACGGCGGCCTGGCCCGGGGCGACGCCCAGGTCTCGGTGTCCGCCACCCCGACCGACACCCCGGTCGGGGTCAACGGCAACAACGTCGACCTGCGCAAGGAGTCGCTGGCCGCGATGCAGTCGCAGTTCCAGTACCAGCTGCTCACCCGCGCGGTCAACGACCGTCTCTCCCTGGTCCGCACCGCGGCGATGGGGCAGTGATGGGCGCCTTCGACCTGCTCCGGATCGCCGGCTCCAGCCTGGGCATGCACCAGACCTGGCTCGACTCGGTCTCCCACAACATCGCCAACGCCAACACCGCGGCCAGCACCGACGAGGACGCCTTCCAGGCCCGGATGGTGGTGGCGCGCGCCAGGCCCGACGGCGGTGTCGAGGTCGGCGGCCTCGAGCTCGGTGCGGCCGAGGGCCTGATGGTCCACAGCCCCGAGCACCCCCTGGCCGACGAGAACGGCTACGTGCGCATGCCCGACATGGACATGGCCAGCCAGATGACCCAGCTCGTGATGGCCCAGCGTGGTTTCCAGGCCTCGGTCCAGGTCACCAAGAACGCCCAGGACACCTACAACGCCGCCCTCCAGATCGGACGTGGCTGATGAGCATCTCAGGCATCGAGAGCGTCGGCTTCACGCCGTTCGTCCCCCAGAACCTCGGTGTCGGCGCCGCCGGTGGCGCCGGCGCGGCCGGCGCGCAGGGCCCCCAGGGGCCGCAGGGCGCCGGGGCCGACTTCGGCGAGCTGGTCCTCGACGGGCTCGACCGGCTCGAGGGTGTCCAGGACCGCGCCGACAAGCTCGCCGTCCAGGCCGCCACCGGTGACCTGGCCGCCATGCACGACTACACGATCGCGGCCACCGAGGCCGCGGTCACCACCCAGCTGACCGTCGCGGTGCGCAACAAGGCGCTCGAGGCGTTCAACGAGATCATGCGGATGCAGGTCTGATGAAGGACACGATGACGCGCAGCCTGGCGCGCTTCCGGACCACGTTCACCTCGTTCACCGCGGGCCAGAAGGCCGTCGCCGTGGTCGGGACGCTCGCGCTGCTCATGGCGGGCTTCATGGTCTTCCGGTGGGCGGCCACGCCCAGCTACAGCCCGCTCTTCTCCAACATGGCCGCCGAGGACGCCGCTGCGGTGATCGACGAGCTCGAGGCCACCGGCATCCCCTACGAGATCAGCAACAACGGCTCCACGGTGATGGTGCCCAAGGAGCAGGTCCACGAGACCCGGATCGCGCTCAGCGGCGAGGGCCTGCCGACCAGCAGCGGCGACGGCTACTCGCTGCTCGACGAGCAGAGCCTCTCGACCTCGCAGTTCCAGGAGCAGACCTCCTTCAAGCGGGCGATGGAGGGCGAGCTGGCCAGCACCATCGAGGCGATCGACGGCGTGCACACCGCGGTGGTCCACCTGGCGCTGCCGGCCAAGCAGGTCTTCGCCAAGGAGCAGGACCCCGCCACCGCCTCGGTCCTGGTCGCCACCGACCGGGGCGACACCTTCGCCCCCGAGCAGGTGCAGGCCGTGGTCCACCTGGTCGCCTCCAGCATCGACGGGCTGGCCCCGGAGAAGGTGACCGTCACCGACTCCACGGGGCGGCTGCTGTCGGCCGACGACGCCACCAGCGGCACCGGTGCGGGCACCCGCGCCCAGGCCGTCGAGGAGTACCAGGACGACCTGGCCGCCAAGATCCAGCAGACGCTCGACACGGTCGTCGGCCCGCGCAACTCCACCGTCGCGGTGACCGCCAACCTCGACTTCGACAAGGCGGTCAGCACCACCACGACCTACGAGTCCGACCCCGACGCCAAGCCCCTCTCCCGCTCCCTCCAGCGCGAGACCTACAGCGGTGGCGCGGACCCGGGCACGGCCGGCGGCGTCGTGGGCCCGGAAGGCCAGATGGAGAACCCCGGCGGCGAGGGCGACGGCTCCTACAACAAGGAGACCACCACCGAGGACAACGCGGTCAACAAGGTCGTCGAGACCCGCGAGGCCGCCCCCGGCGGCGTGGAGTCCCTGCACATCGGCGTGGCGATGGACGCCAACGCCCCGGTCAAGGTCGGCGCCGCCGACATGCGCAACCTCATCGCCGCGGCGATCGGGGAGAACCTGGAGCGCGGCGACACCATCGAGGTCACCTCGCTGCCCTTCGACCGCAGCGCCCAGGAGGCGGTCGAGGCCGAGCTGAAGGCCGCCGCCGCCGCGGACGCCAAGGCCGCCCGCAACCAGATGCTGCGCAACTTCGGCCTCGGCGCCCTCATCGCGCTGATGCTGCTGCTGGCCTGGCTCAAGGGTCGTCAGCGGGCCAAGGCCCGGGCCAAGGCCACCACCTACGTCGTGGAGCAGCTCCGCGCCGACCAGGCCACCCGCACCACCACGCCCCCGGTGGAGGCCGGCGCCGCCCTGATGGCGCTGGAGGCCGCTGAGCGCACCGACGCCGAGGAGCTGCGCGACGAGCTCGCCGCGCTCGTCGAGCGGCAGCCCGAGGACGTCGCCCAGCTGCTCCGCGGCTGGCTGGTGGAGCGTCCCTGATGACCGCCGTCGCCACCAAGGGGCTGCGCAAGACCGCAGTCCTCCTCATCCAGCTGGGCAAGGAGCGGGCCAGCGAGGTGCTCAGCCACCTCTCCCCCGAGGAGGTCGAGGCGATCTCCGGCGAGATCGCCCGGCTCGCCTACGTCAGCGGGGACGAGTCCGACCAGGTGATGGGCGAGTTCCGCGACCTGCTCACCGCGCGCGCCCACATCGCCAAGGGCGGCCTCGACTACGCCCGCGAGCTGCTCGAGGGCTCCCTGGGTGCGGAGCGCGCCGCCGAGGTCGTCGAGCGGCTCCAGGCCGCCGCGGTGCAGATGCCGTTCCAGTTCCTGCACCGCGCCGACCCCGCCCAGCTGCGCTCGTTCATCGCCGACGAGCACCCGCAGGTGATCGCCCTGGTGCTGGCCCACATGACCGCCGACAAGGCGTCCCTGGTGCTCTCCGGCCTGCCGCCCGAGCAGCAGGCGCAGATCGCCCACCGGATCGCGGTGATGGACCGCACCTCGCCCGAGATCGTCCACGTCGTGGAGACCACCCTGGAGCGCAAGCTCTCCTCCATGCTTCAGCCGGCCGAGATGTCGCGGGTCGGTGGCCTGGATCCGCTGGTCAACATCATCAACCGCTCCGACCGCTCCACCGAGCGCCAGATCGTCGAGGGCCTGGAGGCCCTGGACACCTCGCTGGCCGACGAGGTCAAGAGCCGGATGTTCATGTTCGAGGACATCGTCATGCTCGACGACCGCTCGGTGCAGCAGGTGCTGCGCGAGGTCGAGGGCTCCGACCTGGCCCTGGCGCTCAAGGGCATCGAGGACGGCCCGGTGCGCAGCAAGATCACCGGCAACCTCTCCGAGCGTGCCGCCGAGAACCTGCTGGAGGAGGTCGAGCTCCTCGGGCCCGTCCGCCTGACCCAGGTGGAGGAGGCCCGCCAGGGCATCATCCGCACCATCCGCAAGCTCGAGGAGTCCGGCCAGATCATGGTCCGGCGAGGGAGCGACGATGAGTTCGTCGAGTGAGGCGGCGCTCGCCGTGGGCGCGACCGTGCCGCAGGTGACCCGCGTCCGTCCCCCCGAGCTGCGCCGCGGCGAGTGGACCCGCCTGGGCCCCGACGGCCTGCTGGGCGACGCCGTCGCCGAGCACACCCTCTCCGCCGTGGCCGAGCAGGCCCGGGCCGCCGCCCGCGCCCAGGGCTACAGCGTGGGCTGGGCCCAGGGTCGCCGCGAGGCGGCCGAGGAGGCCACCGTCGCCGCGCACGACCAGGCCGAGCGGTGGGCCGTCGCCGAGCGGGAGCGGGCCGAGGAGCACGCCGCCGCGCTGGCCGCGCTCACCGCCGCCGCCGAGCGGCTCGCCTCCCGGGTCGAGGAGACCGTGGAGCGCCTCGAGGTCCAGGGCACCGAGCTCGCGTGGACCCTGACCGAGGAGCTGCTGGCCCGCGAGGTCGCCGCCGCCGACGGCGCCGACGTCGTACGCCGGGTGCTGGCGCTGTCCCCCGGCGGCGCGGTCGCCCGGGTCCACCTGGCCCCCGGCCACCTCGACCACCCGGCCGTCGACGACCTCGCCCAGCGGGGCGTGGCCGTGGTCGCGGACCCCACCCTGGGCCCCCTCGACGCGGTCGTAGAGATCGAGGACCACGCCCTGGACCTGCGGCTCGACTCGGCGATGGCCAGGGTCCGGGAGGCGCTGCGATGAGCGCGCTGACCACCACCCGGCACGCGGCCGCCCTCGCCGCGGTCGCCGCCCCCCGCCTGGGGCGGGTCACGGAGATCCTCGGCCTGCACCTGCTGGTCGCCGGCGTGGCCGCCGCGGTCGGCGACCTGGTCGAGATCGAGTCGACCACCGGGGTCCCCGTGCTGGCCGAGGTGGCCGCCTCCGGCGCCACCGGCCTGGTCTGCCTGCCGCTGGGCCAGACCACCGGCCTGCGCGCCGGCGCGCTGGTGCAGCACACCGGCGGCCCGCTGCGGATCCGCGTCGGGGAGGAGCTGCGCGGCCGGGTGCTCGACGGCCTCGGCCGGCCGATCGACGACGGTCCGCCGCTGGACCACCTGCCCCTGGTCAGCGTGGACCACCCCACGCCCCCCGCACTCTCCCGCCCCCGGATCACCCAGCAGCTGGGCCTGGGCGTCCGCGCGCTGGACTCGCTGACCCCGTGCGGCCGCGGCCAGCGGATCGGCATCATGGCCGGCTCCGGGGTCGGCAAGTCGAGCCTGCTCTCGATGATCGCCCGCGGCACCGACGCCGAGGTCTGCGTGCTGGCCCTGGTCGGCGAGCGCGGCCGCGAGGTCCGCGAGTTCATCGAGAACGACCTGGGCCCCGAGGGCCTGGCCCGCTCGGTGGTCGTGGTCGCCACCTCCGACGCCCCGCCGGTGGAGCGCCTGCGGTCGGCCTTCGTGGCGACCCGGATCGCGGAGTCCTTCCGCGACGAGGGCCGCGACGTGGTGCTGATGATGGACAGCCTCACCCGGGTCGCGATGGCCCAGCGCGAGATCGGGCTGAGCGCCGGCGAGCCCCCCGCCACCCGCGGCTACCCGCCGAGCGTCTTCGCCCTGCTGCCGCGGCTGCTGGAGCGGGCCGGCACCTCCGCGGCCGGCAGCATCACCGGGCTCTACACCGTGCTCGTCGAGGGCGACGACATGCAGGACCCGGTCGGCGACACCGCTCGCTCGATCCTCGACGGCCACGTCGTGCTCTCCCGCCGCCTGGCGACCTCCGGGCACTTCCCCAGCATCGACGTGCTGGAGTCGATCTCCCGGGTCACCGGCGCGGTGACCACCCCCGAGCAGCGCGCCGACGCCACCCGGCTGCGCCGGATGCTGGCCGCCCACCGCGACGTCCGCGAGCTGGTCGAGATCGGCGCCTACGTGCGCGGTGCCGACGCCGACGCCGACGCCGCCCTGGCGCGGATGCCGCAGATCGACGACTTCCTGCGCCAGTCGATGGACGAGACCACGCCCACCTTCGCCACCTGGACCCGGCTCCACGAGCTGGTGGCACCGTGAGCGCGCGTCAGGGCGCCGCCGCCGACCGTGGCATGCGCGCCGTCGAGCGGGTCCGTGCCGTGCGGGAGCGCGACAGCCGCCTGGGCCTGCAGGAGGCCGGCGCCGAGCGCGACCGGCTCCGGGCCCGGGTCGCCGAGCTCGAGGACCGGATCGCCACCACCCCCGCCTGGGGCGAGGGGACCACCGGGGGCTACCTGGTCCTGCGCGACTCGCTGCTCCACCTCGGCCAGGCGGTCGAGCGCACCGCCCAGGAGACGGCCTCCGCCGAGCGGATCGCCGAGTCGGCCCACGCCCACTGGAGCCAGGACAAGACCCGGCTCTCCGCGGTGGAGAGCCTGCTGGAGCGGCGGGCCGCGGCCCGGCGCGCCGAGCGGGCCCGCCGCGAGGCCCACGAGCTCGACGACATCGCCGCCCAGCTGTGGGTCCGCCGGCAGGGGGGCACGCGATGAGCGTCGCCGAGGTCACCGGCCGGATCGCCCAGATCCAGTCCCAGCTGGCCCTGCTCGCCCCGCCCCGCAGCTCGGGTGCCGACTTCTCCTCCGTCCTGGGCCAGGCCCTGGGCGGCACCGCCGCCGCCGGCGGGTCCACCTACTCGCCCTCGGGCCTCGGCGGCGCCACGCCCCTGACCGGGGCGGCTCCCGTCACCGGCAGCGCGACGCCCGGCTCGGTCTCCGGCGACGACGTGGTCGCCGAGGCGCGCAAGTACCTCGGGCTGCCCTACGTCTGGGGCGGCACCGACCCGAACAAGGGGATGGACTGCTCCGGGCTGGTGCAGGTGGTCTACAAGAACCTCGGCTACGACCTGCCCCGGGTCTCCTTCCAGCAGGCCGCCTCGGGCCGTCCGGTGGAGAGCATGAGCCAGGCCCAGCCGGGCGACCTGATCGCCTGGGACAACTCCAGCCGCAACGACGGCGTCGACCACATCGCGATCTACATCGGCGGCGGCAAGATGATCGAGGCGCCCCGGACGGGCCTGGACATCCGCATCATCGACGTGCCGAGCACCCCCGACGTGATCCGGCGGATCCTGCCCGACGGCGCGGCCGGCGGCACCGCCGGCGTCCCGGCACTCCCGGGTGTCGGGGGCGTCGGGGGCGTCCCCGCGGCCGGCGCCACGCCGTACGCCGACCTCTTCAGCAGCGCCGGCAGCCGGTACGGGGTCTCCCCCGCCCTGCTCAGCGCGGTCGCCGGTCAGGAGTCCGGCTTCGACCCGCAGGCGGTGAGCCCCGCCGGGGCCCAGGGCCTGATGCAGCTGATGCCGGCCACCGCCCAGGGGCTCGGGGTCAGTGACTCCTTCGACCCCGCCCAGGCCGTCGACGGGGCCGCGCGTCTGCTGCGCGACCTGCTCGACCGGTTCGGCCGCACCGACCTGGTGCTGGCCGCCTACAACGCTGGACCCGGTGCGGTGATGCGCTACGACGGCATCCCGCCCTACGCCGAGACCCAGAACTACGTGCGCTCCGTGATGGGCGCACTCGGAGGTGCCCGATGACGCCCCTCGCGTCGCTGCCGAACCTGGCGACCCCCGCGCCCAGCACGCCGACGGGAGCGCCGGTCCCGCCCGAGACGGTCTCCGGCTTCCTCGGGCTGCTGATGGCCGCACTCCCGGGCGCCGCCCCCGGAGCCGCCCCCGCAGCCGACCCCACAGCCGACCCGGCCGCGGACCCCGCTGCCGACCCCGCCGCCGACCCCGCCGCGACGGCGGCGCCGCAGCACGACGTACCGGCGCAGGACGGGGAGGAGACGCAAGGGACCGACCCGCAGGCCGCTCCGGACGCCAGCGCCGTCCCGCCGCTCTACCTCCCCGCGGAGGTGGCGCTGCTCGGCCCCTTCGGGCTCGACGCCGCCCTGGTGGCCAGCGGGGGCACCCCCGCGGTCGCCACCCCGGCCGTCCCCGACGCCACCCCGACCACCACCCCCTCAGCCACCCCGCTGCCCACCCCCCTCGGGACGTCATCAGAAGCGGTCGCCCCGGCGACCGCCGGCGATGACGTCACGCCGGGCGAGCCCAGCGCGGTGGCCAGCACGTCGACCAGCACGCCGGCCGGCCCTCTGGAGACGTCATCGGAGTCGGTCGCTCCGGCGACCGCTCGCGATGACGTCAGCGCGGCAGCAGCGGCGCCGCAGACGGGTACGGCGGGCGCCGCGGGCGCGGCGGGTACGACGGGCACCTCCGGCGAGGTCGGCGCAGCCGGCGCCACCGCGGTCCCGGCCGGCATGACCGCGGTGTCCGCGCCCACCCCGGGCGGGGCGGCCGAGCCGGCCGCGCACGTGCGGGGCCAGGTCTTCCCCGAGGTGACCAGCCTGGTCAGCCGGGGCAACGGCACCCACCGGATCACGCTGACCCTCAACCCCGAGGCCCTGGGCGAGGTCCGGGTCACCCTGGTGGTGCGCAACGGCGAGGTGACGGTCAGCTTCGCGGCCGGCGACCAGGCCCGCGGCGCCCTCCTCGAGGGCGCCCCCGAGCTGGCGCGGCTGCTGGAGCTGGCCGGCGCCTCGGAGAGCCGGGTGC
This sequence comes from Nocardioides sp. Z40_12, assembly GCF_058215795.1. Taxonomy (NCBI): domain Bacteria; kingdom Bacillati; phylum Actinomycetota; class Actinomycetes; order Propionibacteriales; family Nocardioidaceae; genus Nocardioides; species Nocardioides sp. Z40_12. The sequence goes on from NZ_JBZAJA010000003.1 coordinate 24,490, forward strand.
TGGTCCGCGAGCCGGGCGCACCCGACCAGGCACTCGCCACCGCGACCGGCCGCGACGGCCAGCGCGACGGCGCCCGCGACGGCAGCGGCCCGGCGGCCGACGCCGACACCCCCGGCGACGGCCGGGGACCCACAGACCACCACGCAGGGACGCGTGAGGGAAGAAACGCCACGGACGGCACCATCCGCGGAACCGGGGTCACCCCCGCTCCGCACGAACCGGTCAGCCGTTCCCGTGCCACGGGACTCGACGTGACCGTCTGAGGAGGTACCCGTGTCTGTCCAGGCAACGGAGGCCGTGGCACCCGGCATGTTCGGTCCGGCCACGAGCACGTCGACCCCGTCGACGAAGAACGACAAGGACATGTTCCTGCAGCTGATGGTGGCGCAGATGCGCTACCAGGACCCGCTCAACCCGGCCGACTCGGGTCAGTTCCTGGCCCAGTCGGCGCAGTTCACGGCCCTGGAGAAGATGCAGGCCGTGGCCGACCAGACCGCGCTGCTGCTCTCGGCCCAGATGGCCTTCGGTGCCAGCGGTCTCGTTGGCCGTGAGGTCTCCTGGACCAACCCCGACGGCAGCGTCGGCAGCGGACTGGTCGGTGGCGTCACCTTCGGCGCCCAGGGCCCCGTCCTCGACGTCGACGGCACCGAGGTGCCGCTGGCGATGGTCGCCTCCGTGAACGCCCCGGCCAGCCCCGCGACGGGCACCGACACGGGAGCGGCTCCCGCCGTCCCCGGCTCCACCACTCCCTGAACCGTCCCTTCCCACTCCGTGAGGTAATCACCATGCTTCGTTCGCTCTTCACCGGCATCTCCGGCCTGCGCGTCAACCAGACCATGCTCGACGTGACCGGCAACAACATCGCCAACGCCAACACCACCGGCTTCAAGTCCAGCACCACCGTCTTCCAGGACACCCTGAGCCAGATGATGACCGGCGCCGGCGCCGCCAACGCCAACAACGGCGGCACCAACCCCGTCCAGGTCGGTCTCGGCGTGCAGCTCGCCGGCACCGTCACCAACCTCACCCAGGGCTCGGAGCAGACCACCGGTCGCGGCACCGACCTGATGCTCTCGGGCGACGGCATGTTCGTGGTCCGCAAGGGCAACGAGCAGCTCTACACCCGCGCCGGCGCGTTCTCCTTCGACAACACCGGCGCTCTGGTCACCCCGACCGGCAACCGGGTCCAGGGCTACGCGCTCGACGCCGACGGCGTCGCCACCGGCGACCTCGTCGACGTCACCCGCAACACCGCCGGGGTCCTCCCGGCCGTCCCCGCCGGAGTGGAGCTGACGTCGTACTCGATCGGCAGCGACGGCAAGGTCACCGGCCTCTTCTCCGACGGGATCCAGCGTGGGCTGGCCCAGCTGGCCATCGCCGACTTCACCAACCCCCAGGGCCTGGAGAAGGTCGGGGAGAGCAGCTGGCGCGCCTCGGCGAGCTCCGGCGAGGCCGAGCTCGGCGTGGCCGGCGCGGGGGGCCGCGGCACGGTCAAGGCGGGCTCGCTGGAGATGTCCAACGTCGACCTGGCCGCCGAGTTCACCAACCTGATCCTGGCCCAGCGCGGCTTCCAGGCCAGCTCGCGGGTGATCACCACCTCCGACCAGGTCCTGGAGGAGCTGGTCAACATCAAGCGCTGACCCCCGCCTCGGCCGGTCCGTCCTCGATCGGGACGGACCGGCCAGAAGGCCTCAGGTCGGACACCAACCGGCCGAACTGAACATCGAGGGCCACGGACGGCCCTCGGCTGGACGCACAAGGATGGTGCTGATCGTGATCATGCTTACCCGACTCTCAGGGACGCAGTTCGTGCTGAACTCCGACCTGATCGAGCGCATCGACGCCACCCCGGACACCGTCATCACGCTGACCGACGGGACGAAGTACGTCGTGGCCGACTCCATGACCCAGGTCGTCGCCGCGATCCGTTGCTTCCGCTCCGAGATCGTCGCGCTCTCGGCCATGGTGCCGCCCGACCTCGAGGAGCTCTTCCCGACGCCCTCCACGGCGCGCCTGGCCCCGGTCTCGGTGCTCCCGGGCTTCGAGGCCTCCGCCCGCGGCGAGATGCGGGAGCACTGACATGGATCCGGCAACCCTGATCGGCATCCTGCTCGCCTTCGTCATCATCATCGTGTCCAACATGATGGAGGGCGGCAACCCGATGTCGATGCTGCTGCTCCCTCCGATGCTGCTGGTCTTCGGGGCCACCCTGGCGATCTGCTTCGCCGGCGGCACCGTGGCCGACGGCAAGGCGGCAGTGACCTCCCTCAAGCGCGCCTTCACCGGCAAGGCCGCCTCGTCGGCCGACCTGGTGCCGGTCGTCGTCCAGCTCGCCGAGCGCGCCCGCCGCGACGGCCTGCTGGCGCTGGAGGACCAGCTGCGCGGCATCGACGACCCGTTCCTGGTCAAGGGCGTCACCCTGGCCATCGACGGCACCGACCCGCACGAGGTCCGCGAGATCCTGGAGGCCGAGGTCTACGCCAAGAAGGTCCAGGACAAGCACGCGGCCAAGTTCTTCGGCGATGCGGGCGCCTACGCCCCCACCATCGGCATCGTCGGCACCGTGATGGGCCTGGTCCACGTGCTGGAGAACCTCGCCCAGCCCGAGGAGCTCGGCCACCTCATCGCCGCCGCCTTCCTCGCGACCCTGTGGGGCGTCTGCTCGGCCAACGCCATCTGGCTGCCCATCTGCGCCCGCCTCAAGCGTCTCAGCGACCTGGAGTGCACGCGGATGGAGGTGGCGATCGAGGGGATCGCCGCCATCCAGGCCGGGGCCAACCCCCGGGTCATCGCCCAGAAGCTCCACTCGCTGCTCCCCGCCGCGGAGCTCGCCGCCCTGGCCAAGGCCGCCTGATGGCCGGCGGGAAGCGTCACATCGAGGAGGAGCACGAGAACCACGAGCGCTGGCTGGTCACCTACGCCGACATGGTCACGCTGCTGATGGTGCTCTTCATCGTGATGTTCGCGATGAGCCAGGTCGACGAGAAGAAGTTCAGCGCGCTCAAGGAGGGACTGGCCGCCGGATTCGGGCAGTCCGCGGTGGTGATGGACGGGGCCGAGTCGCTGCTCGACAACCCCGGCAGCGCCGCGGTCAAGACGATGAGCCCCAAGCAGTACGCGCAGCTCAGCCCCGAGCAGCAGGAGATGGTGACCGAGGCGGTGGCGCAGCACGAGCGGCTGCGCACCCAGCGCTCGTACGCCGAGGCCGAGGCGGAGGCCGACCGGCTGGCCAAGATCATGCGTCGGGTCAAGAAGGCCCTGGCCGCGAAGGGCCTGGGCGACGACGTGGTCACCACGATCGACAACCGCGGCCTGGTGGTCAGTCTGGTCTCGCGCCACGTCGTCTTCCAGGCCGACATGGCCGACCTGACCTCCCGTGGGCGCACGGTGGTCGACACCCTGGCCCCGGTGCTCGCCAACATCCCGGACCCCCTCCAGATCGACGGCCACACCAACCAGGTGCCGGTGAAGCCGAAGTACTACGCCAGCGACTGGGACCTCTCGGCCGCCCGGTCGATCACGGTGCTGCGCCACCTCAGCGAGGGGCGCGGGATCTCCGAGGGGCGACTCACCGCGTCGGCCTTCGGCCACGAGAAGCCACTGATGGACCCGGCAGAGCCGGGGTCGCAGCAGATCAACAAGAGGGTCGACATCGTGGTGCTCTCCTCGCTGCCGGCCGAGACCCGGGAGCTGCTGGAGCAGGCCGCCAACGACGAAGAAGGAGACCGGACATGACCGTCACCGCGATGCCCCCCGCCCCCGGCGGCACCACGCTGGAGGAGCCCGAAGTCAAGAAGAAGGGCGGCAAGAAGAAGCTCCTCGTGGTCCTCGTGCTGGTGCTGGCCCTGGCCGGCGGCTGGTTCTTCTTCCTCAAGCCGTCGGGACCCAGCGAGCCGAAGCCGGGCGAGGTGATGGCGCTGGACTCGATGCAGGTCAACCTGGCGGCCGGCCACTACCTGCGCCTGGGTCTGGCCCTGGAGCTGGTCGAGGGCGCCCACAAGCTCGACGGCAGCAAGGCCCTGGACGCCTCGATCACCGTCTTCAGCGGCCGGGAGATGTCGGAGCTGGTGACCGGCGAGCAGCGCGAGAAGCTCCGCGAGGAGCTGATGGAGAAGCTCGACCACGCCTACCACGGCGAGGTGCTGGAGGTGTACTACACCGAGTTCGTCACCCAGTGACCCGCCCGCCCCGAGACCGGGGCGGGGTCGTCGGGATGGTCTAGTCCAAAATCCTCAGGAGGGTCGCGGCCGGGCCGATACGACGTACGTGACCCCTCCTCCAGCCCAGGCCGCGTCCCCGAACGGGACGTCGGGCGCCCGTTCGCGCCGCCGCAGCCGGGGCACGGAACCGGTGGTCTACGACTTCCGTCGCCCGATCCAGCTGAGCCGCGAGCACTCCCGCATCCTGCAGCTGGGCTTCGACAGCTTCGCGCGCCAGGCGACCACGGTCTTCACCTCCTGGCTGCGCACCGTCTGCGCGGTCCAGCTCCTCTCGATCCAGCAGCTCAGCTACGACGAGTACATCGACTCGCTCTCGGCGCCGACCTACATGATCAAGCTGACCGCCGAGCCGATGCACGGCCTGGCCATGCTCGAGCTCCCGCTGCCCGGCACCATGGCCGCCATCGACCACATGCTCGGCGGCCCGGGCGGCAAGACCCAGCCGGTGCGACCCCTCACCGAGATCGAGTCCGGCGTGGTCCGCGGGCTGATCGACCGCCTGCTCAGCGAGATGCGCTACGGCCTGGCCGCGATCGCCGACTTCGAGCTGGTGCCGGCCGGCATCGAGTACAGCCCCCAGTTCGCGCAGATCGCGGGCGCCGCCGACATCATGGTGGTGGTCGAGTTCGAGCTGAGGATCACCGACATCGGGCACCGGATGACGCTCTGCCTGCCGTTCAACGGCCTGCTCCCGCACCTGACCAAGGCGGCCGCCCCGGCGCCGGTCTCCGAGCGCGAGCTGCACAAGCGCGGGGAGGCGGCCGCGCTGCTGCAGCGGCGCTTCGCCGACGTGCCGGTCGAGGCCACCGTCCGGCTGCGGCCCACGACCCTGCACCCGACGGCGCTCGCCGCCCTCAAGCCCGGCGACGTCGTCCGACTGGCCCACCCCGCCTCCGCCCCGCTGGACGTCTGCGTCGACGACACGCCGTTCGCCCACGCCACCGCCGGGGCCAAGGGCCCGCGGCTCGCCGCCCTCATCGTGGGCACCCCGAAGGAGAACTCATGACCCCCCAGACGTCCGCCCCGGACACGAGCCTGGCCGTCACCGCGGCCACGGCGGCCGCCGGCGTCCTCCCCGCGGTCACCCCGCTCAGCGCCGTCGGCGCGCAGCCCGGCAACGAGCACGTCACCGCCGCCTTCTCCGGGGCCTCGATCGCCGTCCTGGAAGGCCCCGACGGCCGGACCCACCGGGTCGCCGTCCTGGTGGGCGAGGAGTTCGTCCGGGCCCTGATGGAGAGCCCGCTGGGCGGGCTCGACCTGGCCGCGGCCACCCAGCCGGCGATCGACGCGGTCGCCGCCGCGCTGGGCTGCACCGCCCGCGCCGCCACCCCGGTCGACCTGTCGATGGTGGTCAGCGACCTGGGCGCCCCCTTCACCGCCGTGCCGCTGGTCGGCCAGGGCATCGAGGCCGCCGTCCTCCTGGTCGACACCGCGCTGACCCCCTCGGCGGCCGTGGCCCCGGCCTCCCCCGTGTTCACCCCCACCCACGAGCCGGCCGGCCAGCCCATCGCCCCGCCCGCCCCGGCGGGCCCGCTGTCCTACGGCGCGCCCGACACCGGCGTCCCCCGGAGCGAGCACGTCGCCTCCCGACGGGGCATCGAGATGCTGGCCGGGGTCGACATGGAGGTCACCGTCGAGCTGGGCCGCACCCGGATGGCGGTCCGCGACCTGCTGGCCCTCTCGCCCGGCACCGTGCTCGAGCTCGACCGCGCCGCCGACGGGCCCGCCGACCTGCTGGTCAACGGCCGGCTCATCGCCCGGGGCGAGGTGGTCGTGGTCGACGAGGACTTCGGTCTGCGGATCACCGAGATCGTGGACGAAGCGAGCGCCTGACCCGTGCTCGAGCTCACCCTCCGGCTGGCCTTCTCCCTGGCCGTCGTCGTCGGCCTGCTGCTGCTGCTGGCCCGTCTCGGGGCGCGCCGCTTCCAGGGCGGGGCCAGCTCGCTGGTCCGGGTGGTGCACCGCCAGCCGCTGACCCGCACCTCGTCGGTGGCCGTGGTCACCGTCGGCAGCCGGGTGCTGGTGCTCGGCACCACCGAGCACCAGGTCAACGTGCTGGCCGAGCTCGACCCCGAAGAGCTGGTCACCGAGGAGCAGCTGGCCCAGGTCGTCCCCGAGGAGCCCACCCCGCTGGGCGGCTCGGTGCTCTCTCCGCGCACCTGGCGCCAGGCGCTGGCCGCGCTCCGGGGCAAGGACGACGGCGGCCCCACCGGCGGCAGGCACCAGCCATGAGGTGGCTGCCGCGGCTGCTCGGAGCCGCCCTGGCAGGCCTCCTGCTGGTCCTGCTTCTGGGCTCGGTGGGCGGCGCCGCGCACGCCGTCGACCTCTCGCTGTCCCCCGAGGGTCCGGGCGGTCCCGCCGGGCCCGGCGGCCCCGGCGACAGCTCGGTCACCATCGAGCTCGACGGACTGACCGAGACCCCGAGCAACTCGGTCGTCATCATCATCGCGCTGACGCTGCTCTCGCTGCTGCCGGCCATCCTGCTGACCTGCACCAGCTTCACCAAGATCCTGGTGGTGCTCGGCCTGACCCGCAACGCGCTGGGGCTCCAGCAGACGCCGAACAACCAGGTCCTCGCCGGCCTCGCCCTCTTCCTGAGCCTGTTCATCATGGGCCCGGTGCTCTCCCAGATCAACGAGGTCGCGCTCCAGCCCTACCTCGACGGGGACAAGACCTCCACCGCCGCCTACACCGACGGCCTGGAGCCGCTGCGCGAGTTCATGCTCGACCAGTCGGGCGACGAGGAGCTGATCCTGCTCACCAACGTCGCCGGCCGGGACCTGCCCGAGGACCGCGACGACGTGGGGATGGCCACCCTGGTGCCCGCCTTCGTGCTCAGCGAGCTCAAGCAGGCCTTCATCATCGGCTTCATCATCTTCATCCCCTTCCTGGTCATCGACATCGTGGTCAGCGGCGCGCTGATGGCGCTGGGCATGATGATGATGCCGCCGGTGATGGTGTCGCTGCCCTTCAAGCTCCTGCTCTTCGTCCTGGTCGACGGCTGGGGACTGGTGGTCACCTCCCTGGTCTCCAGCTACGGGGGGCCAGGATGACCGACACCGTCGTCATCGAGATCGCGCTGCGCACCATGCTGGTCGCGCTCAAGCTCTCCGCGCCGATCCTGGTCACCTCGCTGGTGATCGGCTTCGCCATCTCGCTGTTCCAGTCGATGACCCAGATCCAGGAGTTCACGCTCGCCTTCGTCCCCAAGCTGGTCGGCGTGGGCGTGGCCATGCTCATCAGCGGCAACTGGATGCTGCACACGCTGGTGACCTTCACCCTGGACCTCTTCGAGGCGCTGCCCTCGATGCTCTCCTAGGCCGCGCCATGGTCCTCTCCCTCGCCGGGCAGGAGCTGATCGCCTACCTGATGGCCTCGATCCGGATCGGCGCCTGGCTGGCGGTGGTCCCGCCGTTCTCCTCCCGCTCGGTGCCGGCGATGGCCAAGGTGGTGCTGGCCCTCGGGCTCGCCTTCGCGGTGGCCCCCTCGATGGCGGGCGAGGTCTCGGCCGACACCTGGGGGCTGGTGGTCGTGGCCCTGACCCAGGTGCTGGTGGGGGTGGGCATGGGCTTCGTCACCCACCTGCTCTTCCAGGCCATCGCGGCCGCCGGCAGCCTGGTCGACATCTTCGGCGGGTTCGCCCTCGCCCAGGGCTTCGACCCGCTCGGGATGAACATGAACACCGTCTTCGGCAAGTTCCACCAGATGCTGGCCACCATGCTCCTCTTCGCCACCGGCGGTCACCTGCTGGTGATCGGCGGGCTGCTCAGCACCTTCGAGCTCCTCCCCCTCGGCGAGCTGCCGGAGACCGAGGGCGCCCCCGGGATCCTGGTGACCGCCTTCGAGATGTTCTTCGTGACCGCGGTCCAGATCGCCCTGCCGATGATCGCGGTGCTCTTCGTCGCCGACCTCGGGCTGGCCCTGCTCACCAAGGTCGCGCCCCAGCTCAACGCCATCAACGTGATGTTCCCGGCCAAGATCGGCCTGACCCTGCTGCTCCTCGGGCTCTCCTTCCCCGTCCTCCCCGAGGCGGTCGACCGACTGGTCGACCTCGCCAACGAGGCGATGGCCGCCCTGGCCGGCGGGGGGTGAGGCGATGAGCGAGGAGAAGACAGAGAAACCGACCCCGAAGAAGAGGAAGGAGAACCGCAAGGAGGGGCAGGTCCCGCGCACCCAGGAGCTGGGCGGCTGGGCCTCGATGCTGGCCGTCGGGATGGCGCTGCCGATGCTGATGGGCCGCGAGCTCACCGCGCTGCGCGAGCTGATGACCAGCTGTCTGGTGGCGGTGGAGACGGCCGACGTCGCCCTGGCCCTCGAGCTCTTCAGCCGCGGCCTGTGGCACGTGGCTCTGGCGCTGCTCCTGCTGGCCAGCGGAGTGATGGTCATCGGCATCGCCGGCGCGCTGGCCCAGGGCGGCTTCTACCTGGCCACCAAGGCGGTCAAGCCCAACTTCAAGAAGCTCAACCTGCTCCAGGGCGCCAAGCGCGCCTTCGGCCCCCAGGCCCTCTGGGAGGGCGCCAAGATGCTCGTCAAGAGCTCGGCGGTGGCGATCATGGCCTACCTGGTGATCCGCTCGATGATGCCGTTGCTGGGCGGGCTGATGCCGATCCCCGCGGTGCTGGAGGTGATCGCCGAGGAGTCGCTGGGGCTGATCCGCAACGTCGCCCTGGCCGGGCTGGTGATGGCGGCGGCCGACTACGCCTTCCAGCGGCGCAAGATCGGCAAGCAGACCCGGATGACCAAGCAGGAGGTCAAGCAGGAGCACAAGAACTCCGACGGCGACCCGCTGGTCAAGAGCGCCATCCGGTCCCGCCAGCTCGCCGCGGCCCGCAACCGGATGATGGCCGACGTGCCCACCGCCGACGTCGTGCTGGTCAACCCCACCCACGTGGCGGTGGCCCTGCGCTACGAGCCGGAGCGGGGCGCCCCCGTGGTGGTCGCCCGCGGCGCCGGGGCGGTCGCGGCCAAGATCCGCGAGGAGGCGGCCACCCACCGGGTCCCGCTGGTGCGCGACGTGCCGCTGGCCCGGGCCCTGCACTTCTCCACCAAGGTCGGCCAGGAGATCCCCGCGGAGCTCTTCGGCGCGGTCGCGCAGGTCCTCGCCTTCGTGATCAGCCGGCGCACCCGGGGCCACCACGGCGGCGAGCACCGCAGCCCGCGCACCGAGGCCGACCTGCCGCCGGTGCTGCCCGCGGGTCGCCGGAGAAAACCCTCAGAACCGTCGGCCGAGGGCCGATAGGACTCTCGTGACACCAGGACGGTGTCTGCCGCGCCACGGAGGGCGCACCGGATGAGGTGACCCTTCGAGAGGACCCGTGGCGTGAAGCGCTTGACCCAGCTGGGCGTGCCGGTCGGCATCGTGCTGATCGTCGTGATGCTCGTGGTCCCGCTGCCCGCGGTCGTCCTCGACATGCTGATCGCCCTCAACATCACCGGTGCGCTGCTCATCCTGATGGTGGCCATGTTCGTCACCAGGCCGCTGGACTTCGCCTCGTTCCCGGCCGTGCTGCTGGTGATGACGCTCTTCCGGCTGGCGCTCAACGTCAGCGCCACCCGCTTGGTGCTGCTCGACGGCTACGCCGGCAAGGTCATCGACACCTTCGGCCACTTCGTGGTCGGGGGCTCGCTGATCGTCGGCATCATCGTCTTCGCGATCCTGCTGGTCATCCAGTTCGTCGTCATCACCAACGGCGCCGGCCGGGTCGCCGAGGTCGGCGCCCGCTTCACCCTCGACGCCATGCCGGGCAAGCAGATGGCGATCGACGCCGACCTCAACTCCGGGCTGATCACCGAGGACCAGGCCCGCCTGCGCCGTGCCGAGGTGCACGCGGAGGCGGACTTCTACGGCGCCATGGACGGGGCGTCGAAGTTCGTCAAGGGCGACGCGATCGCCGCCATCGTGATCACCCTGGTCAACCTCATCGGTGGCTTCGCGATCGGCGTCGCCCAGCTGGGCATGCCCTTCGGCGAGGCCATCTCGACCTACAGCCTGCTGACCATCGGCGACGGCCTGGTCTCCCAGATCCCCGCTCTGCTCCTCTCGGTCGCCACCGGCCTGGTGGTCACCCGCCACGCGGGCGACGAGGACATGGGCAGCGACATCATCAAGCAGATCACCGCCAACCAGATGCCGCTGCGCATCGCCGGCTTCGCGGCGTTCTCCCTCTGCCTGATCCCCGGCCTGCCCAAGCTCCCGTTCCTGGTCGCCGGCGGGGTGATGCTGCTGGCCTCCACCCGGGTGCCGGCCAAGCCGGACCCCGCGGAGGCGGAGGCCCAGCGCCAGGTCGAGGCCGCGCCCAACCCCGACTCCCCCGAGCTGCTGGCCGCCGAGATCCAGGTCGACCCGCTCGGCCTCGAGCTGGCCCCCGACATCATCGACCTGGTCGACCCCAGCGTCGGCGGCGACCTGCTCGACCGGGTCAAGGCGCTGCGCCGCAAGGTCGCCTCAGACATCGGCATCGTGGTGCCGCCGGTGCGCACCCGCGACAACATCGACCTGCCCTCGCGGACCTACGCGATCACCCTCTTCGGCATCGAGGTCGCCCGCGGCGAGGCCCCGTCGGGCCACGTCATGGCCATCGGCGACTACCTGGGCAACCTGCCCGGCCAGGCCGGCGTGGAGCCGGTCTTCGGCCTGGAGGCCAAGTGGATCCCCACCGAGCTGCGCAACCAGGCCGAGCTCACCGGGGCCACCGTCGTCGACCGGGCCTCGGTGATCACCACGCACCTGGCCGAGGTGGTCACCCAGCACGCCGCCCGTCTGCTGGGCCGCGAGGACGTGCGTCTGCTCACCGACGTCGTCAAGCGCTCGCACCCGGTCGTCATCGAGGAGCTCACCCCCACCCAGCTCAGCCTCGGCGAGGTGCAGCGGGTGCTCCAGAGCCTGCTCGACGAGAAGATCTCGGTGCGCGACCTGGTCCGGATCTTCGAGGCGCTGTCGCTGCGGGCCGCGGCCTCCAAGGACCTCGACGGACTCGTCGAGTCCGCCCGCCAGGCCCTCGGGCCCGCGGTGGTGGCGCCCTACCTGCAGAACGGCGACGTGCACGTGATCAGCCTCGACCCGCAGCTGGAGCACCGGATGCTGGAGTCGATGCGGGCCACCGACCACGGGGCGGTCCTGGCGCTGGACCCCGACATCGGGCAGCAGATGCTGATCCAGCTGGCCGGGCTCACCGCGGAGGCGGAGAACCGCGACCAGCGGCCGGTGCTCGTCTGCGCCCCCCAGATCCGGGCCGCGCTGCGGCGCCTGGTGCGCCCCACCCTCGACCGGCTGCCGGTCCTCTCCTACTCCGAGCTCGGCGGCAGCGCTCAGGTGCGCTCGGTCGGCGTCGTCACCGGTGACCGCGCCCTCAGCCCGACAGGAGCCCAGCGATGAGCATCGGTCCCCTCAACGGGGTGGTCCTGGGGGCCGCCGCCGTCGTCTCCTCACCGGCCCTGTGGCTCGCCCTGGTGGAGGGCACGCTGCCGTTGGACGCCGCCCTCTCCCGCTACCTGGTCTCGGTGCTGCTGTGCTGGGTGGCCCTCAACGTGGTCTCCCAGCTGGTGGGGCCGGGCGCCCCCGCGCCGGCCCGGGCACCCGCCCCGCAGCCCGGGCAGCCGGGTCCCGGCGGGGCGCCGGCCACGGAGGCTCAGAGCGCCTGAACCGGCACCCGCCAACGGGCCAGCGTCCCCGTCGGCTCCCTGGTCCCGATGCTGAAGGTGCCGCCGAGCAGCGACGCGCGCAGCGCCAGGTTCTCCAGGCCGCTACGGCGGGCCGGATGATCGAAGCCGACGCCGTCGTCGGCCACCTCGACGCTCAGCCAGCCGGAGCCGAGCCGGAGCTCCACCTGGCAGCTGCTCGCCCTCGCGTGCCGGACGACGTTGGCCAGGAGCTCGCGCAGGCTGGCCAGCGCGTGCTCCACCACGACCGGGGCGTCGAGGCCGTCCAGGTCCCCCTGGGTCCGCATCGTGGGGGTGAAGCCGAGCCCCGGCGCATACTCGCGCAGCAGCCCGCGGGCGTCCTGCCGCAGCCGCTGACCGGCGTCGTGCAGGGCGAAGATCGTCGTCCGGATGTCGCGGATGGTCAGGTCGAGGTCGTCCACCGCGGCGCAGAGCCCCCGCCGGGCGAGGTCCAGGTCGTCCTCGCGCAGCAGGCTGCGCAGCTGGAGCCCCGAGGCGAAGATGCGCTGGATCACCACGTCGTGGAGATCGCGGGCGATGCGCTCCCGCTCGCTGAGGACCAGCAGGCGCTCGCGGTCCTGGGCGGCCCGCGCCCGGTCGATCGCCACCCCCGCCTGCTCCGCGAAGGCCGCGACCAGGGCCCGCTCCTCCTCCGCCAGCGGTGCGGTGCGCCCGGCCCACCAGACCCCGAGCAGGTGCCGCTCGTCGCCGGTGAGCTCGACCGGCACCAGCGCGATCACGTCCTGGTCGAAGGCCAGGACCTGCTCCTCGCCCGAGACCAGGACCTCCTCCAGCGCCGGCCGGGCCTGCTCGAAGAGCGTGCGGCTGCGGGTCAGGTGGCCGCGCCGGACGTCGAGCGCCCTGACCTCGTGCAGGCCGCTGGGGTGCGGCACCAGGAGGCCCGCGCCGGTCGCGGCCAGGGCGCGGCGGACCGACCCGGTCACCACCGAGAGCACGTCCTCCAGGGGCACCGCGGAGGTGATCGCGTGGGCCACCTGGGTGGTCGCCTCCAGGCTGACCCGGCGCCGCTCGCCCCGGGCGTGGACGCGGGCGTTGCGCAGGGCGATCCCGGCTGTCCGCGCCACCGCCGCCAGCCGGCCGGCGGCCCGTGGGTCGAAACCGTGGGGTCCGAGCGGCTCGAAGACGGTCACCACGGCCGCCGGGACCCCGTCGACCACGATCTCCTCGCGGAGCCGGGTGCCCCGGGGGTCCGGGCCGGCAGCCCGGCGGTACGGCGTCCCGCGCTCGGTGAGCACCCGCTGCACCGCACCGTGCCCGTCGAGCACCTCGACCCGCCCCCGGGCCCCCTCGGCGACCGCGCACGCACCGGTGGCGAGCCGGCACAGCACCGTCTCCTCGTCGAGGTCGGCGCCGAGGTCCATGATCGTGGACACCAGGAGCCTGAGCCGCCCGACGATCCGGTCGGGCAGGTCGCCCACGTCGTCGTCCGGATCCTGGCGCGCGTGACGCGACTCCTCCCCCATGACGTCAGCGTCTCATGCACCGGCACGACGCAGACGACCCGCAGGCTGCTCCGGGACGGAGCCTGGGCCGGTCGGATGGCGCCGGAGCCTGCGGGTCGGGTGACTGCGGTGGATTAGCTGCTAGCTCGCAGCCACCTCACGCATCCGTGAAGACATCATCTCGCGGACCACCTCCTTTCCCGTGTCCTTCCACGGTAGGTCGCCGCGGGCGCGGAGCCAAGGGATTTTCCGGCCCCGGCGAGGTCAGGGCGCCAGCCGCCGGCGCACCCACCGGGTCGGCACCGGCTCCGCGCGCCGGAACTCCAGCCGGTCGTGCAGCCGGTCCGGCCTGCCCTGCCAGAACTCCCAGGCCAGCGGCCGCACCCGGTAGCCGCCCCAGCGGGGCGGCACCGGGACCTCCACGCCGGCGAACCGCTCCGCCGCGGCCTCGTGCGCGGCCCGGAGCTCGGCGGCCGACCCGACCGGCTCGGACTGGGCCGAGGCCCACGCGCCCAGCTGGGCGCCGCGGGGCCGGGTGGCGAAGTAGGCGGCGACCTCGTCGGGTGGCAGGGACCAGGCCTGGCCGGTCACCCGCACCTGCCGCTCCACCGCGTGCCACCCGAAGAGCAGGGCGCAGTGGGGGTTCGCGGCCAGCTCCACGCCCTTGCGCGAGCCCCGGTTGGTGAAGAAGACGAAGCCGCGCTCGTCGAAGCCCTTGAGCAGCACCGTGCGCGAGGAGGGGACCCCGCCGGCGGAGACGGTGGAGAGGACCATCGCGTTGGGCTCGTGCAGCCCGGAGCCGAGCGCGTCGGCGAGCCAGCGCCGGAAGAGCGCGAAGGGGTCCTCCCCGGCGTCCTCCTCGAGCAGGCCACGGGCGGCGTACTCGCGGCGCAGCGCGGCCAGGGACTCGGCGGGGTCCGGCTCGCGGACCGGTCGGGGTTCCACACGCGCGACCCTAGACCGGCGCAATGGTGCGCAGGAACCAGCCGGGGTGCAGAATTGCGAGAAGCCCCCATCCCCCGTCGAAGGAGTCGAAGCCGCATGACCGAGGTTCACCACGGACTCGAGGGCGTCGTCGCCTTCGAGAGCGAGATCGCCGAGCCCGACAAGGAAGGGTCCGCCCTTCGTTACCGTGGTGTGGACATCGAGGAGATCGTGGGGCGCGTCCCCTTCGAGAACGTCTGGGGCCTGCTGATCGACGGCAGCTACACCCCCGGGCTCCCGCCCGCCGAGGCCTACAACCTCCCGGTGCACACCGGCGACGTGCGCGTCGACGTCCAGGCCGCCATCGCCATGCTCGCCCCGGCCTTCGGCTTCGGCCAGACCTACGACATCAGCGACGAGCAGGCCCGCGAGGACCTCGCCCGCGTCGCCGTGATGGTCCTCTCCTACGCCGCCCAGTCGGCCCGCGGCCTGCACCAGCCCGTGGTCCCCCAGCGCATCGTCGACGAGGGCGGCACCCTCGCCGAGAAGTTCCTGCTGCGCTGGAAGGGCGAGGTGGACCCGAAGCACGCGCACGCGATCGACGCCTACTGGTCCTCGGCCGCCGAGCACGGTATGAACGCCTCCACCTTCACCGCCCGGGTGATCACCTCCACCGGGGCCGACGTCGCGGCCGCCTTCTCCGGCGCGATCGGCGCGATGAGCGGCCCGCTGCACGGCGGCGCCCCGTCGCGGGTGCTGGGGATGATCGAGGACGTCGAGAAGACCGGCGACGCCCGCGCCTACGTCAAGCGGCTGCTCGACGACGGCGAGCGCCTGATGGGCTTCGGTCACCGCGTCTACCGCGCCGAGGACCCCCGGGCCCGCGTGCTGCGGCGCACCGCGCGCGAGCTCAACGCCCCGCGCTACGAGGTCGCCGAGGCGCTGGAGAAGGCCGCGCTGGCCGAGCTGCGGGAGCGGCGTCCCGACCGGGTCCTGGAGACCAACGTGGAGTTCTGGGCGGCCATCGTCCTGGACTTCGCCGAGGTGCCCGCCCACCTGTTCACCTCGATGTTCACCTGCGCCCGCACCGGCGGCTGGTCGGCCCACATCCTGGAGCAGAAGCGGACCGGCCGCCTGATCCGCCCCTCGGCGCTCTACACCGGCCCCGCCTCGCGCCCGGCCTCGGAGGTCGAGGGCTGGAACGACGCCTGGTCTGCCTGACCCGGCGCATCGCCGGACGGGGATCGGGTACGTCCCAGCAGCAAGCGAGACGACGGAACCAGGAGCGACGACGATGACCGAGACCCCGGACAGCGAGTCCTACCACGGCTACTCCGTGGACGACGAGGACCAGCCCCAGGGCGAGGGAGACAGCCTGGTCGATGACCGCGGGCTGACGGAGCCGCTCGACGAGGGCTACTCGCCCCCGGAGAAGTGGTCGCCGGCCCAGGGCTTCGGAAACACTCCCCGCGAGGAGGCCGAGGGCGAGTCGCTGGACCAGCGCATCGCCCAGGAGGAGCCCGAGCCCGACCCCTACGTCCAGGCCGCCGAGCTCGAGGCCGACGAGGACCTCGACGACGGCGAGGTCGGTGCGCAGCGGGCGGGCCGCCTGGTCGACCCCGACCAGGGGGTGGCCGAGGACACCGAGAAGGACCTGGTCGGCGAGGACGTCGGCATCGACGGCGCCGGCGCCAGCGCCGAGGAGGCCGCGGTCCACATCATCGAGGAGTGACCCGGGGCCGCCCCCCGCCCCGGCTCACGCCAGGGGCGGGGGCTGCTCCAGGTACCAGCTGGTCAGGCCGCGGGCCGCCTGGCGCGTCAGCGAGATGTGCACGTGGTCGCGGTGCCGCAGCGTCGGCGAGCAGCGACGCTTGGTGCGGCACGACGAGCTGAGGTAGGCACGGCCGGCGAAGCCGTCGTAGGCGGAGTAGATCCGGTCGTTCCAGATGACGTACATGATCCCCATCCGGCGGGCCAGCGCGTGGGGGTTGCCCAGGTGGTCCGGGGCCAGCACCTCCGCGAGGAACTGCTCGGCGAGCGCCCGCTGGGCGGGGTCGCGGTGGTCGAGCATCCAGTCGAAGGCCCGGGCCTCCTTGTGCTCCGAGGTCGAGGAGCCGGCGCAGCCGCGGCCGATGGGACCGTTGCCGCCCCCGCGCGCCACCAGGGCGGCGGCCAGCAGCAGCACCCCGGGCTTGGCCTTGGGCCGGCACCGGGTCTGGGGCTGGTAGGTCGCGTACCCCTCCAGCACCGAGGTGTAGACCAGGGCCGCGCTGAGCATCGGCACCCGTGCCATCGGCACCGGGGTCGCCGACCGGCCGGCCACGGGATCGGGCGCCGGGCTGGCCTGGGCCAGGCCCGGCACCGTCACCACCGAGGCCAGCAGGAGCACCAGCAGCGCCCTCACGACTGCCCGTGCGGGCCACTCCCTGCTCACCTGCGGATCTCCTCCCCGAGTCCCTCCAGTCACGTCCGTGACGCTACGTCGAGAGGGGCGTCGATGTCCGCGATACGGGTGAGAAAGTCAGATCAGCACGGCGTGTCGGCTGGACGTGCACCTTCGGCGAGCCCCGCGGGCTGGGGCGAGAGGTCCTTGGCGTAGCAGCGGGAGTGCTCCGAGCCGCAGTAGTAGCCGTAGCCCGGGATCGGCCGGTAGCCGCAGGCCTCGTAGAGCGCGATGGCCTCCGGCTGCTTCAACCCGGTCTCCAGGACCAGGGCCCGGATCCCCGCCGCGGCCGCCGCCTCCTCCAGCTCGGCGAGCACCCGGCGGGCGAGACCGCGGCGGCGCTGCCCGGCGACCACGTACATCCGCTTGATCTCCGCGCAGGGGCCCGCGCCCACCCCCGAGGGCGGCTCGACCCGGCGCCAGGCGCCGGTGGCCACCGGCACCTCGCCGAGGTAGCCGACGTAGAACGCACCGGTCCCGTCCTCGAACTCACCCGGGTCGATCGGCGCCTCGTCCGGTCCTCCGTAGAGGACGACGTACTCGGCCTGGACCTCCTGCACCAGCCGGACCGAGTCCGGGTGGGTGAGCGGACGACGACGCAGCCTCAGGGCGGGGCCGAGGTGGTCGGGTGCTGCGGTGCTCATGCTCGTTCCGTTTCGCTCAGATCGGGGGCCGGTGCCACAATGGACCGCGCTGACAGTGTCGTCAGGACGCCCGCGCTGGTCGGCAGCCGCGGGTCCGGTGAAAGGATGCCTGGTGACCTCAACCGCCCACGACGCGCTCATCATCCCGGCCGGCCTGCTGCCCGCCGACGGACGCTTCGGCGCCGGGCCCTCGAAGATCGCGACGAGCCACGTCGAGGCGCTCGCCGCCACCGGGACCTCCCTGCTCGGCACCTCTCACCGCCAGGAACCGGTGCGGCGGATGGTGGGCCACGTGCGTGCGGGGCTGCGGGACCTCTTCGACCTTCCCGAGGGCTACGAGGTGGTGCTCGGCAACGGCGGGGCCACCGCCTTCTGGGACATCGCCGCCTTCGGCCTGGTCCGCAGCCGCAGCCAGCACCTGACCTTCGGTGAGTTCACCTCCAAGTTCGCGGCCTCGGTCCGGGCCGCCCCCTGGCTGGCCGAGCCGTCCGTGATCGCCTCGGAGCCCGGCTCACTCCCCGAGCCGGTGGCCGAGGAGGGCGTGGACGCCTACGCGTGGGCCCACAACGAGACCTCCACCGGGGTGATGGCCCCGGTGCTGCGTCCGCCGGGGGCCGACGAGGACGCCCTGGTGCTGATCGATGCCACCTCGGGGGCCGGCGGCCTGCCGGTCGACGTCCGGGAGACGGACGTCTACTACTTCGCCCCGCAGAAGTGCTTCGCCTCCGACGGGGGCCTGTGGCTCGCGCTGATGTCGCCCCGCGCCCTGGCCCGCGCCGAGGAGATCGCCTCCAGCGGCCGCTACGTCCCGCCGTTCTTCGACCTGCCCACCGCGATCGACAACTCCGCCAAGAACCAGACCTACAACA
This sequence comes from Nocardioides sp. Z40_12, assembly GCF_058215795.1. Taxonomy (NCBI): domain Bacteria; kingdom Bacillati; phylum Actinomycetota; class Actinomycetes; order Propionibacteriales; family Nocardioidaceae; genus Nocardioides; species Nocardioides sp. Z40_12. Next base: position 42,712 of record NZ_JBZAJA010000003.1, read on the forward strand.
CCCCGTCGGTGGCGACGCTCTTCCTGATGGCCGAGCAGCTCGACTGGATGAACGACCAGGGCGGTCTGCCCGCCATGGTCGAGCGGACCACCGCCTCCTCCGACGTCCTCTACGGATGGGCGGAACGACGACCCTTCGTGACCCCCTACGTCGCCGACCCGGCGCACCGCTCGCTGGTCATCGCCACCCTCGACTTCGACGAGTCCGTCGACGCCGCCCGGCTCGCCGCGGTGCTGCGCGACAACGGCATCGTCGACACCGAGCCCTATCGCAAGCTGGGCCGCAACCAGCTGCGGATCGCGATGTATCCCGCGGTCGACCCCTCCGACGTCGAGCAGCTCACCCACTGCCTCGACCACGTGGTCGAGGCGCTCAGCTCTCCTCGGTGAGCAGCTCCAGCACCGCCCGCTCCAGCGCCGCCTGACGCTCGTCGGGCGTCTTCCACGAGCGCTCGTCGACCCGGTCCACGGTCCGGCCCTCCTCGTAGGCGTCGACCACCCGGGGGTCGACGTAGGAGGTGCGGGCCAGCGTGGGGGTGTTGCCGAGGAAGTCCGAGACCTCGCGGTAGCACGCCGCCAGGGCCCGCTTGCGGGACGCCTTGGTCGCCCCCGGCTCCGGGGTGTGGGCCAGGTGGCCGGCGGCGATCACCGTGGCGTGCCAGGTGCGGAAGTCCTTGGCGGTGGCGTCCACGCTGGTGGTCTCGCGGATGTAGTCGTTGACCGCCGCCGAGTCCAGGGTGCGCCAGGTGCGCCCGTCCTTCCAGGCCAGCAGCCGGGGCTGCTCGCGGTCGCGCCGCCGGCGCATCAGCTCCAGCGCCTCGACCACGGCGGGGTCGTCGATCTCGATGCAGTGCTCCACCCCCGACTTGCCGGTGAAGCAGAAGATCAGCCGCTGCCCCCGGCGCGAGACGTGGCGCCGCTCCAGGGTGGTCAGGCCGAAGCTGCCGTTCTGGTCGGCATAGACGTCGTTGCCGATCCGGAAGTAGCCCAGGTCGAGCAGCCGCACGGCCACCGCGCAGGCGCGACCCAGCTCCATCCCCTCCGCGCCCAGGTCGGTGAGCACCTTCTCCCGCGCCACCGACATCGCCCGACCGAACTCGAGGACCCGGTCGAACTTCGCCGCGTCCCGCTTGGCCCGCCACTGGGGGTGGTAGAGGTACTGGCGGCGCCCGGCGTCGTCCGTGCCGACGGCCTGCAGGTGGCCGTGGGGGTGGGGCGTGACCCACACCTCGCGCCAGGCCGGGGGGATCACCAGCTCCCGGACCCGCTGGGCGTCCTCCTCGGGGAGGCGCCGGCCCTGCTCGTCGAGGTAGACGAAGCCCCTGCCCGCGCGCCGGCGGGTCCAGCCCGGCTGGTCCGGTGACGTGCGACGCAGTCGGGGCATGGGCTCATCCTCACACCCATGGCAAGAGGCTGCGCAGCACGTACTGCCACCACGCCGGGATCGGCTCCCCGGCGGCGGTCTCCTCGTCGGCGGGCGGCGCCTCGTCGAGCAGCCGGCGTACGTCGCCGGGCAACGAGAGCCGCAGCACCTCGCTGCGGGCGCCCTCGGAGCTGAGCCACACCTCGCTGTCGCCGGTGACCATCAGCCCCTCGCCCTGCGGCTGAGCCGGGAGCGCGAGCTCGGCGACCCGCTCCAGCGCGGGGTAGGAGTAGACGTGCAGCCGCTGGTAGGTGCGCAGCAGGAGGTGGCGGCCGTCGGGCCAGAAGGCGCCGTCGGTGACCATCGCGGCGACCTCCCCCAGCTCGGCCAGCGGGTTGGGTCCCGCCGGGTCCAGCTCGGCGGGGGCCTGGACCACCTCCCCGCCGAAGACGCCCTTGCTCACCAGCAGCAGCCGGCCGGTGACCGGGTGGGCCAGCAGCGCCTCGGAGTCGCGGGGGCCGTCGGGCCAGGTCAGCCTCCAGCGCGGCGCGGCCACCTGCGCGGCGCCCCGGCCCACCGGGACCCGCGCCACCTCGACGTCGTCGCGGGCGCGCAGGTTGTCGCCGATGTCGCCCACCCACACCTCGCCCGGCCCCGCGGGCGCCAGCGCCTCGACGTCGGTCGGGTCGTCGGACCAGGTGGTGATCCCCACCGTGCGGCCGGTCGCCGGGTCGACGGCGAAGACCCGTCCGGTGTCGCCGCTGTCGTTGACCGTCGCCAGCAGCGGGCCTGGCCCCGCCTCGGGGTCCGGGACCTCCGCGAGGCCCGAGGACTCCACGATCCGCGGATCGGACATCACCAGCACCACGTCGCCCGCCGGCGGGGTGCTTGCGACCGCGGTGCCCAGCACGAACGGCGTGGCCAGGACCAGGCCGGCCGCCCAGGCCCGCGCGGAGGTCACCGGTCCAGGAGCTCGGCCAGGCGCGGCCGGATGCCCCAGGCCGCGACCAGGTCGTCGTACTCCTTGCGCACCCCGCCGCCCTTGACCGGGCCGCCGCTGCGCACCGCGCGCAGCAGGGTGTTGCGGGGGGTGTGCTCGCTCTCCACGAACTCGACCACGTCGACCTTGTAGCCCTCCAGGCGCAGCAGCGAGGCGCGCAGCGCGTCGGTGAGGGTGTCGGCGAAGCGCTCACGCAGGATGCCGTGGCGGGTGAGCATCGCGTACGGCGCGGGCGTGGGCGTGCGCCGCAGCTGGGCGGCCACGTCGTGGTGGCAGCAGGGGGCGGCCAGCACCAGCGACGCCTGCCAGCCGACGGCCCGGGCCAGCGCCTCGTCGGTGGCGGTGTCGCAGGCGTGCAGCGCCAGCACCACGTCGGGTGCCGCCGCGAGCTCGACCTGCTCGATGGTGCCCACCACGAAGTCGGCCTCGATGCCGAGCGAGGCCGCCACCGAGGAGTTGTGGTCGGCCGACTGCTGCTTGACGTCGACCCCGGTCACCTGGACCGGCAGGCCGCGCACGTGGGTGAGGAACCGCTGGGCGGCGAAGGTGAGGTAGGCGTTGCCGCACCCCAGGTCGACGACCCGCAGCGGCTCCTCGGGGGTCGGGCGGCGCAGGCTCCCCTTGGTCAGGGCCTCGGTGAGGGAGGAGTCGAGGAGCCGGAGGAACTCCTCGACCTGGCGGTACTTGGCCTGGCGGCTCGGCTTGATCCGCCCCTCGGGCGTGGAGATGCCCAGTGCCACCAGGACCGGGTCGTCCTCGGCGAGCAACCGCTGCTTGTCGCGGTCGTGCTCGCGGTCGACGGTCACCGCCTCGCCCCGCTCGGTGGTGTGGACCAGCGCCTCGAGCTTCTTGGTGACCCGCACCTGGTGCTGCTGCGTGGTGGTCTCCACGTGCCAGTTGCCGAAGGGCTCGTCGAGCAGGTCGTCGAGCGCCTCGCGGGCCGGGCTGGGCCGGCCGGGCTCCCCGACGGCGTGGTTGGAGGTGTGGGCCTGGGTCTCGTCGTAGGCGGTCACCTGCAGGTGGAGCCCGGACTTGAGCTCGACGTAGCGCAGCTCGACCCGCTTCCAACGGGGCACGGAGCCCTTCTTGCGCCCCGAGGCGACGGCCCGGACCAGCACGTCGGGGTCGAGGATCAGGCTGCGCATCCGGGCCAGCGCGCGCAGCAGGGGTTCGGCAGCCATCAGTCCCTCACCTCGGGCCTCACTTGAGCAGGGCGGCGAGCACGACGATCACGATCAGTCCCCCGAGCGCCATCGGGATCACGAGCCGGCGGTGGTGGGGGTTCATGACCTCGATGCTAGTTCCCGGCACCCACCGGCAGCCCAGGCCCCACCAGCAGCTCGGCGAGGTGCACGGCCCGGACGCCGGCGAGGTCGTCGAGCTGGTGCCGGCAGGAGAGGCCGTCGGCCAGCACGACCGCGTCGGGGTTGGCCCGCACCGCCGGCAGCAGCTGCAGCTCGGCCACCGCCACGGAGACGTCGTAGTGACCCTGCTCCATGCCGAAGTTGCCCGCCAGGCCGCAGCAGCCGCCGACCCGGGTCACGGTGGCGCCCGCGCGCTGGAGGAGCCGGGCGTCGGTCTCCCAGCCGATCACCGACTGGTGGTGGCAGTGCGGCTGGGCCACCACCTCCACCCCGCGCAGGTCCCGCGGCTGCCAGCCGCGCTCCTCGGAGAGCCGGGCGAGCAGCTCCGCGAGCGAGCTGACCCCGGAGGCGACCTGCTCGGCCCGGGGGTCGTCGCTGAGCTGGACGGCGTCGGAGCGCAGGGTCGCCAGGCAGGACGGCTCCAGGGCGATCACCGGCGCCCCGGAGGCCACGTAGGGCGCCAGGGTCTCGACGGTCTGCTGCATGGTGCTCCGGGCCCGGTCGAGCTGGCCGGTGGAGATCCAGGTCAGGCCGCAGCAGGCGTCCGGCCCGATCAGGGCCGCCCTCAGGCCGGCCTCGCCGAGGAGCTGGATGGCGGCCTGGGCCGCCGACGGGCGGAACTGGTCGGTGAAGGTGTCGGCCCAGATCCAGACGTCCACCTGGTCGGCCAGCTCGCGGGTGCCCAGCACCGACCGCGCGGTCCGCGTCGCGATCCGGGGCAGCGACCGGCGCGGGTCGATCCCGGCGGCCCTGGCCGCCACCCGCACCAGCGGGGCCGCACCCATCGCCCGCTCGGCCAGGCCCCGCCCGAAGCGCTTCGGCGCGAGCCGGACCAGGGCCGGCAGCCAGCCGAGCGTGTAGTGGGTGCGCGGGCGCCGCCGGCCGCGATAGGTCTGGTGCAGCACCTCGGACTTGTAGGTCGCCATGTCGACCCCGGTGGGGCAGTCGCTGGAGCACCCCTTGCAGGAGAGGCAGAGGTCGAGCGCGTCGTGCACCGCGGGGTCGGCCAGGCCGTCGACCAGGGTGCCGTCGAGCGCCTCCTGGAGCACCCGCGCGCGACCCCGGGTGGAGTCCTTCTCGTCGCGGGTGGCCTGCCAGGACGGGCACATCACCGACGAGGCGGGCCCGGTGGCCGGGCCGGCCACGCACTTGCCGACGCCGGTGCAGCGGTGCACCGCACGGCCCATCGAGCCGCCGTCCTCCACGAAGCGCAGCAGCGTCGGCACCTTGGCCACGGGGCGGCCGGGACGCAGGTCGGCGTCGACCGGGGCGGGGTCGACGAGCACGCCGGGGTTGAGCAGGCCGTCGGGGTCGCAGATCGTCTTCGCGGCGCCGAAGAGCCGCAGCGAGTCGGCGTCGTACATCCGCGAGAGCAGCTCGGAGCGGGCCCGGCCGTCGCCGTGCTCCCCGGAGAGGGAGCCGCCGAGGGCGACGATCCGGTCGGTGGCCGCCTCCAGGAACTCGCGGAAGACGCCCCGCCCGCCGTCGGGGGCGTCGCCGTCGAAGGGGAAGTCGATGCGCGCGTGCACGCAGCCGTCGCCGAAGTGGCCGTAGGGCACCCCGTCGAGGTCGAACTCGCGCAGCACCTCGTCGAACTCGCGCAGCCAGGCGCCGAGCTTCTCCGGCGGCACCGCGGCGTCCTCCCAGCCGGCGTAGGCGGGTCGGCTCAGGCTGCGCGCGGCCAGGCCGGCCCCGTCCTCCCGGATCCGCCACAGGGCGGCTGCGGCGCCGGCCTCGCCGACCTCGAGCCGGGAGAGCTCCTCGGCGGGCGGCAGCACCCCTTCGCCGGTGAGCTCGACGAAGAGCCAGCCGGCGCCCCGCGGCAGGTCGGGGACGCTCTTTCCGGACCCGCGCACCAGCTCGACGATCCGGGCGTCCAGGCCCTCGCACGCGACCAGGCCGAGCCCCTGCTCGCGCCCCCCGGCCAGGATGGCGGGGACCGCGTCGGCCGCCTCGATCATCGAGGGGTAGCCCAGCACCACCAGGCGCCGCGGCTCCTCCTCGACCATCCGCACCGTAGCCTCCAGGACCAGCCCCAGCGTGCCCTCGGACCCGACCACGAAGCGGCCCACGTCGCGGCCGTGCTCGGGCAGCAGGTGCTCGAGCGAGTAGCCGCTGACCTGCCGGGAGAAGCGGCCGAAGTGCTGGCGCACGTGGCCGAGGTCGCCGGCCACGAGGTCGAGGAGGCCCCGGCTCACCGGGTCGGTGGGCACGGTGCCGGCGGCCAGGGTGGCGGAGGTGCCGTCGCCCCACAGCACCTCCATGCCGAGCACGTTGTCGCTGGTGCGGCCGTAGCCCAGCGCCCGGGAGCCGCAGGCGTTGTTCCCGATCATCCCGCCGATGGTGCAGCGGGTGTGGGTCGACGGGTCGGGACCGAAGCGGACCCCGTGGGGCGCCGCGGCCCGCTGCAGCGAGGCGTGGACGACTCCGGGCTCCACCCGCGCGGTGCGGGCCTCGCCGTCGACCTCGAGCACCCGGTGCAGGTGGCGGGAGGTGTCGACCACGATCCCGGGCCCGACCGCGTTGCCGGCGATCGAGGTGCCCGCGCCCCGCATGGTCAGCGGGGTCCCGGTCTCGCGGGCCACCGCCAGCACCGCCGCCAGCTCGTCGCGGTGCCGCGGCCGGACGACCGCCCGGGGCACCACCCGGTAGAGGGAGGCGTCGGTGGAGTAGACCGCCCGGGTGACGTCGGCGTCCGAGACGTCGGTGACGCCGGCACGCCGCAGCGCGGCCAGCACGTCGGTGGATCCCGCCTGTCGACTCACCGCACGGACCTCTCGACGCACCTCATGTGCCAAGTGTGAACCACGCCGGCCGGCTGCTCCGACTCACCACAGGGACATGGAACCGCGGAAGACCTCAGCGAGGTCCTCGGCGCCGACCTCGCGGGGGGCGGTGGCCAGCAGCCGCTGCTGGGCCAGGGCCCCCTCGACCAGCGCGTCGACGTCGGTCTCGAGGTAGCCGACCTCGGCCAGCCCGTTGGGGATGCCGATGTCACGCATCAGCGCGCTGAGCACCGACGGCAGCGCCTCGGGACCGGTGGCGGTGGTGCCGGGGTCGAGCAGCCGGGCGGCCTCCAGGTGGCGGGCCGGGTCGGCCTCGAAGGTGAAGCGGAAGGCCGCGGGAGCGGTGAGCGAGACGGCCATCCCGTGCGGCACGATCGGCCCCTCCCCCGGGTAGCCGTCGGGCCGGAAGTCACGCACCCGCCCGGCGATCGGATAGGCGCAGGCGTGCGGCACGTGGACGCCGGCGTTGCCGAAGCCGAGCCCGGCGAAGGTCGCGGCCAGGGCCATCTGCTCCCGGGCCCGCGCGTCGCCGCCGTCGCGCACCGCCTCGCGGAAGGCCCCGGCCAGCAGGCCGAGCGCCCGGGTGGCCCACATGTCGGCGATCGGGTTGGCCCCGCAGTAGGGCACCCGCCGCTCGGGCGCCTTGGCCTCGAAGTCGCCGTACCAGCGGGCGGTCCACGACTCCAGCGCGTGGCAGAGGATGTCCATCCCGGCCGCCGCGGTCACCGCGGCGGGCTGGGTCATGGTCAGGTCGGGGTCGACCACGGCCAGGGTGGGGCGCAGGGCGGGGTGGCTGATCCCGGTCTTCACCTCGAGCGCCAGCACGTCGAGCACGCAGATCGTCGTCGACTCCGACCCGGTCCCGGTGGTGGTCGGCACCGCCACCAGCGGCAGCAGGGGCTTCTCCGGTGCCCGCCCCCGGCCGATCGGCGCGTTGAGGTAGTCCATCAGCTCGCCGTCGTTGGTGGTGAGCAGGTTGACCGCCTTGGCGGTGTCGATGCTCGAGCCGCCGCCGACGGCGAGGACGGCCCCGAACGGCCCGGCGTCGCGGGCGAAGCCGATCGCGTGCTCGAGGGAGGCGTCGGTCGGCTCGACGTGGACCTGGTCGTAGGTGGTGACCTCCAGGCCCGCGGCGCTCAGCTGGTCGGCGATGCGCGCCGGGTGGCCGGTCGCGGCCACCCCCTGGTCGGTGACCAGCAGGACCCGCGTGGCGCCGAGGGCACGCAGGTCGTGGGCGAGCTCACCCGAGGCACCGCGCCCGAACTTCAGCGCAGGTGCCGCGTAGGTGAAGATCTGCTCGCTCACGGGGATGCTCCTTCATCGAGGGGGGTGGTGGGCCACAGCGTGCCTCACCACGTCCAATACCTCCACCGCGCCGTCCTCGATCTGTGCGAGCGGCACAAAGGCCGCGGCGTCCGTTGTGCCGTCGACCTCGACGACCCGGGGCTCGGCCCCGTCGGGCACCGTCGCGTCGAAGATCAGGTGCACGCCGTGGAAGTCCTCGAAACGGCCGCTCGGCGCGGTCCCCGAGAAGTGCACGTCGTGCACGTCGAGCAGCGCGCCGACGCGGCACTCCAGCCCGGTCTCCTCCCGCACCTCGCGCGACAACGCCGCGGCCGGCTGCTCCCCGTGGTCGACTCCCCCGCCCGGCAGGGTCCAGCTCCCGGAGTGGAAGCCCCGCGCGGAGATCCGGGTCAGCAGCACCTCCTCCCCGCCCGCCCCGGGCCGGCGCACCAGGGCGTAGGCCGCCACCCGCTGGTTCCTGGCCGGCTGCAGGTCGCCGAGCGCCTCGACCACCATGGGCGCCACCGGGACCGCCCCGCCCACGACGTCGGCCACCGGCTTCCAGGCCGCCTCGACGGTCGACCCGTCCACCTCGACCACGCGCGGCTCCGGGGAGGTGGGCGGCACCCAGCCCTCGTAGACGATGCGGAGCGCGTGGGCGTCGACCACCCGCCCCTCCCGGCGCACGCCGGGCATGTGGGCGGAGTAGACGTGGGCGGTCTCGCCGACGGTGACCGCCAGGCCGGTCTCCTCGTACACCTCCCGCACCACGGCGGCGCGCGGGTCCTCCCCGTGGTCCAGCCCCCCGCCGGGCAGCGTCCAGAGCTCGTGGGTCGCGATCCGCTCCGAGATGCGGCTCAGCAGGACCTCCTCACCCGCATCGCCCGTCCGTCGGATCACGGCATAGGCCGCCACGCGCTGGTGCCTGGGGAGGTCGCCGGGGGTGCTCATGGGGCAAGGCTAAGGTGACGGCGTGCCCAGACGCCGGGACCCGTGGCTGGACAACGCCAAGACCGTGCTCGTAGTCCTGGTGGTGGTGGGCCATGCGCTGGTGCTGCTGCCGGCCGGGGACCTGAAGTCGCGCGCCTACGACTTCATCTACTACTTCCACATGCCGGCCTTCGTGCTGCTCACCGGCTACCTGTCCAGGAGCTTCCGGTGGACCCGCAAGCACCTGTGGTCGCTGGTCACCACGCTGGCGGTCCCCTACCTGATCTTCGAGCTGCTGATGGCGCTGTGGCGGGTCCACGTGGTCCACCAGGTCTCCAGCCTCGAGGCGCTCTCCCCGCTGTGGCTCAACCCGCACTGGCCGATGTGGTACCTGGTGGTCCTCATCCTGTGGCGGCTCGCCACCCCGGTGCTGGTGCTGCACTGGCTGATGGTGCCGGCCTCGGTGGTGGTGAGCCTGCTGGCCGGGGGGATCGACGTCGAGCTCCTCGACCTCAACCGCGCGCTCGGGCTGCTGCCCTTCTTCGTCGTCGGGCTGCACCTGCCCCGCCCCGTGCTCGGCGCCCTCCGCGCCCGCGGCTCCGGCCTCGCCGGCCTGGCCGTGCTCGCCGGGCTCTGGTGGCTGGCGGCACGGACCGACGACCACTGGTCGACGCAGTGGCTCTACTACCGCAACGCCTACGACACCCTGGGCGTCGGTCTCGCCGAGGGCGCCGAGATCCGGGCCCAGCTGATCGTCCTCGCCCTGCTGGGCACCTTCGCGGTGCTGAGCCTCGTCCCGCACCGGCGGTCGGCCGTCACCGACGTCGGCGCCTACACGATGGGGGTCTACCTCCTGCACGGCTTCGTGATCCGCTGGGTGGAGGCGCAGGGCTACCAGGAGTGGCTGCCCGGGGACGGCTGGACGTCGCTCTTCATCACCGTGGCCGCCGCGGTGGGGTTGGCCCTGCTGCTGGGCTGGCGCCCCCTGGCGACCCGGCTGCTCTGGCTGGTCGACCCCGTCAACACCTTCACCCGGTGGCGGGCGGAGCGGAGACGGCCCCAGGTCCCCACGTCGGGCTGACCGCGGCACGCGGCACGTCGTCCAGCGCGGCGGCCTCGACCAGGCAGGGGGCGTGCCCGCCGAGGTGGGCGGGGTACCACGGGGCGTGCTCGCCGGGACCGGGCCGGTGGTGCGGCAGCCGCTGCAGCCCCTCCAGCATCTCGGTCAGGGTCGCGCCCAGCCGGCGCGTCCACTGCGTCAGCTCCTCCCCGGGACCGAAGGTGAGGGGCGGGCCGAAGGCGAGGTCGACCCTTCTGCCGCGGGTCCAGTCGGGCGACGGCTCCACCCCGTCGACCGGGCGCCCCACCGAGTAGAGGCGCTGGATCCCCCACAGGGCGACCGGGACGACGACCGCCCCGGTCTCCCGGGCCAGCGCCGCGGTGCCGCGCATCAGTGACCGCACGGTGAAGGAGTAGGAGATCCCGGCCTCGGGATAGATGCCCACGGCCTCGCCCTCGCGCAGCAGGCGGCGCGCCGCGAGGTAGGCGCCGGCGGGCGCGCTGCGGTCGACCGGCACGTGCCGCATCCGGTCCATCGGGAGCCGGAGGCCGGGCGCGTGCCACACGTCGTGCCGGGCGGTGAAGCGGACGAAGCGCCCGCGGCGCCGGGCCGCCAGCGCGATCGGCAGGGAGTCGGCGTACGAGACGTGCGTCGCGGCGAGGATGACCGGCCCGTGGCGCGGCAGGTGCTCGAGGCCGGAGACCTCCAGGCGTACGTCGAGGGCCCGCATCGCGAGGCTGCCCAGCGCCAGGGTGGTCCGGTAGCAGCCTTCCCTCACAGGCGCCGACGGTAGCCGTCAGCGAGGTCCGGCGCCGGTGGAATCAGGAAAAGGGCGGACGCGCGTCGAGCGCCAGCGACCGCCGGCCGGCCCAGCGCCAGACCCGCGCGGCCCGGTCCCGGTCCTCCTCGGTGACCAGGTTGCCCATCCAGCGCAGCGCGAGCGTCATCAGCCAGTCCGAGCGCATCCCGGGCGGCCCCAGGGTGGCCACCACCCGGGGGACGGTGGCGATCCCGGCGAGCCGGCGGGCGATGGAGAACGCCTCGCCGTAGTGCTCGCGCAGCAGCGCGGGCCACGCCTCGCCCAGGTCGTCCCCAGCCGCGATGGTCTCGGCGACCAGCCGCCCGGTCTCCAGGCCGTAGTCGATGCCCTCCCCGTTGAGCGGGTTGACGCAGGCGGCGGCGTCGCCGATCAGCGCCCAGTTGCGGCCGGCGACGTTGCTGACCGCGCCGCCCATCGGCAGCAGCGCGGAGGTCTCGGCCCGCAGCTGGCCGGTGATCCCGAAGTCGGCACGGCGCTGCTCGGCGTAGAACCGCATCAGCGGCTTGACCGCGATGTCGGCCGGCCGCTTCGAGGTGGCCAGCGCACCCACACCCAGGTTCACCTCGCCGGTGCCGAGGGGGAAGATCCAGCCGTAGCCGGAGAGCACCTTGCCGGTCTCGTCGCGCAGCTCCAGGTGGGAGGAGATCCACGGGTCCTGCGACATGGTCGAGGCGACGTAGGAGCGGCCCGCCACGCCGTAGACGGTGTCGCGGTGCCACTCGCGGCCCAGCTTCTTGCCCAGCGGCGAGCGGACGCCCTCGGCCACCACGAGCCACCGGCAGCGGACCTCGGTGCGGACGCCGTCGCGCTCGAGCACCACGGCGGCCACCCGGTCGCCGTCCATCACGACGTCGACCGCCTTGGTGCCGTCGACCGCCGTGGCTCCCCACTTGATGGCGGTGCTGCGCAGGTGGTCGTCGAGCTCGGTGCGCGCGACCGCGGAGCCCCAGTCGGGCAGCGTGCCGCCGGGCACCGCCCACGGCAGGTGCAGGGTCTGGCCGAAGCCGTGGGCGCGCAGGCCCTTGCTGACGACGTGCGCGCGCAGCCAGTCCTCGAGGCCGAGCCGGGTCAGCTCCCCGATGGCGCGCGGCGTGAGGCCGTCGCCGCAGGTCTTGTCGCGGGGGAAGACGGCCATGTCGACCAGGAGGGAGTCCAGGCCGTGACGGGAGGCCCAGGCGGCGGCCGCCGAGCCGGCGGGACCGGCACCGACGACCAGGACGTCGGTCTGGGCGGGCAAGGGGTCGGGCACGCCGCGATTCTCTCAGGCCCCCGGTGAGGCGGCGCACCCCCCTCGACAGCGGCGCCGAGGTGGAGGAGGGTGAACGGACCCAGCCAGCCGGCACACGTCTCGGGAGGACCCATGCCAGGACCAGCACGCACCCTCGCCACCGCCGTCGGGGCCCTCGCCCTCGGCGCCTCCGCCCTGGTCGCGACCGGGCCGGCCCACGCCGCCCCCCGGGACGACACCAAGGTGCCCACGGCGGTCGGCCGGGGCGGCGCGGTCAGCACCGTCGACCCCGAGGCCACCCGGGCGGGTCTGCGGGTGCTCCGGGCCGGCGGCAACGCCGTGGACGCGGCCGTCGCCGCGGCCGCCGCGCTCGGCGTCACCGAGCCCTACAGCGCCGGCATCGGGGGCGGCGGGTACTTCGTGCTCTACGAGGCCGCGACCGGCAAGGTGCGCACCCTGGACGGGCGCGAGACCGCCCCGCGCAAGATGCGCCGCGACGCCTTCATCGACCCCGCCACCGGGGCGCCGTACAACTTCACCCCCGAGCTGGTCACCAGCGGCGTCAGCGTCGGCGTGCCCGGCACCCTGGCGACCTGGGACAAGGCGCTGCGCAGGTGGGGCACCTGGGGGCTGGACGAGGCGCTGGCCCCGGCCACCGAGATCGCCCGCCGGGGCTTCAAGGTCGACGAGACCTTCCGCCAGCAGACCCTGGACAACGCCGAGCGGTTCCGCGCCACCAGGGAGTCCAGGCGGCTCTGGCTGCCCGGCGGGGACGCACCCCGGGTCGGCTCCGTCTTCCGCAACCGCGACCTCGCCGAGACCTACGACCTGATCGCCCGCCGGGGCATCCGCGCCTTCTACGACGGCCCTCTCTCCAAGCAGGTCGTCCGGGCGGTCCGCCGGCCCGACCGGGTCAGCGGGACCACGCTCCCGGTCCCGGCCGGCACGCTCGACCGCAAGGACCTGCGCGGCTACCGGGTGGTCGCCCAGCGGCCGTCCAAGGTGGACTACCGCGGCTACCAGGTCTACGGGATGGCGCCCTCCTCCTCGGGCGGCTCCACCGTCGGCGAGGCGCTCAACATCCTGGAGCGCTACGACCTGCGGTCGATGTCGGTCACCGACGCGCTGCACCACTACCTGGAGGCCAGCGCCCTGGCGTTCGCGGACCGCAACAAGTACGTCGGCGACCCCGCCTACGTCGACGTCGCGCTGCGCGACCTGCTCAGCGACGCCTTCGCGGCCGAGCGGGCGTGCGCCATCACCCCCGGCAGGGCGCTGGCGAAGCCGACCGCCCCGGGCAACGTCGCGGACTACGACGGGATCTGCACCGCCGCCCCCGACGCCGGCGAGGACGCGGCCGACACCGAGAACATCTCCACCACCAACCTGACCGTCGCCGACCGGTGGGGCAACGTCGTGGAGTACACGCTGACCATCGAGCAGACCGGCGGCTCCGGCATCACCGTGCCCGGCCGCGGCTTCCTGCTCAACAACGAGCTGACCGACTTCTCCACCGTCTACGACGCGGGCGACCCCAACCGGATCCAGCCCGGCAAGCGGCCGCGCTCCTCGATGGCGCCGACCATCGTGCTCAAGGACGGCAAGCCGTTCCTGGCGCTGGGCTCCCCCGGCGGGTCCACGATCATCACCACCGTGCTGCAGATGCTGGTGAACCGGATCGACCTGGGGATGACCCTGGAGCAGGCGATCGCCGCCCCGCGGGCGACGCAGCGCAACGGCGCCAGCACGACCGCGGAGCCCGAGTTCATCACCGCCTTCGGGGCCGGGCTGACCGCCTACGGGCACACGCTGGTGGCGGCCGGTGACGCGTTCACCAGTCAGGCCGAGATCGGCGCGGCCACCGCGATCGAGCTCTCCGGACGCCGGCTGACCGCGGTCTCCGAGCCGGTCCGCCGCGGCGGCGGCGCCGCGGGGGTGGTCACCCCACGCTCGGCCGACTGATGCGCCTCAGTCCGGGAGGGCGTAGAAGCGCTCGGTCGAGCGACTGCGCCCCTCGATCTGGTCGTACTGGACGAGCCGGTACTCCTCGAGCAGCTCTCGGGCCCGGCCGGTGAGCTCGTCGGGGTCCACCTCGGCGCCGTGGCGGTCCTGCACGAGCTGCGGCGTCAGCACCGGGAGCTCCTGGCGCAGGTCGGTGAGGAGCGCCGACATCGGCGTCACGGGGGCCCCCGTCGCCTCGCGCAGCAGCGGCCAGAGGTGGGTCGGACCGACGGGGTCGACCTGCTCGGTCCGGCTCAGCGGGACGTTGCCGAAGACCACCCACGGCGTCTCGTAGCGCCTCACCTCACCGTTCCTGCGGAGCAGCCCCTCGGGCCAGATCGCGGGGAGGTGGTCGCCGTAGACGAGCACGACCGTCGGCTCGTCGAGGGCCGCGACACCCGCCACCAGGTCGGCCAGGGCCTCGTCCGAGTGCTTGATGCCGCGCAGGTACTGGCCGACCCCCGCAGAGAGCTCCTCCCCCGCGACACGCGCCCCGATCGGGTCGGGGTAGCGGTCCTCGTACGGCGCGTGGTTCTGCATCGAGACCGCGTTGATGAGCATCGGCTCCTCGGTCTCCTCGAGCTCGTCGAGCACCTCCCGGTAGAGGGCCCGGTCGCTGACGTAGTGCCACCGCCCCAGCGTCTGCTTGCGGCGCATCTGGTCCGAGAACTTCGTGCGGTCGAACCCCAGAGCCGGATAGGCGGTACCGCGCCGGTAGAAGCTCCCGCCGAAGGAGTGCATCGCCAGCTTGGCCCGCTTGGTCTCGACGCGGGCGTTGACGAATCCCGGGAAGCGGGCGTGGCCGGGGAGGAGCTGCTGGAACGGCGTGCGCGCCTGTGGTTGGAGGTTGGCGGCGGCGAGCCCGGTGAGCACCTCGAACTCCATGGTCGAGGTGCCGCCTCCGTACCCGACGCTGACCATCCGCCCCGAGGGGTTGCTCCCCATCAGCTCGCGGGTGAACGGGATCGGGTCCTCCTCCAGCTCGAGGCCGTCCAGCCAGGTGGGGTCGCTGAACGACTCGCTCAGCACCACCACGATGTTGGTGTCCTTCAGCGCGGCGGGATCGCGGGAGGCGTTCAGCTCCCGGGCCCGGGCGACGTACTTGTCGGCGAGCGCCGACATCGTCTCCTCGTCGTAGCCGTCGGGGCGCTTCATCGGCTTCGCCGGCATGTTGTAGAGCAGCGCCGGCAGGAACCCGTTGGCCCGGTAGTTGTCCCACTGGTCCCAGGCCACCCACTCGGCGCCGCCCGCCTCGTAGCCGGCGCGCAGCAGGTTGCGCTCGTCGTTGAAGGTGAGCGTCGCGTGGAGGACCAGGGCTCCGACGACGACGTACCCGACGCGGAGCAGCGGCGGGGCGCCGCGCACCCCTGTCGTCCGGCGACGTCGCGCCGCGGCCCACGTGGCGGCGGCCAGGGCGAGCACGGCGAGCACGCCCGCGAGCCCCAGCTGCCAGACCGGGATCCCCGCGTTGTCCAGCAGGAACCCGGTCTGGTCGAGGTAGGCGACGTCGGTCGGGAAGAGCGGCTCGAGGCGGAGCCTGGCCTTCTCGTCGCTGGCCACCACGGTGACGCCGGTGAGCAGGCCCAGGGCGAGGACGGCGGCCACCCGCGACCCCAGCAGGCCCAGCACCAGCAGGGAGAGGAGCCACAGGACGACCGCGCTGAGGGCCAGCACCACCCAGGGCAGCTCGCCGATCCCGCCGACGTCGCCCTGCAACAGGCCACGGAACCGGTGCTCGGCGACCAGGACGCAGCCGACGGCGGCCAGGGCGGTGACGCCGAGATCGACCAGCAGCTGGCGCCGGGACCAGGCCGCTCGATCCGGCCGATCCGTTCGGGTCCTGCTGTCCTGCTGCCCCTCCTGAAACCCCGGATCGCCGTTCACGGGGACAGGCTATGTCGGCCTCCGGAGCATCGCCGAACCGTCGGGCCTCAGACGCGGATCGCGGCCGGGACGCCGTCGGAGAAGACCTCGGGCTCCGCCGGGAACGACTCCGCCACCCCCACGGCGTACCGGGCGGCGCTCCACGCGGCGGCGCAGGCGTCGAGGAGGTCGTCGACCGCGTAGCCCGGCCCGGCGGCGAGCCAGGGCAGCGGGAAGCCGGCCGCCCGGAGGGCGGCCTCGCGCGCCTGCTGCCCCTCGGGGGTGCGCTTGGCGGCCGGCACCGGGGCACCGGCGAGGCGGGCGAAGGAGAGCTCCGGATGGACCTCCACCACCCGGACCGGCGGAGTGCCCCGCACGTAGCCGTCGACGTCGAGGATGCGCTCCCGCAGGGCCCAGGCCTGGGCGGAGGCGCTCTGCCCGTCCGTGGCGGCGACGTTCGCCGCGCGGGCCTCGGCGTAGCTGCCCGCCTCGTAGGCCGCCCGGGTCAGGGTGGTGAAGACCGAGGAGGACTTCCCCACCAGCTCGCGACGTGCCAGGACGTCGGCCTGCCGGCGCCCGGTGTCGGGCAGCCCGATCGGGATGTCGACCCCCACCACCTGGACCGGCTCGGCCTCGCGGGCCAGCTCCACCAGACCGGCCAGGGTGGGGGCGGCGAGCACCCGGCTCCGGCCGCCGGCGAGCAGCACCCCCACCCAGCTGCCCTTGCCGGCGTCGACGCCGAGCACCGGCGGCACGTCAGCGGGCAGGGCCGTCGCGGCCGCGGGGGCGGCGGCGAACCGCTCGGCGAGGGCCGCCAGCTCGCGGGAGACGTCGAGCCCGGCCTGATCCGCGAGGCCGCCGAGCTCGGCGAGCAGCCGCTCGGCCCGGGCGGCGACCGCCCGCTCGTCCTGCTCGCCCATGCGCGTCATCCTGCCAGCAGGAACCGCGCCGTGAAGACACGCGGGCATGGCAGGGGCATGGCAGGGGGCATGGCACGAGGGCCGGACCCCGCCTGTGCGGGATCCGACCCTCGTGGGTGACTACGTCGCCTCGGCGACTGCTCGATCAGCTCTGGTAGGAGCCGAAGTCGAAGTCGTCCAGCGCGACGGCCTGGCCGGAGCCCTGGCCGAAGTCGTAGTCGTAGGAGTCGTAGCCGGTGACGGAGTACGCCGCGGCGCGGGCCTCCTCGGTGGGCTCCACCCGGACGTTGCGGTACCGCTCGAGGCCGGTACCCGCCGGGATCAGCTTGCCGATGATCACGTTCTCCTTCAGACCCAGCAGCGAGTCGGAGCGACCGTGGATCGCGGCGTCGGTGAGCACCCGGGTGGTCTCCTGGAAGGAGGCCGCGGAGAGCCACGACTCCGTCGCCAGCGAGGCCTTGGTGATCCCCATCAGCTCGGCGCGACCCGAGGCCGGCGTGCCGCCCTCGGAGACGACCCGACGGTTCTCCTCCTCGAAGCGGGCCCGGTCGACCAGGTCGGAGGGCAGCAGGTTGGTGTCGCCCGACTCGATGACCGTCACGCGGCGCAGCATCTGCCGCACGATGATCTCGATGTGCTTGTCGTGGATCGACACACCCTGGCTGCGGTAGACCTCCTGCACCTCGTCGACGAGGTGCTGCTGCGCCCGGCGGATGCCGAGGATCCGCAGCACCTCCTTCGGGTCGGGGGTACCGACCGTCAGCTGCTGGCCGACCTGGATGCTCTCGCCGTCCGCGACGTTGAGCCGCGACCGCTTCGAGACCGGGTACTCGACGACCTCGGAGCCGTCGTCGGGGGTGATGATGACCTTGCGGGCCTTGTCGGTCTCCTCGATCTCGACCCGGCCGGCGACCTCGGAGATCGGCGACAGACCCTTGGGCTGACGCGCCTCGAAGAGCTCGACCACGCGGGGCAGACCCTGGGTGATGTCGCTGGCCGAGGCCGAACCACCGGTGTGGAAGGTACGCATGGTCAGCTGCGTGCCGGGCTCACCGATCGACTGGGCCGCGATGATGCCGACGGCCTCGCCGATGTCGACCAGCTTGCCGGTGGCCAGCGAGCGGCCGTAGCACTTGGCGCAGGTACCGGTCTTGGCGTCGCAGGTCAGCACGGAGCGGACCTTGACCTCCTCGATGCCGGCCGCCACGAGCTCGCCGATCTTGACGTCACCGAGGTCCTCACCGGCGACGGCGAGCACCTCCCCGGTCTCCGGGTGGGCGATGTCGACCGCCGCCGAGCGGGCGTAGGCCGCCGTCTCGGAGTGCGGGTGCTTGACGATCGTGCCGTCCTCGCGACGCTCACCGATCTGCTTGGGCAGACCGCGCTCGGTGCCGCAGTCCTCCTCGCGGATGATGACGTCCTGCGAGACGTCGACCAGACGACGGGTCAGGTAGCCCGAGTCGGCGGTACGCAGCGCGGTGTCGGCGAGACCCTTGCGCGCACCGTGGGTGGCGATGAAGTACTCCAGGACGGTCAGGCCCTCGCGGAAGTTCGACTTGATCGGCCGCGGGATGATCTCGCCCTTCGGGTTGGCCACCAGTCCTCGCATGGCCGCCACCTGACGGATCTGGTTCATGTTCCCCGACGCGCCGGAGTCGACCATCATGTAGATCGGGTTGGCCCGGTCGAAGGTCTTCTCCATGGCGCGACCGACCTCGGCCGCGGCCTGGGTCCAGATCTCGATGAGCTCCTGGCGACGCTCGTCGTCGGTGACCAGACCGCGCTCGAACTGGGTCTGCACCTTGGCGGCCTGGGTCTCGTAGCCCGACAGGATCTGGGCCTTCTCCGGCGGCGTGGTGACGTCGTCGATGGAAACCGTGACCCCCGAGCGGGTGGCCCAGTGGAAGCCGGCGTCCTTCAGGGCGTCCAGGGACGCCGCGACCTCGACCTTGGTGTAGCGCTCCGCCAGGTCGTTGACGATCTGGCCGAGCGCCTTCTTGCCCACCTCGTAGTTGACGAAGGGGTAGTCGCCGGGCAGGCAGTCGTTGAAGATCGTCCGGCCGAGCGTGGTCTCGAGGAGGACCGGCTGGCCGTCCTCCAGGTCGGCGGCGCCCTCGAGGTCCATCGGCGCGACGATGCCGTCGAGCCGGATCCGGACCTTGCTCTGCAGCGAGATCTCGCCGCGGTCGAAGGCCATGATGGCCTCGGCCTGCGAGGAGAAGGCGCGCCCCGAGCCCGGCTGGTCCTCACGGTCGGTGGTGAGGAAGAACAGACCGATGATCATGTCCTGGGTCGGCATGGTGACCGGCCGGCCGTCGGACGGCTTGAGGATGTTGTTGGTCGAGAGCATCAGGATCCGCGCCTCGGCCTGGGCCTCGGCCGACAGCGGCAGGTGCACCGCCATCTGGTCACCGTCGAAGTCAGCGTTGAACGCGCTGCAGACGAGCGGGTGGATCTGGATGGCCTTGCCCTCGATCAGCTGGGGCTCGAAGGCCTGGATGCCGAGTCGGTGCAGGGTGGGTGCACGGTTGAGCAGCACCGGGTGCTCGGTGATGACCTCTTCCAGCACGTCCCACACCACGGGGCGGGCGCGCTCGACCATCCGCTTGGCGGACTTGATGTTCTGGGCGTGGCTGAGGTCGACGAGCCGCTTCATCACGAAGGGCTTGAAGAGCTCGAGCGCCATCTGCTTGGGCAGACCGCACTGGTGCAGCTTGAGCTGCGGACCCGACACGATGACCGAACGGCCCGAGTAGTCCACGCGCTTGCCGAGCAGGTTCTGACGGAAGCGACCCTGCTTGCCCTTGAGCATGTCGGAGAGGGACTTCAGCGGCCGGTTGCCCGGGCCGGTGACGGGGCGACCACGACGGCCGTTGTCGAACAGCGAGTCGACGGCCTCCTGGAGCATCCGCTTCTCGTTGTTGACGATGATCTCCGGCGCGCCGAGGTCCAGCAGCCGCTTGAGGCGGTTGTTCCGGTTGATCACGCGGCGGTAGAGGTCGTTGAGGTCGGAGGTGGCGAAGCGGCCACCGTCGAGCTGGACCATGGGGCGCAGGTCCGGCGGGATGACCGGGACGGCGTCGAGCACCATGCCGATCGGCTGGTTGCCGGTCTTGCGGAAGGCGTCGACGACCTTGAGGCGCTTCAGCGCCCGGACCTTGCGCTGGCCCTTGCCGTTGGCGATGGTGTCGCGCAGCGACTCCACCTCGGCCTCGATGTCGAAGTCCTGGAGGCGCTTCTGGATCGCGGTCGCGCCCATGTAGCCCTCGAAGTACTTGCCGAACCAGTTCTTCATCTCGCGGTAGAGGATCTCGTCGCCGAGCAGGTCCTGGACCTTGAGCGACTTGAAGGTCGACCAGATCTCCTCGAGCCGGGCCAGCTCGCTGTCCGCACGCTTGCGGATCGCGGCCATCTCGCGCTCGGCGCCGTCCTTGACCTTGCGGCGCTGGTCGGCCTTGGCACCCTCGGCCTCGAGGGCCTCGAGGTCCTCCTCGAGCTTCTTGGCCCGCTCGTCGACCATCGAGTCGCGGCGCTTCTCCAGGCGCTCCCGCTCCAGGCCGACCTTGTTCTCCAGGGTCTCCATGTCGCGGTGACGCGCGTCCTCGTCGACCGAGGTGATCATGTAGGCGGCGAAGTAGATGACCTTCTCGAGGTCCTTCGGCGCCAGGTCGAGCAGGTAGCCCAGGCGCGAGGGCACGCCCTTGAAGTACCAGATGTGGGTGACCGGGGCGGCGAGCTCGATGTGGCCCATCCGCTCACGGCGCACCTTGGAGCGGGTCACCTCGACGCCGCAGCGCTCGCAGATGATGCCCTTGAAGCGCACGCGCTTGTACTTGCCGCAGTAGCACTCCCAGTCCCGGGTGGGACCGAAGATCTTCTCGCAGAAGAGGCCGTCACGCTCGGGCTTGAGCGTGCGGTAGTTGATGGTCTCCGGCTTCTTGACCTCACCGTGGCTCCACGTGCGGATGTCATCCGCGGTGGCCAGGCCGATCCGAAGCTGGTCGAAGAAGTTCACGTCGAGCACGTTGGCTTCAATTCCTTCGTTAGTTCTCTTTGAATCAAGACGGTGACTGAGGCGGGCGGCGCGTCCGTCGGACGCGCCGCCTCACGACTCAGACTTCTTCGACGGAGCTGGGCTCGCGACGGGACAGGTCGATGCCGAGCTCCTCGGCCGCGCGGAAGACGTCTTCCTCGGCGTCCTTCATCTCGATGGTGGAGCCGTCCTGCGACAGCACCTCCACGTTGAGGCAGAGCGACTGCATCTCCTTGATGAGCACCTTGAACGACTCGGGGATACCGGAGTCGGGGATGTTCTCACCCTTCACGATGGCTTCGTAGACCTTGACGCGACCAGGCACGTCGTCGGACTTGATCGTCAGCAGCTCCTGCAGGGCGTAGGCCGCGCCGTACGCCTCCATCGCCCAGACCTCCATCTCACCGAAGCGCTGGCCACCGAACTGGGCCTTACCGCCGAGCGGCTGCTGGGTGATCATGGAGTACGGACCGGTCGAGCGCGCGTGGATCTTGTCGTCGACCAGGTGGTGGAGCTTGAGGATGTACATGTAGCCGACCGAGACCGGGTCCGGGAACGGCTCGCCGGAGCGGCCGTCGAACAGGTTGGCCTTGCCGGTCTC
This sequence comes from Nocardioides sp. Z40_12, assembly GCF_058215795.1. Classification (NCBI taxonomy): domain Bacteria; kingdom Bacillati; phylum Actinomycetota; class Actinomycetes; order Propionibacteriales; family Nocardioidaceae; genus Nocardioides; species Nocardioides sp. Z40_12. Next base: position 63,964 of record NZ_JBZAJA010000003.1, read on the forward strand.
GTCGATCAGCCGCACGCCGTCACGGTTGGGCAGCGTGGCGCCCAGCAGGCCGGTGATCTCGTCCTCACGGGCACCGTCGAAGACCGGGGTCGCCACCTTGGTGCCGGCCTCGCTCTTCTCGGCGTGGATCGACATGAGCCGGTCCTGCCACTCCTCGGAGCCACGGTCGGCGTGCAGGTCGAGGTCCCAGCCCTGCTTGGCCAGCCAGCCCAGGTGGAGCTCGAGGATCTGGCCGATGTTCATCCGTCGCGGCACACCCAGCGGGTTGAGCACCACGTCGACGGCGGTGCCGTCCTCCATGAACGGCATGTCCTCGACGGGCAGGATCTTGGCGATGACGCCCTTGTTGCCGTGGCGGCCGGCCAGCTTGTCGCCGACCGAGATCTTCCGCTTCTGGGCCACGTAGACGCGGACCAGCTGGTTGACGCCGGGCGGCAGCTCGTCGCCGTCCTCGCGGTCGAAGACCCGGACGCCGATGACGGTGCCGGACTCGCCGTGCGGCACCTTCATCGAGGTGTCGCGGACCTCGCGCGCCTTCTCGCCGAAGATCGCGCGCAGCAGGCGCTCCTCCGGGGTCAGCTCGGTCTCGCCCTTGGGGGTGACCTTGCCGACCAGGATGTCGCCGGTGGTGACCTCGGCGCCGATGCGGATGATGCCGCGCTCGTCGAGGTCGGCCAGGCCCTCCTCGGAGATGTTCGGGATGTCCCGGGTGATCTCCTCGGGGCCGAGCTTGGTGTCGCGGGCGTCGACCTCGTGCTCCTCGATGTGAATCGAGGTGAGGACGTCCTCCTGCACCAGGCGCTGGCTGAGGATGATGGCGTCCTCGTAGTTGTGCCCCTGCCACGGCATGAAGGCGACGAGCAGGTTGGTGCCCAGTGCCATCTCGGCGTTGTCGGTGCACGGACCGTCGGCGATCGGCGAGCCGACCTCGACCCGGTCACCCTCGACGACCAGCGGACGCTGGTTGATGCAGGTGCCCTGGTTGGACCGCTTGAACTTGGCCATCCGGTAGGTCTGGTAGGTGCCGTCGTCGTTCATCGTCTCGATGGCGTCGGCGGAGACCGCCTTGACCACACCGGCCTTCTCGGCCACGACCACGTCGCCGGCGTCGACCGCGGCGCGGTACTCCATGCCGGTGCCGACCAGCGGGCTGTCGCTGCGGATCAGCGGCACGGCCTGGCGCTGCATGTTGGCGCCCATCAGCGCGCGGTTGGCGTCGTCGTGCTCCAGGAACGGGATCAGCGCGGTGGCGACCGAGACCATCTGGCGCGGGGAGACGTCCATGTAGTCGACGTCGGCGGCCAGGATCTCGGAGACCTCGCCGTCCTTCTGCCGGACCAGCACCCGCTCCTCGAGGAACCGGTTGTCCTCGTCGAGGCGCGCGTTGGCCTGGGCGATGACGTAGCGGTCCTCGTCGTCGGCGGTGAGGTAGTCGATCTGGTCGGTCACCACACCGTTCTCGACCTTGCGGTAGGGCGTCTCGACGAAGCCGAACGGGTTGATCCGCCCGTAGGAGGCCAGCGAGCCGATCAGGCCGATGTTGGGGCCTTCCGGGGTCTCGATGGGGCACATCCGGCCGTAGTGCGAGGTGTGGACGTCACGGACCTCCATGCCCGCGCGGTCACGGGAGAGACCGCCGGGGCCCAGCGCGGAGAGCCGGCGCTTGTGCGTCAGGCCCGCGATCGGGTTGGTCTGGTCCATGAACTGCGAGAGCTGGGAGGTCCCGAAGAACTCCTTCAGCGCCGCGACGACCGGACGGATGTTGATCAGCGACTGCGGCGTGATGGCCTCGACGTCCTGGGTGGTCATCCGCTCCCGGACCACGCGCTCCATCCGGGCCAGGCCGGTGCGCAGCTGGTTCTGGATGAGCTCGCCGACCGTGCGCATCCGGCGGTTGCCGAAGTGGTCGATGTCGTCGGCGTAGACCTTGACCGGCTTGTCGTCGGAGCCGATGACGACCGCGCCCGACGGGTCGACCAGGTCGACCGGCTCGCTCGGCGCGCCGCTGGCGTGCAGCTGCACGATGTAGCGGATCGCGTTGACGACGTCGTTGATGGTCAGCGTCTGCTGGTCGAACGGCTCGTGCAGGCCGAGCTTCTTGTTGATCTTGTAGCGACCGACCTTGGCCAGGTCGTAGCGCTTGGGGTTGAAGTAGTAGTTCTTCAACAGGGTCAGCGCGGCCTCGCGGGTGGGCGGCTCGCCCGGGCGCAGCTTGCGGTAGATGTCGAGGAGGGCGTCGTCGGGGCCCTGGGTGTTGTCCTTCTCCTCGGTGAGCTGGATCGACTCGTACTGGCGCAGCTCGGCCATCACCGACTCGTAGTCGTAGGGCTCGCCCTCGTAGCCCTCCTCCTGGGCCAGCGCCTGGAGCGCCTTGAGGAGGACCGTGACGTTCTGCTTGCGCTTGCGGTCGAGGCGGACGCCGACCAGGTCGCGCTTGTCGATCTCGAACTCGAGCCAGGCACCACGCGAGGGGATGACCTTGGCGGTGTAGATGTCCTTGTCGGACGTCTTGTCGGCGGTGCGCTCGAAGTAGGCGCCGGGCGACCGCACGAGCTGGGAGACCACGACACGCTCGGTGCCGTTGATGATGAAGGTGCCCTTCTTCGTCATCATCGGGAACTCGCCCATGAACACGGTCTGGGCCTTGATCTCGCCCGTGGTGTTGTTCATGAACTCGGCCGAGACGTAGAGGGGGCGGGAGTAGGTGAAGTCCTTCTCCTTGCACTCCTCCTCGGTGTACTTGGGGTCGACGAAGACCGGGTTCTCGAAGGACAGCGACATGGTGTCGTTGAAGTCCTCGATGGGAGAGATCTCCTCGAAGATCTCCTGGAGGCCCGACTTCTCCGAGACGTCGTCGCCGGCGGCGCGGCGGGCGGCGACGGTCTCCTCCCACTTCTCGTCACCGATCAGCCAGTGGAAGCTGTCGGTCTGAAGAGCAAGCAGAGGGGGAACCTCGAGAGGCTCCTTGATCTTTGCGAAAGAGATGCGGCGGGGGTTTCCAGCAGAGCTGCGCGCGGCCAAGATGCGTCCTTCGAATCATCGCTGAAGGTGAAGTGGCGTCACCCACCACTACATCACCCGTCCGGTCAGGGTGAGAGCATATGAGGGCAGACGCAACTCATGATGCTAGCGCAGAGACGCACGCAGGACAAACCCCCGATGGGGGTCCAGAAACTCCGTGCGGTTGCGAAGATGATGGCTCGCCGGAAGCCGAAGGTCAAGCCACCCGGCCGCGGGACCGGCCCGCTCGGCCGGCGGCGCTCACCACCACATGAACGTCTCGTACGGTGTGGTGATCTTGCCGCCGTAGTCCGAGGCGCGCTCGCACCCGCCCTCGAGCCGACACCTGACCACCGACCGAACCGCGCGGGGTGCGCAGCTCGAGGACGAAGCGCCTCGCGGACTCCCACCGCACCGTCTGGCTCGACGACGCCGGAGTCGAGGCCGACGACCGTACGTCGCGTGAGCGGGCCCGGGACGCACAGAGGCGGCCACCCCGATGGGGTGGCCGCCTCCGCGGTGGTGCTTGCCCCCGAGGGGGCGGGGGTCACTTGAGGGTGACGGTGGCGCCGGCGCCCTCGAGGGACTCCTTGGCCTTCTCGGCGGCAGCCTTGTCGACCTTCTCCAGGATCGCCTTGGGGGCACCCTCGACGAGGTCCTTGGCCTCCTTCAGACCGAGGGAGGTCAGGGCGCGCACCTCCTTGATGACGTTGATCTTCTTGTCACCAGCGGCCTCGAGGATGACGTCGAACTCGTCCTGCTCGGCGGCGGCCTCGGCGCCGGCGGCGCCACCGGCAGCCGGGGCGGCGGCAACGGCGACGGGGGCGGCGGCGGTCACGCCGAAGGTGTCCTCGAACTCCTTCACGAACTCGGAGAGCTCGATGAGGGTCATCTCCTTGAACGCGTCGAGGAGGTCAGCGGTGCTGAGCTTCGCCATGGTTGGCGTTTCCTTCCATTCGGTGGACGACCGGGGTTCCCGGGCCGTCCTGGGGTTTCAGGTGGTGGTGGTGTGACGCCCTCAGGCGTCGGTGGCCTCGGTCGCCTCGTCGTCGGACGACTCGGCGGGGGCCTCCTCGGCAGCGGGGGCTGCGGCCTCGTCGGCAGCGACCTCCGGGGCCGGCGTACCGGCACCACCTGCGAGGATCGAGGGGTCCTGCTCCGCCTTCGCCTGCAGGGCGCCGGCGAGCCGGGCAGCCTGTGCGAGCGGGGCGTTGAGCAGGTAGACGGCCTGGGACAGCGAGGCGAGCATCGCGCCCGCCATCTTGCCCAGGAGCACCTCGCGCGACTCGAGGTCGGCCAGCTTGGCCACCTCTGCCGCGTCCAGCGTGTTGCCGTCCAGGACACCACCCTTGATCACAAGGGCGGGGTTCGCCTTGGCAAAGTCACGCAGACCCTTGGCCGCCTCCACGACGTCACCGCTGATGAAGGCGATGGCGGTGGGACCGGTCAACAGGTCGTCGAAGCCTTCGATGCCCGCCTCGTTGGCGGCCAGCTTGGCCAGCGTGTTCTTGACCACGGCGTAGTTGGCGTTCTCGCCGAGGGAGCGCCGCAGGTCCTGCAGCTGCTTCACGGTGAGACCGCGGTACTCGGTCAGCACAGCACCGGCGGACTCGTTGAACGACTCAACGATCTCCGCGACGGCTGCTGTCTTCTCTGGCCGCGCCATGGGTCTCCTTCCGGACTACGTCGAAGACAGTCGGGCGGATCCACAAAGACGAACGCCCCGGGCGCAAGGCCCAGGGCGTGGACCCGGATCGCTCCGGGTGACTCTGGAACCTGCGCTGGCCGTCCGCTTCACGGAACCTTCGACCGACACCCCACGAGGGAGAGCCGGTCACCGGCGGTCTCTGGTTACTCCGACAAGAGTAGGGGTCGGCGAGGGGCCTGCCAAATCCTCGTTCCCGTCTCCTGTACCCGCCCCCTGTGATGGAATCCGCAGGTGGAATCGATGAACTCCCTCGACGAGGTGCTCGAGCGTGTCGACGCCCGCCTCCTCTCCCCAGGGACCGACGTGCGCATCTGGTCCACCGGGTTCCCCCTCCTCGACGACGCCCTCGGCGGCGGGCTGCGGGCCGGAGCCCTGAACCTGCTGGCCGGCTCCCAGGGCGAGGGCAAGACGACCTTCGCCCTGCAGGTGGCCCGGCAGTGCGCCCGGCAGGGCCGGCCGGTCCTCTTCTTCTCCTACGAGCTCGAGGCGGAGGTGCTGCTGCAGAAGGTGATCGCCGCCGAGGCTGCGGACTCCGGCGTCCCCGGCCCCATCTCGGTCTACCAGGTGCGGGCCGCCTTCGAGGCCAGCGACGGCGTCGAGGGCGGGCTGCCCGAGCGGCTCGGGCGCTACCCCGGCGGGCTCGACGCGCTGGCCACGGTCAGCGACTACGCGCCGCGGCTGACGATCCACCGCTCCACCAGCACCCACACCAACCTCGACGTGATCTCCGCGGCGGTCAAGGAGGTGGTCGCCGAGTGCGGGGAGTCCCCGCTGGTGATCGTCGACTACCTGCAGAAGGTGCACCCTCCGGTGGCGATGGAGGAGGAGCAGGCCATCACCCACGTCACCGAGCGGCTCAAGGACGTGGCCATCGAGTTCGACTGCCCGGTGCTGGCCATCTCGGCCTCCGACCGCGCCGGCCTCGAGCCGGGTGCGCGGATGCGGGCGCGCAACATGAAGGGCTCCACCGCGCTGGCCTACGAGGCCGACGTGGTGCTGATCCTGGCCAACAAGGCCGACATCGTGGCCCGCCACCACCTGATGTACGCCGCCAACAACGGCGACCACTTCAAGGAGTGGTCGGTGCTCACGGTCGAGAAGAACCGCTCGGGCCGCACCGGCGCGGAGATCGAGTTCAAGAAGCACTTCGCCTACGGGCGCTTCATCGCCGACGGCGAGGTCGTCGCGGAGAAGCTGGTCGACGAGCGCGTCTTCCTCGACTGATCCCCGCCGCGGCCCGCGGGAGATGCGACAGGGCCGGTCACCCCGTGGGGGTGACCGGCCCTGTCTGCCGTGGCGGGTGGATCAGGCGATCAGGCCTGGCCCTCGTCCTCGACGGCGACGTTCTTGGTACGAGCCGGGTCGATCTGGATGCCGGGGCCCATGGTGGTGGAGACCGTCACCTTGCGGATGTAGCGGCCCTTGGAGCTGGCCGGCTTGAGCCGCAGCACCTCCTCGAGCGCCGCGGCGTAGTTCTCCGCGAGCTGGACCTCGGAGAAGGACGCCTTGCCGATGATGAAGTGCAGGTTGGCGTGACGGTCCACGCGGAACTCGATCTTGCCGCCCTTGATCTCGGACACGGCCTTGGCCACGTCCGGGGTCACGGTGCCGGTCTTCGGGTTCGGCATCAGGCTGCGCGGGCCGAGCACCCGGCCCAGACGACCGACCTTGCCCATCATGTCGGGCGTCGCGACCACGGCGTCGAAGTCGAGCCAGCCGCCGTTGACCTTCTCGATCAGCTCGTCGCCACCGACGTAGTCGGCGCCGGCCTCACGGGCGGCCTCGGCCTTCTCGGCGTTCGCGAAGACCAGGACGCGGGCGGTCTTGCCGGTGCCGTGGGGCAGGTTGACGGTGCCGCGCACCATCTGGTCGGCCTTGCGGGGGTCGACACCGAGACGCATCACGACGTCGAGGGTCTCGTCGAACTTCTTCTTGCTGTTGTCCTTGGCGATCTTGATCGCGGTCAGCGGGGCGTAGAGCTCGTCCTTGTCGAACTTCTCTGCCGCCGCGCGGTAGGTCTTGCTGCGCTGCATGTCTGGTACTCGTTTCTCTCCAGTGTGGTCGCTGAGCCAGCGCGGCTCTGCCACGGGGTGTCGATCAGGTGGGCCGTACGGGGGATCAGTCGGTGGTGACGCCCATGGAGCGGGCGGTCCCCTCGACGATCTTCATGGCGGCCTCGATGTCGTTGGCGTTGAGGTCCGGCAGCTTGGTCTGCGCGATCTCGCGGACCTGGTCCTTGGTGAGCTTGCCGACCTTCTCCTTGTCGGGGACGCCCGAGCCCTTGGCCAGGCCGGCGGCCTTCTTGATCAGCTCGGCGGCCGGAGGGGTCTTGGTGATGAACGTGAACGAGCGGTCCTCGTAGATGGTGATCTCGACGGGGATGACGTTGCCGCGCATGGACTCGGTCTGCGCGTTGTAGGCCTTGCAGAAGTCCATGATGTTCACGCCGTGGGGGCCGAGCGCGGTACCCACCGGCGGCGCCGGGGTCGCGGAGCCGGCCTGCAGCTGCACCTTGACCAGGGCAGCGATCTTCTTCTTGGGGGGCATCTCTAGGTGCTTCCTTCGATTCGTACGTCGTGGTCTTGTCGAGCCGGGCACGATCCCGGCTCTGCCACCTCGGGTGTTGCTGTGCTGTGCTTCAGACCCGCTGGATCTGGCTGAAGCTCAGCTCGACCGGGGTCTCCCGGCCGAAGATCTCGACGAGGGCCTTGACCCTCTGGGACTCGGCGTTGATCTCGGTGATCGTCGCGTGCAGCGTGGCGAACGGGCCGTCGACCACCATGACGGAGTCGTCGACGTCGAAGTCGGCCACCTCGACCGGCTTCTTGGACGCCGACGTGGCGCCACCGGTCTTGCCGCTGGCGGCCTCGGCCTCGGCCTCGGCGACCGCCACGGCGCTCGGCGCCAGCATCGACTCGACCTCGCTCATCGAGAGCGGGACGGGGTTGTGGCTGTGGCCGACGAAGCCGGTCACAGACGGCGTGTGCCGCACGGCCGACCAGGACTCGTCGGTGAGGTCCATCCGGACCAGGACGTAGCCGGGGAGCACGGTGCGGGTGACCATCTTGCGCTGGCCGTTCTTGATCTCGGCGACCTCCTCGGTCGGCACGACGATCTCGTGGATGTACTCACCCATGTCGAGGGCCTGGATGCGGTTCTCCAGGTTGGCCTTGACCCGCTTCTCCATGCCGGAGTAGGTGTGCACCACGAACCAGTCGCCGGGCTTGGCCCACAGCTCGCGGCGGAACCGCTCCAGCGGGTCGTCGGCGTCGGCGTCCGCGTCGGAATCGTCGGACTCGGCGGTCGCGGCGTCCTCGGCCTCGACCTGCTCGGCCTCGGTCTCCTCGGCCGGCTCGGTCTCGATGGGCTCGGTCGCCTCGATGTCGGCCTGCTCGGCCTCGGTCGAGTCGTTCTGCTCAGACACGTGCTGCTCCGTCACTTGGGATTCCGTTGCTTCTCGCTGGACTGTCGTGGGCCCCGTCCGGGGCGCCGGTCACAACTGGCTGTCGCCGGTGAAGATCTCGAAGACCAGCTTGCCGAACGCCAGGTCGAGGCCTGCGATCAGCGTCATCATCACCAGCACGAAGACCATCACCACGATGAAGTAGGTGACGAGCTGCGACTGGGTGGGCCACACGACCTTGCGGAGCTCGGCGATCACCTGCCGGATGAAGGTCACCGGGTCGGTGCGGGTGCTTCCCGGGGCCTTGTCGGGGCCCTTGCCACCGCGTGGCTCGGGAGCCGCCTTCGTGTCAGACACGTTCGGGCCTCCATCGGAATGTGTGACGAGTTCTGCTGCAGACGTGGTGCGCCTTGCAGGGCACGAGGGACTTGAACCCCCAACCTTCGGTTTTGGAGACCGATGCTCTGCCAGTTGAGCTAGTGCCCTCCGGTTCCGCTTCTCCGCGACGAGCCACCCCGGAGGGCAGGCCGCAGCATGTGGAGAAGCCACCAGACGAGGAGTGTACGGGGCCCCGGACCTCTCGTCCAAACGCCTACCATGGCCACATGAGTGAGTCTCCCACCTCGACCCCGTCCCCCGGCAACCCCCGCGAGCGTCGCATCTCCCGTCGCATCGGTGCCATCGCCGAGTCGGCGACCCTCAAGGTCGACTCCAAGGCCAAGGCGCTGAAGGCGCAGGGGCGCCCCGTGATCGGCTTCGGTGCGGGCGAGCCGGACTTCGCCACCCCCGACTACGTCGTCGAGGCCGCGGTGGAGGCCTGCCGCGACCCGCGCAACCACCGCTACACCCCCGCCGGCGGGCTCCCGGAGCTCAAGCAGGCGATCGTCGAGAAGACCCGCCGTGACAGCGGCTACGAGGTCACCCCGGCCCAGGTGCTGGTGACCAACGGCGGCAAGCAGGCCATCTACGAGGCCTTCGCGGCGATGCTCGACCCGGGCGACGAGGTGATCGTCCCGGCGCCGTACTGGACCACCTACCCGGAGGCGATCGCCCTGGCCGGCGGCGTGCCGGTGCCCGTGCTGGCCGACGAGACCCAGGACTACAAGGTCACCGTGGAGCAGCTGGAGGCGGCGCGCACCGACCGCACCAAGGTGCTCCTCTTCGTCTCCCCCTCCAACCCCACCGGCGCGGTCTACACCAGCGACGAGATCCGGGCGATCGGCCGCTGGGTCGAGGACAACGACCTGTGGGTGCTGACCGACGAGATCTACGAGCACCTGGTCTACGACGACGTCGAGACCGGCTCGATGCCGGTCCTGTGCCCCTTCCTGGCCGACAACTGCGTCGTGGTCAACGGGGTCGCCAAGACCTACGCCATGACCGGCTGGCGGGTCGGCTGGATCCTCGGCCCCGAGGACCTCGTCAAGGCCGCCGCCAACCTCCAGTCGCACGCCACCTCCAACGTCGCCAACGTCTCCCAGCGCGCGGCCCTGGCCGCCATCGCCGGCGACCTGAGCGCCGTGGACGAGATGAAGGTCGCCTTCGACCGGCGCCGCCGGCGGATCGTGGAGATGCTCAACGCGATCGACGGCGTCTACTGCCCCACCCCGGAGGGCGCCTTCTACGCCTACCCCTCGGTCAAGGGCCTGCTGGGCCGCGAGCACGGGGGCCGGATGATCGAGACCTCCGCCGAGCTGGCGGAGTACATCCTCGAGAACGCCGAGGTGGCCGTGGTGCCGGGTGAGGCGTTCGGCTCCCCGGGCTACCTCCGCTTCTCCTACGCCCTCGGAGACGACGACCTCGTCGAGGGCGTCTCCCGGATCCAGAAGCTGTTCTCCTGACCTCCGCGACCATGCGGGTCAGGCGCGACCTGCTCACGCTTCCCAAGGCGCACCTGCACCTGCACTTCACCGGCTCGATGCGGCACACCACGCTGCTCGAGCTGGCGGAGCGTGACGGCATCGTCCTGCCTGACCCGCTGGTCTCGGAGTGGCCGCCGCAGCTGTCCGCGGCCGACGAGAAGGGCTGGTTCCGCTTCCAGCGTCTCTACGACGTGGCGCGCTCGGTGCTGCGCACCGAGGGCGACGTCCGGCGGCTGGTGCGCGAGGCCGCCGAGGACGACGTGCGCGACGGCGGCCGCTGGCTGGAGATCCAGGTCGACCCCAGCGGCTACGCGGCCCGGTTCGGCGGCATCACCGCCTTCACCGACCTGGTGCTGGACGCCGTGGCGGACGCCTCGGTGCGCACCGGGCTGGGCATGGCCGTGGTGATCGCCGCCAACCGGACCCGGCACCCGATGGATGCCCGCACCCTGGCCCGGCTGGCCGCCCAGTACGCCGGGCGGGGCGTGGTCGGCTTCGGGCTCTCCAACGACGAGCGCCGCGGACAGACCCACGACTTCGCCCCCGCCTTCGCCATCGCGGAGCGGGCCGGCCTGCTGCTGGTGCCGCACGGCGGCGAGCTGCGCGGGCCCGAGCACGTCCGGGTCTGCCTCGACGAGCTGCACGCCGACCGGCTGGGCCACGGCGTCCGGGCGGCCGAGGACCCGCGCCTGCTGGAGCGGATCGTGGCGAGCGGGACCGCGCTGGAGGTCTGCCCGGTCTCCAACGTGGCCCTGGGGGTCTACTCCGACCTCACCTCCGTGCCGCTCCCCCAGCTGATGGCCGCCGGCGCCACCGTCGCCCTCGGCGCGGACGACCCGCTGCTCTTCGGGTCGCAGCTGGCCGGGCAGTACGCCACCATGCGGGCCGCCCACGAGCTCACCGACGAGCAGCTCGCCGAGCTGGCCAGGATGTCGGTCCGCGCCTCCCGGGCGCCGTCGGACCTGCGCACCCGGGTGCTCGCCGAGATCGACGCCTGGCTCTCAGAGTGAGGCGCCGACCAGCACCGGCTCGTTGACCAGGCGCACGCCGTAGGCCCGCTCGACCCCGTCGCGGACCTCGCGGGCCAGGGCGAGCAGGTCGGCCGTGGTGGCTCCGCCGCGGTTCGTCAGCGCCAGCGTGTGCTTGGTGGAGAGACTGACCGGGGCGCCGAGGCTGTGCCCCTTGGCGAAGCCGGCGTGCTCGATGAGCCAGGCGGCGCTGGTCTTGACCCTGCCGTCGGGCTGCGGAAAGCGCGGCGCCTCGGGCGGCAGGGCAGCCGCCTGCTCGGCGCTGAGCAGCGGGTTGGTGAAGAACGAGCCGGCGCTCCAGGTGTCGTGGTCGGCGTCGTCGAGGACCATCCCCCTGCCACGGCGCAGCGCGAGGACGGCTTCGCGCACCGCGTCGAGGGGGGCGCGCTCACCCACCTGGACGCCGAGGGTGCGGGCGAGCTCGGCATACCCGACCGGGGCCGACAGCGACCCGAGCGGCAGCTGGAAGGTCACCTCGAGCACGACGTACCGCTCCGGGTCTGCCTTGAAGCGGCTGTCGCGGTAGGCGAAGCCGCAGTCGGCGGCGGCGATGGTGCGCTGGCGCCGCTCGACGCGGTCCCAGGTCCGCACCGAGGCGATCGTCTGGGAGACCTCCTGGCCGTAGGCGCCCACGTTCTGCACCGGGGAGGCACCCACCGAGCCGGGGATGCCGGAGAGGGCCTCCACGCCGCTCCAGCCCCGGGCGACGGCCCGGGCGACGAAGCCGTCCCACGACTCCCCCGCCGCCACCTTCACCAGGACGCCGCCGCAGGCCGCGGCGTCCCCCTCGACGTCGGCGACGACGCCGGAGGTCGCGATCTTGACCACGCGCCCCGCGAACCCCGCATCGGCGACCACCAGGTTGGAGCCGCCGGCGAGCAGCAGCACCGGGACGCCCGCGGCGTCCGCGTCGGCGACCGCCTCGACCAGCTCGGCCTCGGTGGTGGCGACGAGCAGCTCGTCGGCGGGTCCGCCGAGCCGCAGCGTGGTGTGGTCGCGCAGCAGGGGCCGCGGCGCGGGCTCAGCCAACGGGTGCCAGCCTCACCACGGCGCGGGGCATGCCCAGCACCTTCTGCCCCGCGCTGGTCACCTCGAGCGCCAGGGTGACGGACGCGGAGCCGTCGGCCTCCGGCACGACCTCCTTGACGGTGCCGGCCACCCGCACCTCGACGCCGGCGTCGGCCGGGACGACCACCGGGTTGGAGAACTTGCAGCCCAGCTGACGCACCTCGCCACCGCCGGTCCACTCCCGCACCGCGCGGCCGACCAGCGCCATCGTGTACATGCCGTGGGCGATCACCCCGGGCAGGCCGACCGAGCGAGCGACCGCCTCGTCCTGGTGGATCGGGTTGTGGTCGCCGCTGGCCGCGGCGTAGCGGACCAGGTCGTCCCGGACGATCGTGTAGGTCTGCGGCTCCAGCGCCTGCCCGGCGGTCAGCGTGCTCATGACTCCTCCTCGCCCCGGTGGACCAGGGTGGCGTGCGCGGTGCAGACCAGGGTGCCGTCGGCGTCGGCGAGGGCACTGGTGGTGCCGATGATGTCGTTGCCGCCGATGTGGCGCAGCGAGCTGACCGTCAGGGTGGCGGTGAGGGTGTCACCCACCAGCACGGGCCGCTCGTAGGCGAACCGCTGCTCCCCGTGGACGACGCGGTGCAGCGCCAAGCCCTGGGCGTCCAGGAAGTCCTGCATGGCGTCGAAGGCGAGGACGATGGGGAAGGTCACCGGCGCCGGGCCGCCGTCGTAGGCCCCGCCGGTGGCCGCGGCGAAGGCGGAGACCGCCTCGCGGGTCACCACGTAGGGGGCGGTGGGCGGGAAGCTGCGTCCCACCAGGGACTGGTCGAGGGGCATGGCAGCCAAAATAGCGAGCGACCCGCCCGGTGAGACCGGGCGGGTCGGCGACGCGGGGCGTCGAGACGCTGGAGAGCGAGCCGTCAGCGGGTCTCGCGGTGCGCGGTGTGCGTGCGGCAGCGCGGGCAGAACTTCTTCATCTCCATACGGTCGGGGTCGTTCCGACGGTTCTTCTTGGTGATGTAGTTGCGCTCCTTGCAGTCCACGCACGCAAGCGTGATCTTGGGGCGAACGTCAGAGCTCTTGCTGGCCACGGGAAGTCCTTCGTCGAATGCTTGGTGTGATGCGGTACCGGCTGGTCCGGCGTGGTGCTTCGTCCAGGGGGTCGTTCTCGTAGCGAGGGCGGGACTCGAACCCGCGACACCACGATTATGAGTCGTGTGCTCTAACCACCTGAGCTACCCCGCCACCGGGGAGGCACCGCACTCAAGAGTACGGGACCCGTCCCAGAGCCCCTTTACGGAATCGAACCGTAGACCTTCTCCTTACCATGGAGACGCTCTGCCGACTGAGCTAAAGGGGCAACGTCGGAAGAGAATACACAGGGCTGAGCCGGGCGTGAAATCGGGCCCTCAATCCTGGATCCGAGGCCACGGCTGCGCCTCCTCCAGGGAGTACGCGAGGTCCAGGAGAAGGGCCTCCTGCCCCTTGCCCGCGGCCAGCTGCATGCCGTGCGGAAGCCCCGCGGCGGTGGTCGCCAGCGGCAGGCTCACGGCCGGCTCGCCGGTGGCGTTCTGCAGGGGCGTGAACGCGACCCAGTCCATCATCCGGTCGATGACCTCCTCGTAGTCCCGGGTCGGGTCGAGGTGCCCCACGCGCGGGGTCTCGGTGGCCAGCGTCGGGGTGAGGGTGACGTCGTACCGCTCGTAGTGCTTGCGGGAGATCAGCTGCGAGCCCGCCATGGTCGCGATGGCCACCGGCAGCTTGTGCAGGTTGCGCTGGCAGTGCCGGGCGAGGCCGAGGGTGAGGTTGTCCAGGTTGGCCGGGTTCCAGGAGCCGCCGTGGGTGGAGCGGCCGGTGCGCACCAGGAACATCGAGAGCATCGACCAGTAGAGCAGGAAGTGGTCGGCGAACCAGTCCGGGACCGGGGGGTCGACGTGCTCGACCTGGTGGCCCAGCTCCTCCAGCAGCGCGGCCGTCTTCAGGGTGAGCTCCCGCACCTCCGGCGACGCGCTGCGCCCCACCCCCTCGGTGACGACCGCGACCCTCAGCCGTCGGCCCGACGGCCCCCTCACGTCGCCCACCGGCGGGAGGGCCGGATTGCGGTAGATGCGCTCGGACTCGCGCAGGAAGGCTGCGGTGTCACGCACCGTGCGGGTCAGCACGCCGTCGGCGACGATCCGCACCGGCATGCTGCGGTTGAGCTTGTCCTGGGGCACCCGGTCCCGGGTGGGCTTGAGGCCGACCAGTCCGTTGACGGCCGCCGGGATGCGGATCGACCCTCCCCCGTCGTTGGCGTGGGCCAGGGGCACGGCCCCGGCGGCGACCAGCGCGGCCGAGCCCGCGGAGGAGGCTCCGGCGTAGTGGTCGTGGTGCCAGGGGCTCCGCACCGGGCCGAGCCGCGGGTGGTCGACCGCGCCGGAGAACCCGAACTCCGAGAGCCGGGACTTGCCGAGCGGGATGACGCCGGTGGCCAGGAACATCCGCGCGAAGTCGCCGTCCCGGGTGGCCGGCGGGGAGACGAAGGCGTCGGTGCCGTGCTGGGTCGGGACGCCGGCCACGTCGGCGTTGTCCTTGATGACGGTCGGGATCCCCGAGAAGTAGCCGCCGCGCGGGTCCCGCGCCCGGTGGCGCGCCAGGTCGAACATCTCCACCGCGAGGGTGCCGAGGTGCTCGTCCACCTCGAGGGTCCGGGCGATCGAGGCCTCGACCAGCTCGACGGGCGAGACCTCGCCCCGGTGCAGCATCTCGACCAGGCCGACGGCGTCGTGGTCGAGCAGGGCGTCCTCGGCGTAGGCATGGCGTCGCGTCATGCGACCGGACAGTAACCTCCGTCACCACGCGAGTCGAGGACACGTCGCCATCGCGTCACAGGGCCGCCGTTCCCTCCGGTCCGACGAGCACGTACCTGCCGTGCGGACTGCGCCAGAGCCATCGGGCTCGGCCCACCTGCCAGACCCCACCCCGGGCGTGCGTCTTCCAGCGGTGGTGGCGTCGCAGCAGCGGGTGGGAGTTGTGGGTGCCGGTCTGCCCAGGTGGTCCGCCGCGGGTCCAGGGGCGCACGTGGTCGAGGTCGACGTGCCGGCTGCTCGAGCCGGACCACGGGAACCTGTCGCCACCGCCGGCGAGGAGCCAGACGCGCTCGCGGAGCGACTCGGGGTGCTCGTAGGCGGTGACCCGCACGTCCTCGGCCAGATTGACCACCGGCTTGAGCTCGACATGGGCGTGCCGGAGCAGGCTCCGGAGCTGGGCGGCCAGGAGGGGGCCGTGCTCCTCGAGCCGGACCACGGCCCGGTCGGCGTCGGCGAGCGCATCGGCGGTCACGTGGACGTAGAGGCAGGCTCGGGGACGCAGGCGGGTGGGGTCGATCGATCGCAGGGCGGCCAGCAGGTCGACGGGGAACGCCGTGGTGCGGGACGTTGGCGGGTCCGGGTCCGGGTCCGGGTCCGGGTCGCCGGGGTCCGCCCCCTCGGCGTGCTCCAGGAGCAGCCGCAGGAGCTCGGCGGGGCGGGCCAGCCAGCCGAAAGCCTCGGAGCGCAGCACGTCGCCCGTCGGCTGCTCGCGAGGCGGCACCCCGGATGCGTGCAACCGCTCGCGGAGGATCTCGGCGACCCGCGCGACCATCGCGTCCACGTAGACCGCGTCGCCAGCCTCCACCCGGGCGATCACGTGCCTCAGACCGACTTCGTCGGTGCGGGAGAGGGTGACGTGCCGCCGTCCTCGCTCGACCGCCACCCGGTGCGCGTGGGCCTCGGGGTCCGCCTCGATCACCTTGGCCCTCGCCAGCTCCAGCACCCGACTGGGCGCCTCTCCCGCGATCGCCCGGGCGACGGCCGCGTCGACCATGCCGACGTCGCGCAGCGCGAGCGTGCGGGAGATGACGGCCACCTTGCGCGCGACCCAGGCCTCGGCCTCCAGCGCCTCCACCCGCGCCCAGACCCGGGGCAGCCGGTGCTGCAGGTCGAGCACGTCAGCGATCGCGGCTCGCGCCGTCATCCAGCCGACCTGCCGGACGAGCGCGAGCTCACCGGGACACAGGTCGCGCACCCAGGGCGCGCCCTCCCCGCCGAACGGGACGAGCCTCTCGAACGGCGAGGCCGTGGGATCGTCTCGTGGATCGCTGCCGTGCAGCAGCGCCCACTGCGCGGCGAGGCGCAGCTCACCTGCAGGGCCCCTCCCGTCGACCTCCGCACGTGAGGCTTCGCTCTCGCGGTTGGTCCGCGAGTCGACGCGGCTGCCACGATGAGCCGCGTGCAGACCCAGCCCGGCTACGACGCCCTCGCGAGCGCGTACGACGAGACGTTCCCGAGCGGCTACGCCACACCCGTGGAGCGGCACGCCGTGGCCCTCTTCGCCGACGAGCTCCTGGCCGACGGGCCGGTGGGACCGGTGGTGGACGTCGGGTGCGGTGCGGGACACATCACCCACGACCTCGCCACGCGCGGGCTGGAGGTGCTGGGGGTCGATCCCTCGACGGGCATGCTCGACCTCGCACGTCGGCGCTACCCGCAGCTGGGCTGGCACCAGGACGACGCGGGCCTGGGGCGTCTGCCCAGGGACCTCGTCCCCCTCGCCGGGATCCTGGCTCGGTTCAGCCTGATCCACGTGGCCCCCGCGTCCGTGCCGGGAGTGCTGGCGGCGTGGGCCGCCCGGCTCCGGTCCGGCGCCCACGTCCTGGTGGCGTTCCAGGTCAGCGAGGACCCGGGCAGCCCCGTGCTCGAGTTCGACCACGCCGTCGCCAGGGCGTGGCGCTGGCACCCCGACGCGATGGCCTCGGCCCTGGCCGACGCCGGCCTTGCCGAGCGGTGGCGGGTGGTGGCCCAGCGGGACGACTCCAACCGCTTCCCGACCTGTCACCTGGCGTGCGCGCGGGGGGCGTGACGCCGACGAACGCTTCTCACCGGTCCCCTGACCACACGTGATGGTCCACACTTCCGGGGTGACCTCCCACCCCGTTCCTCCGGTTCTCGTGCCGTACGCCCCGGGCCACCACGCCGCCCTGCTCGAGCTCGCACTGCGGGCCTGGGAGCCCGTGTTTCCGGCGGTCGAGCAGGAGGTTCCCTCTTTCGTCTACGCCGCCTTCTACCCCACGGGCTGGCGTGACCGGCAGCACCAGGACCTCGCGGAGATCCTGCAGAGCGAGCCCGAGAACGTCGACGTCGCGCTCGACGGCGACCGGCCGATCGGCTGGGTCTGCACGCGACTGCACCCCGAGGACAGCATGGGCGAGGTGTACGTCGTCGTCGTCGACCCCGACCACCAGCAGCGGGGCGTCGGACGCGCCCTCCTGGAGCGCTCGTTCGCCCGGTCGAAGGCAGCCGGCATGACGATGGTGATGGTGGAGACCGGCGCCGACACCGGGCACGCGCCGGCTCGTCTGGCCTACGAGTCCCTCGGCTTCGAACGCTGGCCGGTCGCCCGCTACTTCAAGGACCTCGACGACTCCGCCTCCTAGAGCAGCCAGAGCAGCACCGGCAGCAGCAGGCTGGTCGCCAGGGCGGTCAGCCCCATCGAGAGCCCCGAGAAGGCGCCCTCGGTCTCGTCCTCGTGCAGGGCCCGAGCGGTGCCGATCCCGTGCGAGGAGGCGCCCAGGGCCAGCCCCCTGGCCTCCCGGCTCCGCACCCGGGCCACCGTCAGCAGGGTCGGGCCCGCGACCGCGCCGAGCACCCCGGCGGTGACGGTCACCACCGCGGTCAGCGCGGGGATCCCCCCGATCTCCTCCGACAGCGCGATCGAGACCGGGGTGGTGGCCGCCTTCGGCGACATGGTCAGCGCGAGCTCCTCGCCGCCGCCCAGCGCCGTGACGAGGCCGTAGGCGCTGAGGATCGAGACCGCGGCGCCCAGCGGGATCGCCACCAGCATCGGCCCCACGACGCCGCGCAGCCGCCGGACCTGACGGTGCAGCGGGACCGCGAGGGCCACCGTCGCCGGCCCGAGCCAGAAGCTGATCAGCGCCGCGCCGTCCGCGTACGTCGCGTAGTCGACGTCGGCGAGCGTGATCGCCACCGCGACCACCACCACCGCGACCAGCACGGGCTGGGCGACCGGGTGCCCGCCGCTCCGGTCGCGCAGCAGGAGGCCGAGCCGGTAGCCGAGCAGGGTGACCAGCACCAGCGCCAGCGGCGAGGAGGCGAGCTCGCGCCACTCCCCGCTCACCGGACGCCTCGCCGTCGTCCGAGCCAGGAGACCGTCCACCCGACGACGAGCAGGCCCGCCAGCCAGGAGCCCACCAGGGCGACGGTGATCGGCAGCGCGTCCTCGCGGAGCACGGTGAGGTAGACGACCACGCCGACCCCGGCCGGCACGAAGAGGAGCTGCAGGTGGCGCAGCAGCACGTCGGCGGCCCGGAGGGTGCCCGCGCCGGCCTCCGGCGGGCGTGCCTGGAGCAGCAGGAAGAGGAGCACCATCCCGACCACCGGGCCCGGCACCGGGAGCCGGGTCAGGGTCACGAGCACCTCCCCGGCGAGCTGGCAGGCCAGCAGGACGGTCAGTCCGCGCAGCATCAGCAGGCCCCGCGCCGGTGGCACCCGGGCAGGTGCGGGTCGAAGAGGCCGATCGCCTCCATCAGGGCATGCATGGTGGTCGGCCCGACGAAGACGAAGCCGCGCTGCTTCAGCGCCTTCGAGAGAGCGAGCGACTCCGCCGAGGTGGTGGCCGCTTGGGGCTCCACCGGGCCCGCGGGGCGGTACCGCCCGATCAGCTCCTCCAGCCCGCCGTGCTCCCGCAGGGCCACCGTGGCCCGGGCGTTGGTGACGGCCGCCTCGATCTTGCGCCGGTTGCGCACGATGCCCGCGTCGGCCATCAGGCGCTCGACGTCGCGCTCGTCGTACGCCGCCACCGCGTCCGCATCGAAGCCCGCGAACGCCGCCCGGAAGGCCGGTCGCTTGTTGAGGATGGTCAGCCAGGAGAGACCGGACTGGAACGCCTCCAGGGCGAGGCGCTCGAGGTGGGCGGCCTCCCCGTGGATCGGGACGCCCCACTCGGTGTCGTGGTAGACGAGGTTGACCGGGTGGCCGACCGCCCACGGGCAGCGCGGCACGCCGTCCTCGCCGACCACCGCCTCAGGCACGCTCACGGTCCAGCAGTCTGCCAGCGCCGCGCAGGGGGGCGCTTCGCGGGAGGTGTCAGCGGCGGCGCTTGAGGCGGCCGTTGGGCAGGGTGGGCGCGGGCAGCGGCGGCAGGTGCTGGCCGGCCACGACACCGAAGCGCCCCGGCCCCACCAAGGTGCTGTCGGTCACCAGGGCGCCGTCGGGGTGCAGCTGGGCCTGCCAGTCCTCGCGGTAGGCCACGATCTCCTCGTGGGTGCGGCCCACGAAGTTCCACCACATCATGATCTCCTCCCCGAAGGGAGGTCCGCCGATCACGATCAGCCGCGCCTCGTCGTGGCACTCCAGCTCGAGGCGGGAGCGTCCGGGCGCCAGGTAGAGCAGCTCGCCGGGCTTGATCTCCTGGCCGTCGACCGAGACGTGCCCGAGGTCGACCAGCACCCCGTGCTCGAAGCCGGGGTCGACGTCGACCCCGAGGGCGGCCCGGTCGGCGAGCATCACCTCGGCCCCGACCAGCGGGGTGTGGGTGCGCACCGGGGACCGGTCGCCGAGCAGCGACCCGACGAAGACGCGGCCCTCCCAGCCGGGTCCGCGCACCGGCCGCGGCACGTAGTGCTCGAAGCGGGGCTCGACGTCGCGGGCGCCTTCCGGGAGCGCCAGCCAGAGCTGGACGCCGTGCAGCACGTCGGTCTCGGGGGTGGAGATCTCGGAGTGGCTGATGCCGCGCCCCGCGGTCATCAGGTTGAACTCGCCGGGGCGCACCATGGCATGGGCGCCGGAGGAGTCCCGGTGCTCGATCTCGCCGGTGAAGAGCCAGCTGACCGTGGCCAGCCCGGTGTGCGGGTGCGGGGGCACCCGCATGCCGCCGGTGGCCGCCACCTCGTCGGGCCCGTAGTGGTCCAGGAAGCACCAGGCCCCGATCAGGGAGCGGTGACGCTGGGGCAGCGTCCGGCGCACCCGCATCCCGCGCGGCCCGCCCAGCGGCACCTCCCGGGGCGGCAGGAGCTCCAGCGGCACCTCGGTGTCGCCGGGGGCGATCCGTTGCTCGCGCGGGCGTGGCTCCGGATTGGTCATGGTCCCCATACTGTCCACCTTGGCAAGGCTCGCGCCAGGGTGTCGACACGCGAGACGAGGGCCCGGGGGAATAGCCCCCCGGACGGCCCGGTTGGGGCACGGCATGACCGACCACCAGCCACCCGCCCCGGCCGTCGCCCTGCTCGACCCCCTGACGCTGGGCGCCGTGAAAGCCGTCAACCGGGTCTTCATGGCGCCGCTGACCCGGATGCGCGCCGAGCAGCCGGGCGACCTGGTCGGGGACCTCCACGTCGAGTACTACCGCCAGCGCGCGGCCGCCGGCCTGGTGATCAGCGAGGGCACCCAGATCAGCCCCGAGGGCAAGGGGTACGCCGACACCCCGGGGCTGCACAGCCCCGAGCAGGTCGAGGCCTGGCGGCGGGTCACCGACGCGGTGCACGAGGAGGGCGGGCTGATCGCCGCCCAGCTGTGGCACACCGGTCTGGTCGACCACCCGTCGCTGCACGACGGCGCGCTCCCGGTCTCGGCCTCGGCGATCGAGGTGCGCGCCCGCACCAGCCTCAAGGACGAGCAGGGCCGGGTCGTGCGCGCCGACGTCCCGGTCCCCCGGGCGCTGGAGACCGACGAGCTGCCGCGCCTGGTCGAGGACTACCGGCGCGCAGCCGCGAACGCGCGGCGGGCGGGCTTCGACCTGGTCGAGATCCACGCCGCCCACGGCTACCTGCTCCACCAGTTCCTCTCCGCGGCGAGCAACCGGCGCACCGACGCCTACGGCGGCTCCCTGGAGAACCGGATGCGCCTGGTGCTCGAGGTCGTCGACGCCTGCGTCGCGGAGGCGGGCCCCGGCCGGGTCGCCATCCGGATCTCGCCGACCGGCCGGTTCAACGGGCTCGAGGACCCCGACGGCGGCGCCGAGGGCCTGGTCCTGGCCCGGGCGCTGGCCGAGCGCGACCTGGCCTACCTGCACCTCTCCGAGCCCGACTGGGCCGGCGGCCCCGCCCTGGACGACGACTACCGCGACGCGCTGCGCGCGGCGTACCCGGGCACCCTGGTGGTCGCCGGGGCCTACGACGCGGCGAAGGCCGAGCGGGTGCTGGCCGGCGGGTGGGCCGACGCGGTCGCCTTCGGCCGGACCTTCCTGGCCAACCCCGACCTGCCCGCGCGTCTGGCCTCCGGTGCCCCGCACAACGAGCAACGGCCCGAGACCTTCTACGGCGGCGGCGCGGAGGGCTACACCGACTACCCCGCCCTCGGCTGAGGCCTCACAGCAGGTCCGTCCGGCCCCATCGGCTCGGCGCCGGCCGGCACGGGCGCGTCGCGGTCCTCGACCGCGCAGTGCCACCACCAGCAGAGCCGGCCGAGCACGACCATGACCAGCGCGGTGGCGGCGAAGCCCAGCGCCGAGACCGCGATCAGCGGCGTGACCAGCACCGCGACGGTCGCGTTGAGCATGAGCGTGAGGAAGGAGCTGCCGGAGACGACGGCGCCCCGACGCTCGGGGAAGAGGTCGAGCAGCATCAGCTGCAGCGTCGGGTAGGACATCCCGTTGCCCAGGGCGAGGATGCTCGGCCCGACCACCGCCCACGGCAGGTCGGTGGACCACGGTGTCAGGGAGAACGCCACGCCGACCACCGCCCCGGTCACCGAGACGACGAAGCCGGCGCTGACCAGGCGGCGTCCGGTGATCCGGCCGGCGGCGCGTCCGGAGATCCAGGAGCCGACGACCATCGAGCCGATCATCGGCACGAAGAAGACCCAGAAGTCGAGCTCGCCCAGCCCGAGCAGGTCGACCACGAAGAGCGCGGCGCCGCCGATGTAGAGGAACTGGCCGCCGAAGGCGAAGGTCGCCGCCCACGCGACCCGGTGGAACCCCGGCAGTCGCGCCACCTCGACCAACCCGCCCAGCACCGAGGCCGGGTGCAGCGGCACCCGCCGCGACGGGGGGTGGCTCTCGGGGAGCACCCACGCGGTCGCCGCGACCAGCACCACCCCCAGCACCGCCATGAAGGCGAAGACCCAGGGCCAGGGACCGAGCTGCAGCACCACTCCCCCGACCACCGGGGCGATGGCCGGGGCGAGGCCGAAGATCATCGCGACGCGACTCATCAGGACCTGCGCCTGGGCGCCGTCGAAGAGGTCGCGGATCACGGTGCGGCTCACGATGGTGGCCCCGCCGGCGCTCAGCCCCTGCAGCACCCGGAAGGCCAGCAGCACCCCGAGGTCCGGGGAGAAGGCGGCCCCGATCGAGGCGCCCACGTAGACGGCGAGCGAGCCGATGATCACCGGCTTGCGGCCCACCGCGTCGGAGAGCGGCCCGTGGAAGATGCTCATCGCCGCGAACGACGCCAGGTAGGCGGTGACCACCAGCTGCATCTCCGGGGCGCCCACGCCGAAGTCGGTGCGCATCTGGGTGAACGCCGGGAACGGGGTGTCGATGCTGAACGGGCCGATCATCGAGAGCATCGCCAGCACGGCCGGGATCACCACCAGGGCCCGCCGACTGCGGGGGTCGAGCGAGGGCTGGGTCACCGCACGAGTATGCGCTGGGCGGGGGTTGGCATGATCAGGGCCCATGGAGACAGTGAGGGAGAGCGTGGTCGGCGGCCTGCGGATCGCCTGGGACAGCCGCGTCCTCGAGCCGCGCCCGTGGACGGCCGCCCAGGCCGAGTGGCTCGCCGCCCTCGCCGACGGGGCGCCGGCCGGGCCGGCGCTGGAGCTGTGCAGCGGCGCCGGGCACATCGGGCTGGTGCTGCAGAGGCTGACCGGGCGCGACCTGGTGATGGTCGACGCCAACCCCGCGGCGTGCGAGTTCGCGGCCGCCAACGCCGCCACGGCGGGGCTCGCACCACAGATCCGGCAGGGCTACATGGACCAGGTGCTGCGACCCGACGAGCGGTTCCCGCTGATCCTGGCGGACCCGCCGTGGGTGCCCCGGGCCGAGATCACCCGCTACCCCGACGACCCCGAGCTGGCGATCGACGGCGGGCCCGACGGCCTGGACGTGGCCGCGCAGTGCCTGGCGCTGGTCGACCGGCACCTGGCCGACGGCGGCCACGCCGTGCTCCAGCTGGGCACCACCGAGCAGGTGGAGGCCCTGGTCTCGGCCGTGCGGCCCGAGCGGGTCGGACTGGTCGAGGTACGCCGCTTCGAGCGCGGCGCGCTGGCTCACCTGGCGGCGAACCCCGCCAGCTGACCGGTCGAGGCGGGCGGCTCGGTCAGCACCCGCAGCGCCAGGGCGGTGGTGGACTCCACGTTGAGGTGCCCCACCACCCGGGAGACCCGCAGCGGGTCCAGCGGCAGGAGGCCCGGCGTGCCCGGCACGTCCGGGGTCAGCCCCAGGTCGAGGTCGTCGCGACCCGACATCAGGGCGAGGTTGAACTCGTAGCGCTCCCGGGCGCCGGGGGCCGTGAGCCGCTTCAGCAGCCCGGCGCCGAGCCGGCGCTGGCCGGTCTCCTCGGCCCACGAGTCCAAGGTGGCGACGAGGTGGCGCCCCTCGCTGTGGTCGATGTCGGCCCAGACCGCCTGCATCGAGCCCATCTGGGAGAGCAGCACCGGCACCGTCTTCTCCCCCAGCCCGGTCACGCCGGGCAGGTTGTCGCTGGCGTCGCCGCGCAGGGCGGCGAACTCCAGGTACTGCGCCGGGGTGACGCCGTACATCGCGCGCAGCGCCCGCGGGGTGAGCAGCGGCGAGCCGGCCATCCCGCCGTTGATCAGTCGCAGCACCCGGGTGTGGTCGCTGATGTGGGCGAAGGAGTCGCGGTCGGAGGTGACCAGCACGCAGTCCCAGTCGTGGGCCACCGCCCAGGCCGCCGCGGAGGCGTTGACGTCGTCGGCCTCCAGCCCCGGCGGGGTGACCGCGGCCAGGCCGAGCGCGTCCAGCAGGGCGCCGGTGCGCTCGAGCTGCTCGACCAGCGCCGGGTCCTTGGCCGCCCGGCCCGCCTTGTAGTCGGGGTAGAGCGACTCGCGCACGGACGTCGTCCGGTCGTCGAGGCCGAAGATCACCGCGTCGGGCGCGAAGGCGTCGATCGCCTCCAGGATCTGGCGCAGCATCCCGTGCAGCGCCCAGGCCGGCCGCCCGTTCCGGTCGCGGAGGTCGGAGTGGGCGCGGGCGTGGTGGTGGCGGTGCAGCAGCGACGGCGCGTCGACGGCCAGCAGCAGGCGGCGCCGGCTCACACCGGCTCCAGCGGCTCGTGCGGGCCGTCGGGCAGCCTGACCTCGATCGGCTGGCCCGGGCGGACCGTGCCGCCCTGCTCGACGACCGCCATCACGCCGGCCCGCCGCTCGCCGTGCGGCAGCACCGCCTTGAGCAGGCCGGGCTGGAAGGCGTCGATCTGCCGGCACGGGTTGCGCAGGCCGGTGAGCCGCACCACCGCGTCGCCGAACGCCAGCCGGGTGCCGGTGGGCAGATCCAGGAGCGGGACGCCGCTGGTGGTGACGTTCTCCCCCAGATCCCCCGGGGCGACGGCGTGCCCGGCCTCGGCCACCTCGGCGAAGAGCTCGGCGTGCACCAGGTGCACCTGCCGCAGGTTGGGCTGGTTCGGGTCGCGCCGGACCCGGGAGCGGTGCTGCACCAGGGTCCCGGCGTGCGCGTCGCCCACGACGCCGAGCCCCGCGACCAGGGTGATCTCGGCGCAGGGCAGCTTGCTGAAACGGTGGAGCTCGTCGCGCGAGACCGACAGGACCGAGGGGCTGGGCACCCTCCCATCCTGACAGGACGGCTCAGGCGGGGCCCCGTCCCGCCCACGTCCAGGCGTAGGCCGGGTCCTCGACCGCCAGCCCGCCCTCGCCGAGCTCGAGCGGCGCGAAGGTGTCGACCATGACGGCGAGCTCCTCGAACCGCTCCGCGCCCAGCGAGGCCTCGATGGCGCTGGGCTGCGGGCCGTGCGGGTGGCCGCCCGGGTGCAGGCTGATCGACCCGACGCCGATCCCCGACCCCTTGCGCGCCTCGTAGTCGCCGGCGACGTAGAACATCACCTCGTCGGAGTCGACGTTGGAGTGGTAGTAGGGAACCGGGACCGCCAGCGGGTGGTAGTCGACCTTGCGGGGCACGAAGTTGCAGACCACGAAGTTGTGGCCCTCGAAGACCTGGTGCACCGGCGGCGGCTGGTGCACCCGGCCGGTGATCGGCTCGAAGTCGGCGACGTTGAGGGTCCAGGGGTAGAGGCAGCCGTCCCAGCCGACCACGTCGAACGGGTGGGTGGCGCAGGTGAGCCGGGTGCCGACGATGCCGGCCGAGGTGCGGTGCTTGACCAGCACCTCCACGTCGGTGCCCTCGGCGAGCAGCGGCTCGGTGGGCCCGCGCAGGTCCCGCTCGCAGTACGGCGCGTGCTCGAGGAGCTGCCCGAAGCGGGAGAGGTAGCGCTTGGGCGGGTGGATGTGACCGGTGGCCTCGATCGCGTAGAGCCGCGACGGCTCCGCCGGCACCCAGCGGTGGTCGCAGGCCCGAGGCAGGATCACGTAGTCGCCGCTGCGGTAGGGCAGCACCCCGAAGACGGTCTCCACGACGCCGCTCCCGGACTCCACGAAGACGCACTCGTCGCCGATCGCGTTGCGGTAGATCGGGCTCGGCTCCACCCCGGTGACGACGTAGCCGATCCGCACGTCGTTGTTGCCCAGCACCAGGCGCCGGCCGGTGACCGGGTCGGCACCGGCGCCCTCGCCCGGGGCGTCGAAGAGGGAGTGGAGCCGCAGGTGGCGCGGCTTGAGCGGGTGGTGGGGGGTGCGCGTCTGGTCGGGCAGCTCCCAGACCCGGCTGTCGACGATCGCCGACGGCACGCCGCGGTGGTAGAGCAGCGAGGAGTCGGAGGAGAAGCCCTCCTCCCCCATCAGCTCCTCGCGGTAGAGGGCGCCGCCGGGGTCACGGTGCTGGGTGTGCCGCTTGGGCGGGACGTCTCCCACGCTCCGGTAGTGGGCCATCGCGCACGCCTCCCTGCCATGGACTCGCCTGTTCGCTGATCGAACACTTGCGTTCGCATATCGCTTGATTAGAGTAACCCCGTGACCGCCACCACGCCAGAGACCCTGCCTCCCGCCTGGGCCGGGATCGTCGACGACGCCGCGATCTTCCCGCCCGGGAACGCCCCGCTGGGCGAGGCCCTCGCCGCGCACCCGGCCCACCGCGCCACCGGCCTGGTCGGCACCTTCGTGCTTCGCGACACCGACCTGCCCGAGGCCCGCGACGCGGACGCGCGGTTCTCCGTCGTGGTCACCGGGGGTGCCGGCCAGCTCGCCGGCCCGCTGGCGCTGGCCACCCGTACCGGCCTCGACGTCGCCGGGGTCGAGATCGCGCTGCGCGACCTCGACGACCTGGCGGGCAACGCCCGGCGGGTGCTGGCCGCGGTCGACGCCGCCCGGGGCGAGGGGGTCCTCGACGAGGAGACCCCGGTCCACGTGGAGGTCCCCGGCCGGGTGGGCGCCTCCTGGCTCCGGGCCGCCGACGAGCTCGCCGCCGCCGAGCTGCGGCTCAAGCTCCGCACCGGCGCCCCCGACGGCTCGCTGCCCGCCGACGAGGCCGACCTCGCCGCGCGGATCGACGCCGCCCTGGACCGGGAGACCCCCTTCAAGTGCACCGCCGGGCTGCACCGGGCGGTGCGCCACGACGACCAGCACGGCTTCGCCAACGTGCTGCTGGCGACCCGCCGCGCCTTCGACGGCGCCGCCCGGGAGGAGGTGGTCGCGACCCTGGCCGAGCGGGACCCGGCCGCGCTGGCCGACGCGCTGCGCGCCGAGGAGTCGCTCGCCGGCGCCCGGCGCTGGTTCACCTCGTTCGGCTCCTGCTCGGTCGCCGAGCCGCTGGCCGACCTGCGCGCGCTGGGCCTGCTGGGGTGAGCACCACCGACGACGGCTTCGGGCTCGACCACCTGCCCTACGGCGTCCTCTCCACCGCGCAGGACCCCGCACCGCGGGTGGGGGTGCGGTACGGCGACCGGGTCCTCGACCTCGCCGCCGTGCTGCCGGAGCCGCACTGGCGCGCGGACTCCCTCAACCCCTTCCTGGCCACCGGCCGGGCCTCGTGGGAGGCGGCCCGCGGTGCGGTGACCGCGCTGCTCCGAGACGAGCCGGACCGGGTCGCCGAGCACCTGCTGCCACTGGCCGACGTGACGCTGCACCTGCCCTTCGCGCCCCGCGACTACGTCGACTTCTACGCCTCCGAGCACCACGCCTCGAACGTCGGGCGGATCTTCCGCCCCGACGCCGAGCCGCTGCTGCCCAACTGGAAGCACCTGCCGGTCGGCTACCACGGCCGGGCCGGCACCGTGGTGGTCAGCGGCACCGAGATCATCCGGCCCCTGGGTCAGCGCAAGAGCCCCTCGGACCCCGCCCCCGTCTTCGGGCCGACCGCGCGCCTCGACCTCGAGGCGGAGATCGGCTTCGTGGTCGGCACCGGCACCGCGCTCGGCGAGCGGGTGAGCGCCGACGCCTTCGCCGACCACGTCTTCGGGGTGGTCGGGCTCAACGACTGGAGCGCCCGCGACATCCAGGCCTGGGAGTACGTCCCGCTCGGCCCCTTCCTCGGCAAGAGCTTCGCCACCAGCGTCTCGGCCTGGGTGACGCCGCTGGCGGCCCTGACGGCCGCCTGGACCGACCTGCCCCGGCAGGAGCCGACCCCGCTGCCCTACCTGGCCCCCGGGCGGACCCGCGGCCTCGACCTCGCCCTCGAGGTGGTGGTCAACGACCACGTCGTCAGCCGGCCGCCGTACGCCGCCATGTACTGGTCGCCGGCCCAGATGCTCGCCCACCTGACGGTCAACGGGGCCTCCCTGGCCCCCGGCGACCTCTTCGCCTCGGGCACGGTCTCGGGCAGCCGTCGCGACCAGCTCGGCTCGCTGCTCGAGCTCACCTGGGGGTGGCGCGAGCCCGTCGCCGTGGGCGACCAGGAACGGCTCGCACTCCAGGACGGCGACGAGGTGGTGCTCCGCTGCACCGCGCCCGGGACCGGCGGGGGACGGATCACCCTGGGCGAGGTGGCCGGCCGGATCGTCCCCGCCCGGGCGTGACCCGCCAGCACTCGGAACGCCTCCCGCCCGGGGCCCCACCTCGCTAGGGTCTCAGGACCCGCCGAGGCGGTGGGACGCCGAACAGCCAGCGCTACGAGTCAGGGACCAGTCATGCCCAAGAGCCTCACCCGAGCCGCCCGGACCATCACCGCCGCCACCGCCGCCGGGATGGTGCTCAACGGCCTGCGGCTGCGCGGCCGCGGCGAGGGCCTGGCCACCCTGCCGCCCAGCGACGCCGGCGCTCCCGAGGGTTGGGTGAGACTCGCCGCCCACGGCGTGGAGCCGCGGCCGTCGACGCTGGCCGCGGCCGTCGCCTGGGCGGAGCGGGAGGGGCTCGACGCGGTCGACCTCGTCCCCGGCGACCTCGCGGCCGACCGGGTCCTCGGGCTGCTGCGCCAGGCCGACACCCGGACCTTCCGGGACGACCCCCTCTGCGAGGGGCACAGTGCCGGGCACGCCCTGCTGGTCCGCGCCGAGCTGGCCGAGCGGGCGCAGCTGCCCACCGGGCCCCTCAGCGCCGCCGAGCTCGTCGAGGCCAGCCGGCAGGTGAAGCGATTCGCCCCGCGCACGACCGACTTCGCGGTGGCACCCGAGGAGCGGTCGGTCCCGCTGTCGCCCTCCGAGGAGCTCACGGTGCTGCGCACCGTGCTCGACCGCTACGCCACCAGCCACCAGGTGTGGACGGCCGCCGCGCTCGCCACGGTGGGTGCCG
Source organism: Nocardioides sp. Z40_12 (assembly GCF_058215795.1). Classification (NCBI taxonomy): domain Bacteria; kingdom Bacillati; phylum Actinomycetota; class Actinomycetes; order Propionibacteriales; family Nocardioidaceae; genus Nocardioides; species Nocardioides sp. Z40_12. The sequence goes on from NZ_JBZAJA010000003.1 coordinate 92,763, forward strand.
CTGCCGTGGTGGCGCCCGGCGTAGGTCTCCCGGCTCTCCTGGTCCACCAGCTCCAGCCGCGGCTGGTCGGCCGCGGCCGCACCGCCGGTCGCGCCGGGAGGTGGCTCCACGAGGCGCGTCGCTCGGTCGCCCTGATGCGGGCGCCGGCGCCGCCGCCCCCCACGGTCCGCCTCTCCGACGAGCTGCGACCGCTCTATGCCAAGGAGCTCGAGCGCGGGACCGAGCGGTTCTTCGAGGAGCGGGTCGACTCGTGCCGGTGGTGCGGCTCCCCCGACGTGGCGCCGCGCGTCACCTCGCCCGACATGATCCAGCACAAGCCGGGGACCTTCACCCTCGACGAGTGCGCCACCTGCGGGCACGTCTTCCAGAACCCGCGCCTGAGCCCCGACGGGCTGGACTTCTACTACCGCGACTACTACGACGGGTTCGCGGGCGCGGAGATGGAGAAGGTCTTCGCCTCCTCCGACGACGCCTACGCCGGGCGGGTCGGCATGGTCGCGGCGCACGCCACGGCCGCGCCCGACCGCTGGCTCGACGTGGGCAGCGGGCACGCCCACTTCTGCCTGATCGCCAAGGAGCGGTTCCCCACCACCTCCTTCGAGGGGGTCGAGCAGAGCCAGGCCATCGACGACGCCGCGCTCCGCGGCTGGGTGGACCGGGCGCACCGCGGGTTCTTCCCCGACGTGGCCGACGACCTGGCCGGCCAGTTCGACGTGGTCAGCATGCTGCACTACCTCGAGCACACCCGCGAGCCGCTCGCCGAGCTCGACGCGGCGGTCACGGCGCTCAAGCCCGATGGCCTGCTGATGGTGGAGGTGCCCGACCCCGACTGCGCCTCCGGGCGCCTGCTAGGGCCCTACTGGATGCCCTGGCTCCAGCCCCAGCACCAGCACTTCCTCTCCATGGCGCGCCTCGAGCAGGCCCTGGAGCAGCGGGGGTTCACCGTGCTCGACCGCTACCGCGAGCCGTCCACACGAGGCATCGACGTCCTCCCAGCCGTCTGGTTCGCCGCCGGCCAGGTGGTGCCGCGACCGTGGATGCCGTGGCTGCCCCGGCCCACCCGCGCCCAGCGCCTGGCGCGCGCCGCGGTCGTTGCCGCGGCCCTGCCGGTCGGCGCCGTCGCCGCGGCGGTGGCCCAGCTCTCGGCCTGGCGCGAGGGCCTGGACCAGCCGGGCAACGCCTTCCGGGTGCTCGCCCGTCTCGACGCTCCGACCCCGGCGGCCGAGGTCTGAGGGATGGCGGTCCCCTCCCTGCGTCTCCTGCTGCTGCGGCACGGCCAGACCCACGCCAACGTGGCCGGGGCGCTGGACACCGGCGAGCCGGGGCTCGACCTCACCGGCCGAGGGCGCGCGCAGGCCGCGGCGGCCGCGCGGGTCCTCGGCGACGCCGGGGTCGAGGGCGTCTTCGTCTCCCGGCTGGTGCGGACCCAGCAGACGGCCCAGCCGCTGGTCGAGAGCGTCCACCTGCCACAGCGCGTGCTGCCGGGGCTCCACGAGATCTCCGCCGGCCGCTACGAGATGGCGACCGACCGCGACTCCGTCCACGGCTACCTCACCACCGTCCACCGCTGGGTGCACGGCGAGCTCGGCGCCCGGATGCCCGGCGGCGAGACCGGCGAGGAGTTCCTGGAGCGCTACGACGCCGACGTCGCCCGGGTCGCGCAGAGCGGCGCCCGCACCGCGCTGGTCGTCAGCCACGGCGCGGCCATCCGGACCTGGGTCGCCGCCCGGGTGCCCGAGGTCGCCGGCACCCCCGAGGCGACCAGCCCCCTGCACAACACCGGCCTGGTCACCGTGGAAGGGCACCCCACCCGGGGGTGGCGCCTGGTGGAGTGGCACGCCGACCCGCTCGGCGGCCACCTGCTCGAGGACGAGGCCGCGCCGGACCCCACCGGCGAGCCGGTGGACGAGTAGGGCGGCTCAGCCGGCCCAGCCGGCTCAGGCGAGAGCGGAGACGGCCGCCACGACCGCGGCCACCACGGCGGCGATCCCGGCCACCACGCTGGTCGCGACGGCGATCTGGTAGCGCCTCTGGGCGCCCTCCAGCAGCTCCTCCTCGGACTTCGTGGTGATCAGCAGGGAGCCCTTGCCCTGCGGCTCGCGCACCGTGAGCCTGCCCCCGCGGTCCACGGCCTCGCCGCAGACGAAGAGCTGCACACCCTCGGGCAGCACCCACTCCTCGTACTCGTAGCCCAGCGTCCCGCCCCGGCCGCCGCCGGTCGGCAGGCTGAGCTTGAGCGAGCCGAGCTCCAGCTTCGAGGAGCCGGCGCCGCGCTCGGCCTGCCGGAACTCGCTGAGCACCTTCCGGGCGCCCTGCACGTCCTTGCCCGGCACCACCGGGATCCGGCCGGTCTCGTCCACCACGAAGAAGGCCTTGTCGGAGTGGTTGTCGCTCATCACCTCCTCGCGCTGCACCGTGGTGCGGTCGCCGTCGGAGTCGCGGCGCACCTCCTCGTACTTGCGCGTGACCCTCTGCCGGTACCAGACGCAGGGGGTCGAGGTGAGCTCGGAGGTGAGCAGGCCGTCGACGTGCGCCGCGCTGCGGCCCTTGAGCTCGACCGCCTGACGGAACGCGTCAGGCCCGGCGGCCTCCTTCGCCGCGGCGTGCAGCTGCCGCAGCTCCGCGGCCGCCAACGTCTCGTTGCCGAGCAGCTCGCGCCGTTGCCGGCGGGCCAGGTGGGCGACGACCGCCGCTCCTACCGCCACGACCCCGAGCCCCACTGCCAACCAGACCATCTCGTCCCCCCCTCGTGCCGACGCGCCCTGCGTGCGGCAGCACCATCCAAGCAGAGTCAGATCCAGCCCATCCGTCGTGCGGTGGCCACCGCCTCGTGGCGGTTGGCGGCGCCCAGCTTGGTGACCGCGTTGGAGATGTGGTTGCGCACCGTCCCGGCGGAGAGGTGGACGCGCCGCGCGATCTCCTCCACCGGGGCGGCGTCGGCCGCGGCCTCCAGCACGTCGGCCTCGCGCGGGGTGAGCGGGGAGTCCCCGGCGGCGATCGCCTCGGCGGCCAGCTCGGGGTCGACGTGACGGCCGCCCGCCTGCACGATCCGCACCACCCGCGCCAGGGTGGCCGCCGACGTCGTCTTGGGCAGGAAGCCGCGGACGCCGCCGGCCAGGGCCCGCTTGAGGTAGCCGGGCCGGCCGTGGCTGGTGACGATCATGCAGGCGCAGCCGGGGGCGACCTCCGCGATCCGGGCCGCCGTCTCGATCCCGTCGAGGTCGGGCATCTGCAGGTCCAGGACGGCCACGTCGGGCTGGTGCGCCCGCGCCGCCGCCACGGCCTCCTCGCCGCCGGCCGCCTCGGCGACCACCTCGAGGTCGTCCTCGAGGTCGAGCATCTGCGCCAGCGCACTGCGGATCAGGTTCTCGTCGTCGGCGAGCAGCACCCGGATCGGTCGGTCCTCGGTCATCGTCCCTCGCCGTCCCTGCCGTCGGCGCGCAGCCGCAGGCGCACCACGAACTCCTCGCCCTCCACCTCGTGGGTCAGCCGCGCACCCAGCGCCGCCGTCTCGGCGACCAGCGTGGCCAGCCCGGTGCCGTCGCCCCCGCCGGGACGCTCCGCAGCCCGGGCCGGCAGGCCGTCGTTGCGCACCTCCACCACGGCGCCGTCGTACCCGATGCGTACCCGGCTCGCCTGCGAGTGGCGCAGCACGTTGGTGACCGCCTCGCGCACCAGCCGGGCGACCGGGGGGTGCCACGCCTCAGGCAGCCCGTCGAGGTCGCCCGTGGCCTCGATCCCCGCCGAGGCGAGCAGTGCGACCGCCCCCTCGAGCTCCTGGGCCAGGTCGAGGGGCCGGTAGCCGCGGGCCAGCTGGCGGGCCTCGCGCAGCGCCTCGTGGGCGGTGCTCCGCACCTCGCGCACCAGCTCCGGCGCCCGGGCGTCGCCGCGCTCGGCGAGGGTGGCGGCCAGCTCGGCCTGCACCGCGATGGTCGACAGGTGGCGGCCCATCACGTCGTGCACGTCACGGGAGAAGCGGAGCCGCTCCTCGGCGACCGCCAGGGCCGCCTCGGAGCTGCGGGCGTGGTCGAGCTCGACCACGACTCCGAGCAGCCACAGCGAGCTCTGCACGGTGAAGGCGAAGAAGGCGGCCACGACCGCCCCGTAGACCGCCATCGCCGGGTGTCCCCCCACCACGCCGAGCACCAGGGCGCCGAACGCCGTCAGCACCCAGATCACCCGGCGGTCCCGCAGCCCACCCAACGTCCAGGCGAGGGTGCCGACCAGCACCAGCGCCGGGGAGACGCCGGTGTCGCCCTCCAGGGTGAGCAGCCAGGCCAGCACCGGCACGCTCAGCAGCAGCACCGGGGCCAGCAGGCGCCACGGGATCGGCCCCGAGGCGGGATACAGGACGAAGGCCGCCTTCAGCACCCGGACGGCGGGCACGGCGACCGCCAGGGCCGCGAGCACCGCCGCGGCCCGGTCGAACGAGGTGGAGAGCATCGCCACCGAGTTGAGGGTGATCATCGCGATGGTGAACCAGAAGAGCACGTGCAGCGAGCCGCGGGTGTAGAGGTCGACCCGCTCCACGTCGCCGCGCCCGGTCCACCCCGGCAACCTGAGCTGTCCGCGGGCGGGCCGGGGCATGCGCAGACCGCGCTGCATGGACTCTCCGGGCGGGCTCATCGCCGCTGATCCTAGGAGCGGGTCAGCCACGTGGCTCCCACCGCATCGACCGGACCGCCAGGGCCAGGGCCAGCAGGGTCCAGCCGAGGAGGATGGCCATCCCCGGGGCGGCCTCCACCCAGGTCTGCCAGAAGCCGACGACCTGCTCGTCGGAGCCCCGGGCCAGCCCGAACCAGCCGGCGCGGATGAGCTCGTTGACCGCAGCACCGGGCAGCAGGTCCAGGTAGCGCGCGACGCTGTCGGGGACGGCGGGGCCCATGAAGCCGGCCATCGCGATGATCATCACCGGGCCGCTGGTCAGCTGGGCCGACTCCGCGGTCCTGGTCCAGGCGGCGGTCCAGAGCGCCAGGGCGGCGAAGGTGACGATCGCCAGCGCGACGCCGAGCAGGAGCAGAAGGGGGTTGGCCGGCAGGTCGAAGCCCGCGAGCGCGGCGATGGGCACGGTCAGCGCCGTCACCACCAGGGTCAGCACGGCGCCCGGCATCGCCATCGAGGCGACCAGCTCGACGTCGCGGGTCTCCCCGGTCCGGAGCCGCTTGAGCACCAGCTCGTCGCGCCGGGTCACGAACATGGAGAGCAGGTTGTAGTAGCCCGGGAAGAGCAGCGCCATCAGCAGTGCGATGCCGATGGTGGCGGTGCCGGCCATCGGGTCCGGCTCCGGGGCGAGGAAGAGCAGCCCCAGCGGGACCAGCGGGACCAGGAAGGCGTAGAGCATCGTGGTCCGGTTGCGGATCATCAGGATCGCGTTGAAGCGGGCCAGGCCCAGGGTGCGCGAGACGGCGGGGATCTGGGTCGCGGTGCTCATCGGGTGGCTCCCTGCAGGTCGGAGGTGGGATCGGAGGCGAGGGCGAGGAAGACCGACTCGAGCGTCGCGGTGCGGGCCTCCAGCAGGTCGAGGGTGACGCCGCGGTCGCGGGCGTCGAGGAGCAGCCGGGTCAGCGCCGGCTGGAGCTCCGCGGTCCGCAGCACGGTGCGGTCGCCGTCGCGGGACTCCTCGACGCCGTCGGGGACCATGAGCGGCTGGCTCGGGGTGCGGAAGGAGATCTCGGCCGGGTGCCCGGCGACGATCTCGGGAAGGGTGCCGGCCCGCACGATCTCGCCGGCTCGCATGATCGAGACGTGGTCGGCGAGCGCCTCGGCCTCCTCCAGGTAGTGGGTGGTCAGCACCACGGTGGCCCCCTCGTCGCGGAGCCGGCGTACCAGCTCCCAGACGGCGCGGCGGCTCTCCGGGTCCAGCCCGGTGGTCGGCTCGTCGAGCATCACCAGCTCGGGGTGCCCGGTGAGGGTGCACGCCAGGTCGACCCGGCGGTGCTCGCCGCCCGAGAGGGCGCGCATCCGCGAGTCGGCGTGCCGGGTGAGGTCGAGCATCTCCATCGACTCCTCGACCGGGCGGGCGCCGGTGACGGTCGCCGCCCACATGGTGAGCGTCTCGCGGACCGTCAGGTCGCCGACGAACCCGCTGCGCTGCAGCAGCACCCCGGTACGGCGACGCACCTCGGCGCGGTCGGCGACCGGGTCGAGACCGAGCACCCGGACCTCACCGGCGCTGGCGGGCGAGAGCCCCTCGATCACCTCCAGCGCCGAGGTCTTGCCCGCCCCGTTGACCCCCAGCAGTGCGTGGATGCTGCCGGCCGGCACGGTGAGGTCGATGCCGCGGACCGCCTCGAAGGCGTCGTCGCCGGTGCCGTAGGTCCGGCGCAGCCCGCGGACCTCCAGCGCTGCCTGTGTCGTCTGGTTCATGGCTCCACCGTCTCCCGGGTCCGGGGGGCTCACCAGTGTCGGGCGTCATGGAGGGGTCGCCGGAACGCACGGGCGGGGCATGACACCTGTCACGCCCTAGACGCCGTCGTCGCCCACCCCGGGATGGACGAAGGGGCGACCGGCCTTCATCTGCGCCACCGCGCCGGGGTGCACGCGCTGCAGGTGGGTCACCGCCCGGCGCCGGAACCGCAGCACCTGGCAGGCCCCGAAGGCCCAGAAGAGGTACTGGGTGGCCATCGCCCACCGGAAGTCGTCCAGGTCGTAGGCGCCCATGCCGCCGGGCTCGCGCAGGTCGAGGACCACCCCGATCACCGCCATGGTCAGCAGGCTGGCCACGAAGCCGCCGACGTTGACGATCCCGTTGGCCCGGCCCAGGGCCCGCACCGGGGTGAAGGTGCGGGCCAGGTCGAAGCCGATCATCGACGCCGGACCCCCGCTGGCCGTCGCGAAGGCCATCACCACCAGCAACCAGGCGGGCGACGGCCCGGGGTGCAGCAGCACCGCGCCCCAGGCCAGTGCCATCGCCGCGACGATGCCGAGGACCAGCCACGACCGGTACCAGGGCCAGCGCGCGACCGCGGCGCCCAGCAGCAGGCCGCTGACCACCACCCAGCCGGTCATCAGCATCATCAGGGTGCCGGCGGCGACCTCGGACCAGCCCTGGCCGCGGACCAGGAACGGGAAGCCCCACAGCAACGCGAAGACGGTCCCGGAGAACTGCGCGGTGAAGTGGGTCCACATGCCCAGCCGGGTGCCGGGGTTGCCCCAGACGGTGCGCACCGACGAGGCGAGCGCGCGGAACTTCACCCGGACCACCCCCTCGGAGCGGTAGGGCGTGTCCTTGACCAGCAGCGCGACGGCGACCAGCAGCACCACCCCGAGGCTGGAGGCGGCCGCGAACGTCCGGGTCCAGCCGAGGTGCTCCAGCAGCAGGGTCAGCGGGGCGGCCGCGACCACCGCCCCGAGCTGGCCTCCCCACCCGGTCACCTGGGTGACCATCGGCGCCTGCCGGACCAGGAACCAGACGGCGACCAGCCGGATCACGCTGACGAAGATCATGGCGTCGCCGGCCCCGAGCAGGGCGCGGGCCAGCACCGCCACCCCGAAGGAGGTGGCGAAGGCGAAGACGAGCTGCGCCAGCGTCATCAGCGCGAGCCCGCCGAGCAGCAGCGCGCGGGAGCCGTAGCGGTCCAGCAGCACCCCGACCGGGACCTGCATCGCGGCGTAGACGACGAGCTGGAGGACGGTGAAGAACGCCAGCTCGGTCGCGGTGATGCCGAACCGCTCGGAGGCCAGCAGCCCGGCCACTCCCAGCGAGCTGCGGTGGAAGATCGCCAGGACGTAGACCGCCATGGCGACCAGCCAGATGCTCCAGGCCCGCCGCCGTCCTATCCGGTGGAGCTGCTCGGGGGGCATGCCGCGAGTCTGCCCCACCCGGGCCTCAGAGCAGGAGGGTGCCCATGTCGACCGCCAGGGTCTGCCCGGTGACGAAGCGCGCCTCGTCGGAGCAGAGCCACGCCACGGCGTGGGTGATCTCCTCGGGCTCGACGGGACCCCGCTCCATCACGTTGGCCATCCACCCGCCGGGGGCGTCGCCGGAGAGGTCGGAGCTGAAGAAGTCGTTGACGATCATCTTCGTGGAGACGCCGGCGGGGATCACGGTGTTGACCCGGACGCCGTGCTTGCCGAGCACCATGGCGAAGTTCCTCATCAAGGACAGGACCCCGGTCTTGGCCGCGCCGTAGCCCATCTGGCCGGGGTTGAGCATCTCCTCCTTGTAGGCGACCCCGATGAAGCTGGAGGTCGACCCGGTGATGCAGATGGCACCGCCGCGCCCACGCTCGATCAGGCCCGGGGTGACCGCGCGGAGCAGGAAGTAGACGCCGTTCAGCATCGTGGCGACCGAGTCGTGCCACGCCTGGATGTCGTTCTTCCGGTCGCCGTAGCTGGCCATGATCCCGGCGTTGGCGAGAACGATGTCGATCCCGCCGAACCGCTCCTCCGCGGCGGCGACCGCGGCCTCGACGGCCGCCTGGTCGCGCACGTCGCCCTGGATCGTCAGCACCTCGGCACCGAGGTCCTTGAGCGCGCGCTCGGTCTCGGCGAGGTCGTCGGGCGTCGAGAGCGGGTAGGCGACGGTGTCGATCTGGGCCGCGATGTCCATGATGGCGACGTTCGCACCCTCGCTCGCCAGGCGCATGGCGTGCGAGCGGCCCTGGCCGCGCGCCCCGCCGGTGATGAAGGCCGTCTTGCCGTCGAAGCGTCCCATGGTGATCTCCCAATCTGCGTAGTCTCCACGGGTCCCGGCCGGGGCTCCCGTGGCCCACACCATAGCAATGATGTGCATGAATTAGCCATGGCTGACGCATCCCCGGAAACGCCGCTGGCCCCCGCCGTCAGGCGGGGGCCAGCGTCTGTGGATGTGGCAGGTGAAGGATTCGAACCTTCGAAGGCGTAAGCCGACGGATTTACAGTCCGCTCCCATTGGCCGCTCGGGCAACCTGCCTCACACCGTCGACCCGGAGTCCGTTTGAACCCCTGGCCGACGAGAAGGAAGAATAGCCCAAGCACCGCGTGCAGGGACAAATCAGGTCCCCGACCCCAGCGCGGCGCCAGCACGCCACCAGCCAGCACAGGAGAGAACATGGCCGACTCGTCGTTCGACATCGTGAGCAAGCTGGACCGCCAGGAGGTCGACAACGCGCTGGGCCAGACCGCCCGCGAGGTCGCCACCCGGTTCGACTTCAAGGGCACCGGCGCCACCATCGAGTGGCAGGGCGAGCACGCCATCGAGATCACCGCCTCGGCCGACGACCGCGCCACCGCCGTCCTCGACGTCTTCAAGGACAAGCTGATCAAGCGTCAGCAGTCGCTGAAGATCCTCGACGCCTCCGAGCCGCGCCCCTCGGGCCAGCAGTCGAAGATCTCGATCACCCTCAAGGAGGGGATCACCTCCGAGGACGCCAAGAAGATCTCCAAGCTCATCCGCGACGAGGGCCCCAAGGGCGTCAAGGCGCAGATCCAGGGCGACGAGCTGCGCGTCTCCTCCAAGAAGCGCGACGACCTGCAGGCCGTGCAGCAGCTGGTGAAGTCCCAGGACCTGGACTTCGCGGTCCAGTTCACCAACTACCGCTGAGGGCAGGGGCGTCGTGACCGAGAGCCCCGCACCTCCCCCCGCCGACCAGCCGCACCCGGCGGACCTGCCAGACCTGGCCGCCGTGCGGCTGGCCATCGACGAGCTCGACAGCCGGCTGGTGGGTCTCCTCGTGGCGCGCCAGCACCTGGTGGCCCGGGCCTCGGACTTCAAGACCGACGACGCGGCCGTGCGCGCGCCCGCCCGCGCCGCAGCGGTCGTCGAGCGTGCGGCGAGCCGGGCCGAGGAGTCGGGCGGGTCTGGCGCGCTCGTGGGGCGGATCTACGCCGCGATGGTGGGGTCCTTCATCGAATTCGAACGCGAGGTCCACCGCAGCTGAGCGCCGGCGGTCGCCACGGGGGCACTCCCGGGGCCAGGGAGACGAGTCGGTGCTGTTGCGGCACCGTGAGGCTCCAGGCGCACAGACCCCACACCCCCATCACCACGGCGGCGCCAGCCCACGAGGAATAGTGGAAAAGGAAACTTGCCCACGCTGATTCAGAATTCAAGAGAAATGCGCCGCACGGCGTTCCTCTTCATTCCGCGCGAATAGCACGCACATGCCACGTGGGTCCATCTGGCGACCGCTCAGGGGATCGTGGACTAGACATCTTGCGCCGGCGGATCACACGTGACGAAGAACACGCCCGAGAACCCCTCGCCGCGTGCCCGCCGGCGCCCCGCCCTGACTAGGAGAGGGCAACCTGGCGCGGCGGCATCACGGTCGCGCCCTCGGCCGGGCTCAGCCAGACCGTGGCGCCCTCGACCAGGCCCAGCGAGCGGGCGTGGGTGCGGGTCAGCTGCACGGTGACCTCCTCGCCGTCCAGGGTGTGCACGGTCAGCCGCACCTCGAAGCCGATCCGCAGCACCCGGGCCACCGTGCCCTCGACCACGCCGGCCACCTGCGGGGAGACCGCGACGTCGATGTCGTGCGGGCGGATGGCGTGCCCGCCCAGCGTGGTCACGTCGCCGAGGAAGCTCATCACGAAGTCGCTGGCCGGCTCGTCGTAGAGCTGGTCGGGGGTGCCGATCTGCTCGACCCGTCCCTCGTTGATCACCACGATCTGGTCGGAGACCTCCAGCGCCTCCTCCTGGTCGTGGGTGACGAAGACCGTGGTCACGTGCACCTCGTCGTGCAGACGCCGCAGCCAGTCGCGCAGCTCCTTGCGGACCTTGGCGTCCAGGGCGCCGAACGGCTCGTCGAGCAGCAGCACCGTCGGCTCTACCGCGAGCGCGCGGGCGAGCGCCATCCGCTGGCGCTGGCCGCCGGAGAGCTGCGAGGGCAGCCGGTGGCCGAACTGGGAGAGGTGGACCAGCTCGAGCAGCTCCTCGACCCGGCGCCTGACCTCGTCCTTGGGCCGCTTGCGGATCTCCAGCCCGAAGGCGACGTTCTTGGCCACGCTCATGTGCTTGAACGCCGCGTAGTGCTGGAAGACGAAGCCCACGTTGCGCTTCTGCGGCGAGAGCCGGGTGGCGTCCACGCCCTCGATCTCGATGGTGCCGGAGTCGGCGCTCTCCAGGCCCGCGATGATCCGCAGCAGGGTGGACTTGCCGCCGCCGCTGGGGCCCAGCAGCGCGGTGAGCTGGCCGGTGGGGATGGAGACGTTGACGTCCTGCAGCGCGACGAAGTCACCGAACTTCTTGTGCAGACCCTTGACCTCGATGCTCATGCGCGTGCGCCTTTCTTTGCTGACTTCTCGTTGCTGGGACGGAGGATGGCGACGATGACGATGCACAGGACCGAGACCATGGCGAGGAGGAAGGCCATCGCGTACGCCCCCTGCTGGTCGAAGTTGAGGTACTTCTCCTCCACCACGAGGGTGGCGGTGCGGGTCTCCCCCAGCACGTTGCCGGAGACGACCTTGACGGCGCCGAACTCGCCGAGCGACCGGGCCAGTGAGAGCACCACGCCGTAGACGACCGCCCACTTGATGCCGGGCAGGGTGATCCGCCAGAAGGTCTGCCAGGCGCTGGCGCCCAGGCTGGTGGCGGCCTGCTCCTGCTCGATGCCGATCTCCTCCAGGGTCGGCACCACCTCCCTGATCACCAGGGGCAGCGCGACGAAGGCGGTGGCCATGATGATGCCGGGGGTGGAGAAGATGACCTGGAACCCCGCCGACTCCAGGGAGGGGCCGAACCAGCCGCCCTGGCCGCCGTAGACCAGGACCAGCGCGAGGCCGACCACGATCGGCGAGACCGAGAGGGGCAGGTCGATCAGGGCGCTGAGGATCCGCTTCCCGGGGAAGGTGTAGCGGACCAGCAGCAGGGACATCCCGACCCCGAAGAGGGTGTTGATGAGGACCGCGGTGAGGGCCGCGACCACGGTGAGCCGCAGCGCCACCTGGACGTCCGGGTCCTGCAGCACCTCGACCAGCGCGGTGGGCCCGCCGTCGAAGGTGTTGATCGCGACCAACGAGACCGGCCACGCCACCAGCAGGAACAGGTAGGCGACGACCACGAGCCGGAGCACGTACTTAACCACGCTTGGACACCTTCCTCTGGATCACGTCGAGCAGCACGATCACGGTCAGCGAGATCATCAGCAGGACGGTGGCGGTGGCCGCGGCCGCGGCGACGTTGTCGTTCTCGATGCTGCCGAGGATGCGCACCGAGGTGACCTCGGTCTTGAAGGGCAGGTTGCCGGAGAGGAGGACCAGCGAGCCGTACTCGCTGACCCCGCGGGCGAAGGAGAGCGCCGCGCCGGCGGCGATCGCCGGCACCAGGCTGGGCAGGATGACCCGGCGGAACGTGGTGATCCTGCTGGCCCCGAGGGAGGCGGCCGCCTCCTCGACGTCCTTCTCGAGCTCGGCGAGCACCGGCTGCACCATCCGGACGACGAACGGCAGGGTGACGAAGAGGAAGGCCAGGAAGACGCTGGCCCGGGTGTTGACCACGTCGAACCCCAACGGGCTGTCGCGACCGTAGAGCGAGAGGAGCACCAGGCCCGCGACGATGGTGGGCAGCGCGAAGGGGATGTCGATCAGGATCTCCAGGGCGCCCTTGCCCCAGAAGTGGTCGCGCACCAGCACCCACGCGATCAGCGTGCCCATGACGACGTTGACCAGGGTGACCAGGGCCGCCTGGGAGACGGTCAGCTTGATGGCGGCCGACGTCTGCTCGTTGGTGATCGTGGTCCAGAACGCTCCCCAGCCGCCCTCGGCCGCGGTCACCACCACGGCGCACAGAGGGATGAGGACGAGCAGGCTGAACCAGATCATGGCCACGCCCAGGCCGACGCCGGACGTGGCGGTCAGGTTCGTGCCGAGGGCCGGCCGGCGCCTGCGCGCCGACCGGCCAGCGGCCTCGATGGAGACACTCGTCATGGAGTGGTCATTCGCCCTTGCCCGACGCGGCGATGGCCTTGGTGACAAGGCCGTCCTCCTCGTCGAAGAACTTGGTGGAGAGGTCGTCCCAGCTGCCGAAGTCCTCGGCCACCGTCATCAGGTCGGGGACGACCGGGAACGGGTCGGACGGGTCCTTGGCACCCTCGACGGTGCCGCCGTAGTCGACGTCGTCGCGGATCGGGCGGAAGCCGGTGAGGGCGAACTGCCGCTGGCCCTCGTCGCTGAGGACGAACTCCAGCCAGTCCTCCGCCGCCGGGTCGGCCTCGGTCAGGATGGCGCCCGGGTTCTCGATCAGCAGGGTGGTCTCCGGGATGATGTACTCGAACTCCTCGCCGTTCTGCGCGGCCAGGATCGCCTCGTTCTCGTAGGCCATCAGCACGTCGCCGCTGCCGCCGAGGAAGGCGGTGGTGGCGTCCCGGCCGCTGCCGGGCAGGGAGACGACGTTGGCGAAGAACTTGTCGACGTACTCCGTGGCCTCCTGCTCGGTGCCGCCCTTGCGGATGACCTGTCCGTAGGCCGCGAGCGCGTTCCACCGGGCCGCCCCCGAGGAGGCCGGGTTGGGCGTCACGATCTCGACGCCGGGCTTGATCAGGTCGTCCCAGTCCTCGATGCCCTTGGGGTTGCCGTCGCGGACGCCGAAGACGACCACGGAGCGGGAGACGACACCCTTGTTCTCCCCCGCGTCCCAGTCGTCGGCGACGAGACCGGCGTCGACCAGGCGGGTCACGTCGCTGGCCACCGAGAAGTGGACGTAGTCGGCGTCGAGGCCGGCCTCGACGGCGCGGCTCTGGTCGCCCGAGGCGCCGTACGACGTCTTGAACCGGTAGCCCTTGCCGGCGTCGGTCTTGACGAACTCCTCGCCGATGGCCTTGTTGGCCGCCTCGGGAACGGCGAACCCGACGATGCTGAGCGTCTTGTCGTCCCCATCGGCGGCGTCCGACCCGCCGCCGCAGGCGCTCAGCGCCAGCATGGCCAGCCCGATGCCTGCTGCGGCGATGCCTCGACCCTTGGTGCTCGACCTCATGTTGCTGCTCCCTCTGGCGGCCGCCTCGCGGCGGCGTGAACTGGTGTTTGAGGAGTAAGGTACTGCACTTTAGTGTCTTACTCAGCATATGAGACATTACCTGTCACGTGTCGGGCGTCACATCTCTGCGCGTGGGGGACTTCAAGACGCGACGACGCGCGGCTTGCCTCGGGGTTAGTGTTGAATCCGCGCGCCTCCCCCCGGGGGCGCGTGCATGCGGAGGCAACCCCACCTCCGCCCCCCCGCACGCAAGGGCACACAGCAGATGCAGAAGGAAGGCCCGCAGTGACCAAGCAGGTCAAGCAGCTGGACCGCGTCATCATCCGGTTCGCCGGCGACTCCGGTGACGGCATGCAGCTCACCGGTGACCGGTTCACCCAGGAGTCGGCCGCCTTCGGCAACGACCTGGCGACGTTCCCCAACTTCCCCGCCGAGATCCGCGCCCCCCAGGGCACCCTCCCGGGCGTCTCGTCCTTCCAGGTCCACTTCGCCGACCACGACATCCTCACCCCGGGCGACCGCCCCGACGTGCTGGTGGCGATGAACCCCGCCGCCCTGCGCGCCAACCTGGGCGACCTGCCGAAGGGCGCGACGATCATCGTCGACACCCACGACTTCACCGGTCGCAACCTGACCAAGGCGGGCTACGTCGGCTCCCCGCTGGACGACGACTCGCTCGCGGAGTTCTCCGTCCACCCCCTCGACCTGACCGGCATGACGGTCGAGGCGGTCAAGGAGTTCGGCCTCTCCCGCAAGGACGCCGCCCGCGCCAAGAACATGTTCGCCCTCGGCCTGCTGTCGTGGATGTACGGCCGCCCCACCGAGACCACGGTCGAGTTCCTCTCGCGGCGGTTCGCCAAGGTCCCCGACATCCGCGACGCCAACATCACCGCCTTCAAGGCGGGCTGGAACTTCGGCGAGACCACCGAGGCGTTCGCGGTCTCCTACGAGATCAAGCCGGCCACGATGGCTCCGGGCACCTACCGCAACATCACCGGCAACCTGGCCCTGGCCTACGGCCTGGTGGCCGGCGGCGTCCAGTCCGGCCTGCCGGTCTTCCTGGGCTCCTACCCGATCACCCCGGCCTCCGACATCCTCCACGAGCTGAGCAAGCACAAGTCCTTCGGCGTCACCACCTTCCAGGCCGAGGACGAGATCGCCGGCGTCGGCTCCGCCATCGGCGCCTCGTTCGCCGGTCACCTCGGGGTGACCACCACCTCGGGCCCGGGCGTGGCCCTGAAGTCCGAGGCGATCGGCCTGGCCGTGATGACCGAGCTGCCGCTGGTCGTCGTCGACGTGCAGCGCGGCGGCCCCTCCACGGGTCTGCCCACCAAGACCGAGCAGGCCGACCTGCTGCAGGCGATGTTCGGCCGCAACGGCGAGTCGCCGCTGCCGGTGATCGCCCCGCAGTCGCCCGGCGACTGCTTCGACGCCGCGCTCGAGGCGTGCCGGATCGCGATCACCTACCGCACCCCGGTGATGCTGCTCTCCGACGGGATGCTGGCCAACGGCTCGGAGCCGTGGCGGATCCCCGAGATCTCCGAGCTGGCCGCCATCGAGCCCCGCTTCGCCACCGAGCCCAACCACACCTCGACCCGCAAGGACGCCAAGACCGGCGAGCAGAGCGAGGTGACCGACTTCTGGCCCTACCTGCGTGACGCCGACACCCTGGCGCGTCCCTGGGCGGTGCCGGGCACCGCAGGGCTCGAGCACCGGATCGGCGGCCTGGAGAAGGCCGACGGCCACGGCAACATCTCCTACGACCCGGCCAACCACGACCTGATGGTGCGCACCCGGGCCGCCAAGATCGCGCGGATCGCCGACGCCCTCCCCCCGCTGGAGGTCGACGACCCCGGCGCCGCCGAAGGGCGCGGAGCCAACGTGCTGGTCATCGGCTGGGGCTCGACCTACGGGCCGATCGGCGCCGCGGTCCGCCGTGTCCGCCGGGCCGGCGGCCGCGTCGCCCAGACGCACCTGCGCCACATCAACCCGTTCCCCCGGGACCTCGGCGAGGTCCTGGCCCGCTACGACAAGGTGCTGGTGCCGGAGATGAACCTCGGCCAGCTCTCGCTGCTGCTGCGCGCCGAGTACCTCGTCGACACCGTGGGCTACAACCAGGTCAACGGCATGCCCATCAAGGCCGCCGAGCTCGCCGAGGTCATCGGCAGCCTCGTCGGCGAGGTCGAGGGCACCCCCGTCGACCTGACCGAGTCCGTCGAAGGAGTCCTGCGATGAGCACCACCACCGACCTGCCGTTCCCCACCACCGGCACCGCCGGCGTCCCCACGATCGCCGAGGGCGAGAAGCAGACCGGCAAGGACTTCACCTCCGACCAAGAGGTCCGCTGGTGCCCCGGCTGCGGCGACTACGCCGTCCTCAAGGCCGTCCAGTCCTTCCTCCCCGACCTCGGACTCCGACGCGAGAACATCGTCTTCGTCTCCGGCATCGGCTGCTCCTCCCGCTTCCCCTACTACCTCGACACCTACGGGATGCACTCCATCCACGGCCGAGCCCCCTCCATCGCCACCGGCATCGCCACCGCCCGCGAAGACCTCTCCGTCTGGGTCGTCACCGGCGACGGCGACGCCCTCTCCATCGGCGGCAACCACCTCATCCACGCCCTGCGCCGCAACGTCAACATGACGATCCTGCTCTTCAACAACCGCATCTACGGCCTCACCAAGGGCCAGTACTCCCCCACCTCCGAAGCCGGCAAGGTCACCAAGTCCACCCCCATGGGCTCCCTCGACCACCCCTTCAACCCCGTCTCCCTGGCGCTGGGCGCCGAAGCCTCCTTCGTGGCCCGCACCATCGACTCCGACCGCAAGCACCTCACCGCAGTGCTCGCCGCCGCCGCCGCCCACCGCGGCACCTCCCTGGTCGAGATCTACCAGAACTGCCCCATCTTCAACGACGGCGCCTTCGACGCCATCAAGAACCCCGACACCAAGGCCGACGCCATCATCCCCCTGGTCCACGGCGAACAGATCCGCTTCGGCCCCCACGACGACAACGGCCACGGCACCAAGGTCCTCATCCGCGACGAGGTCACCGGCGGCGTCCGCGCCGCCCTCGCCACCGACGTCGCAGAAGACCAGATCCTCATCCACGACGCCCACAACCCCGACCCCACCCTCGCCTTCGCCATCAGCCGCCTCACCGACTCCGGCTACCTCAACCAGTCCCCCATCGGCATCTTCCGCGCCGTCGAACGCCCCACCTACGACGACCAGGCCCGCGAACAGCTCACCCTCGCCGGCGGCTCCTCGGCCCAGGAGGACCCGAAGGCCCGGCTCGCCTCGCTGATCGGCGGCGGCGACACCTGGACCGTGGTCTGAGCAGACTCCGCACGTCAACAGCACGAGAGCCCCACGCCGATGGCGTGGGGCTCTCGGGCTGTTCAGGGCAGGCGCGTCAGCGGTTCTTCAGGATGACGCCGATGCGGGTGCTCCGCGAGCGGGCGTAGCCGTCCTGGGCGTTGATCTGGATGCGGTAGAGCCACTTGCCCTTCGTCCGCGGGGCGTAGATCCGCGTCTTCAGGACGCCGAGATCGTTGGTCTTGACCTTCTTGACCTTCTTCCACCGGCACTTGCCGCAGGTCTTGCGCTGGATGACCGCCTTGCCACCGATCAGGTCCTGCACGGTGGCCGTGAGCTGGAAGGACCGCCAGTTCTTCTGCGTCGTCTGCCACTCGATCGTCCGGACCGGACGGTCGTCGGCGTGGGCCGGGACGGTGCCGAGCAGAGTGGCCCCCAGCAGCGTGGCGGTCAGGGTGGCGATGAGTGCGCGGAAGATCCGCATGTGTGTGTACCCCCGGTGTGGCGTGTGGACGGAGTGTTGGTCCGCTCATCCTAGGACGGGGACCCTCATGGGGGTGTCGATACCCGGCGAGGACCCGGCGCCTAGGCTGGGCCGGTGAGCAGGACGGGGGCTGGTCTGGGGTTCGGCCTGGCGGCCTACGTGATCTGGGGCGCCTTCCCCCTCTACTGGCCGCTCCTCGAGCCGGCGGGGGCGCTGGAGATCCTGGCCCACCGGGTCCTGTGGTCCGCGGTGTGCATGGTCCTGGTGGTGCTGCTGCTCGGCCGCGGCCGCCAGCTGCGCGCGCTGGTCGCCGACCGGCGTACCGTCGCGCTGCTCGGCTTCGCGGCCGCGGTGATCAGCGTCAACTGGGGCGGCTACATCTGGGGCGTCAACCACGGGCGCGTGGTGGAGGCCTCGCTGGGCTACTTCATCAACCCGCTGGTCACGGTGCTGCTGGGGGTCCTCCTCCTCGGCGAGCGGCTACGGGGCCGGCAGTGGCTCGCCCTGGGCGTCGCCGCGCTCGCCGTCGTGGTCCTCACCGTCGACTACGGGCGGCCCCCGTGGCTCGCGCTGCTGCTGGCCTTCAGCTTCGGCACCTACGGCCTGGCCAAGAAGAAGGCCGACGCCGGGGCGATCGAGTCGCTCACCGTCGAGACCGTGCTGCTGGCCCCGATCGCCGGGGCGTACGTCGGCTGGCTGACCCTGAGCGGCTCGGCCCAGTTCGGGTCCCACGGCGCCGGCCAGGCGCTCCTCTTCGTCACCAGCGGGATCGTGACCGCCGTCCCGCTGGTGCTCTTCGGGGCCGCCGCGACCCGGGTCAGCCTCGTCGGCCTGGGCCTGCTGCAGTACCTCACGCCGATCCTGCAGTTCGCCCTCGGGGTGCTGTGGTTCGGCGAGGAGATGCCGGCCGGCCGCTGGGTCGGCTTCGGCCTGGTCTGGCTCGCCCTGGTGCTGCTGAGCGCGGAGATGATCTCGCACCGCCGCCAGCTCGCCCGGACCGTCGCCGCGGGACCGGCCCACTGACCCTCCCCGCGCGTGGGGAGGTCGCCTACGGCCGTTCAGGCCGAGCGGACGGCGACCACGTCGGCGAAGGCCTCGAGCGCCTGTCGCGCCGGCCCCTCGGGCAGCACGGAGAGCAGCGCCTTGGCCTCGCCGGCCTGCTTCTCGACGTAGGCACGGGCCTGGGCCATCGCGGGGTTGCGGCGCAGCAGGTCGAGGGTCTCGGCGTGCAGCGCGTCGTCGCTGAGGTCCTGGCCGAGCAGCTCGCGCAGCCGCGCGTCGGCGGGGTCCTCCGAGCGCAGGGCCAGGAGGACGGGCAGGGTGAGCACCCCCTCGCGCAGGTCGGTGCCCGGGGTCTTGCCCGACTCGTAGGACTCCGAGGCGATGTCGAGGATGTCGTCGGAGAGCTGGAAGGCCGAGCCCACCAGCTCGCCGTAGGACGTCAGCGCGGCGACCACCTCGTCGGAGGCGCCACCGAACATCGCGCCGTAGCGGGCGGAGGTGGCGATCAGCGAGCCGGTCTTGCCGGCCACCACCTCGAGGTAGTGGTCGAGCGGGTCGGCGCCCGGCGCGGCGCTGACCGTCTCCAGCACCTGCCCCTGGACCAGCCGGGAGAAGGTCTGCGCCTGGATGCGCACGGCGTCCGCGCCCAGGTCGGCGGTCAGCTCCGAGGACCGGGAGAACAGGAAGTCGCCGATCAGGATCGCCACGTGGTTGTCCCAGCGGGCGTTGGCCGAGTCGGCCCCGCGCCGCAGGTCGGCCTCGTCCATCACGTCGTCGTGGTAGAGCGAGGCGAGGTGGGTCAGCTCGACGACGCAGGCCGCGGTGAGCACCTCGGGCGCCCACGGCCGGGGACCGGTCTCGGCCGCCAGCAGGACCAGGAGCGGCCGGAACCTCTTGCCCCCCGCGGAGAGCAGGTGGCCGGCGGCCTGGGTCACGAAGTCGGCGCTGCCGCGCACGTGCCCGGCGAGCGCGACCTCGACCTCGGCGAGCCGCTCCCTCAGCCGTGCCGCCAGCTCGTCGTCGACGACGGGCAGGGCGAGTGCGGGGGTGGCTTCAGTGGTCACCTGATGAATTCTCCCGCACTGGCCACCAGGTCGAGCAGGGGGCCCGGCACGACGCCCAGCACGAGGGTCGCCGCGGCACCCACCGCGATGGCGGAGGCGGTCAGCACCGACGGGGTGACGACCGACGGACCGTCGCCCACCGGCTCACGGAAGTACATCAGCACGATCACGCGCACGTAGATGTAGACCGCGACCGCGCTGGTCAGCACCGCGGCGATCACCACCGGCCACGCACCGGCAGCCAGGGCGACGGAGAAGACCGCCCACTTGCCGATGAAGCCCGAGGTCAGCGGGATGCCCGCCATCGCCAGCAGGAAGAAGGCGAAGACGGCCGCCACGAAGGGAGCCTCCTTGCCCAGCCCGGTCCACCGGCTCAGGTGCGTGGTCTCGCCACCGGAGTCGCGGACCAGGCTCACCACGGCGAAGGCGCCGAGGGTCATC
Source organism: Nocardioides sp. Z40_12 (assembly GCF_058215795.1). Lineage (NCBI taxonomy): Bacteria > Bacillati > Actinomycetota > Actinomycetes > Propionibacteriales > Nocardioidaceae > Nocardioides > Nocardioides sp. Z40_12. The sequence continues at coordinate 112,959 of NZ_JBZAJA010000003.1, forward strand.
AGCCCGTAGGTGGTGAGGTAGAAGAGCACCGCCTGGAGAGAGGTGATCTCCCCCGGCGACAGGTCGGTGGACGCCTGCAGGCCGAGCACGCCGGTGAGGATGAACCCGGTGTGGGCGACCGAGGAGTAGGCCAGGAGGCGCTTCACGTCGTTCTGGGTCAGCGCCAGGACGGTGCCGACGACCATCGACAGGATCGCCACCACCCAGAGCATCGGAGCCCAGGACCAGCGGTCGGCGCCGAGGCCGACGTAGAGCAGGCGCAGCAGCGCGCCGAAGGCCGCGACCTTGGTGGCAGCCGCCATGAAGGCGGTCAGCGGGGTCGGGGCGCCCTGGTAGACGTCGGGCGTCCAGGCCTGGAAGGGCGCGGCGCCGACCTTGAAGAGCAGGCCCACCGCGAGCAGCCCGATGCCGAGCAGCAGCACCGCCTGGTTGTCGGTCGACCCGGCGACGGCCTCGCCGATCGCGGCGAGCTCCATGGAGCCGGCGAAGCCGTAGAGCAGGGCCGCGCCGTAGAGGAAGAACGCCGAGGAGAAGGCACCGAGGAGGAAGTACTTCATCGCCGCCTCCTGGCTCAGCAGCCGGCGACGGCGCGCCAGCCCGCAGAGCAGGTAGAGCGGCAGCGAGAGGATCTCCAGGGCCACGAACATCGTGAGCAGGTCGTTGGCGGCCGGGAAGAGCAGCATGCCGGAGACCGCGAAGAGGAGCAGCGGGTAGATCTCGGTGTGCTCCAGGCCCCGGGTGGAGGCCTCGCGCTCGCCCTCGGTGCCGGGCAGGGCCGCGGCCTGGCCGGCGAAGGCGGAGACGCCGCCGTCGAGGCGACGCTCGGCGAAGAGCATGGTGCCGAGGATGGCCAGGACCAGGATCAGGCCCCAGATGAAGAGCGTCGGCCCGTCGACGGCCACCGTGCCCATCGCCGCGATCAGGCCGTAGGCGGCACCGTCGGCGTGGGTGAAGGCCTGGTCGCCGGAGTAGTCGACGGCGATCAGCACCACGCACGCCAGGGCGCCCACCAGCCCGACCAGGGCCAGGGAGGTCTGGGTGACGTAGCGGTAGGTCCGGGGCACGAACGCCTCCGCGACGACCCCCACGCAGGCCAGGCCGAAGACGACCAGCAGGGGCGTCAGCTGGAGGTAGTCGAGGGACGGCTTGACGAAGTCAGTCACTTGTGGCTCCCACGGTGGGCGGGTCGTCGGTCACCCCGACGTGGGTCAGGGTGTCCTCGACGTTGGGGTTGATCACGTCGAGCAGCGGCATCGGCACGAATCCGAGGAGGACCAGCGCCAGCAGCAGCGGGGCGAGGGTGCCGACCTCTCGGGTGTCGAGGTCGGTGACGCCGGAGTGCTCGGGCCGGGTCGGCCCGGTCATGGTGCGCTGGTAGGTCCACAGGATGTAGATCGCGGCCAGCACGATCGCGGTGACTGCCACCGCCCCGGCCCACCAGGCGTAGCCGAAGGCGGCGATGAGCACCATCATCTCCGAGACGAAGGGCGAGAGGCCCGGCAGGCCCAGCGCGGCCAGCCCGGCGATCAGGAACGCACCGGCCATCACCGGCGCGACCTTCTCCAGGCCACCCATCTGGCTGATCAGCGGGGTGCCGCTGCGCCGGATGATGAAGCCGGCCACCAGGAAGAGCGCGGCGGTGGCCAGGCCGTGGTTGACCATGTAGAGGATCGCGCCCGCGGCGCCCTGGGTGGAGAAGACGAAGATGCCCAGGACGATGAGGCCGAAGTGCGACAGCGAGGTCAGACCGATCAGGCGCAGGATGTCGTCCTGGCCGATCGCGACCAGGGCGCCGTAGACGATCGAGATGAGCGCCAGCACCACCACGAACGGGGTGGCCCACTGCGAGGCGTCCGGCAGCAGCCCGAGGCAGAACCGGAGCATCCCGAAGGTGCCGATCTTGTCGAGCACGCAGACCAGGAGCACCGAGGTGCCGGTGGTCGCCTTCTCGGTGGTGTCGGCCAGCCAGGTGTGCACCGGGAACAGCGGCGCCTTGATCGCGAAGGCGATGAAGAAGCCGGCGAAGAGCCAGCGCTGGGTGGTCTCGTCGATCTCGAGCGCGGCGAGGTCACCGAGCAGGTAGGACGGCTCACCGGCGTCGGCGGAGACGACGTAGAGGCCGATCACCGAGGCGAGCATCACCAGTCCGCCGGCGAGCTGGTAGATGAGGAACTTGGTGGCCGCCCGGCTGCGTCCCGCCCGGCCGTAGCCGGCGATCAGGAAGTAGGCCGGGATCAGGGTGGCCTCGAAGACGACGTAGAAGAGGAAGACGTCGGTGGCGGAGAAGACCGCCAGCGAGAGGCCCTCCAGGGCCAGCACCCAGGCGAAGAAGGCGCGGGTGGAGCCCTCGTCGCTGTCGCGCCAGGAGGCGAGCATCACCAGCGGCACCAGCACCACGGTGAGCAGCACCATCAGCAGCCCCAGCCCGTCGACACCGAGGGCGTAGTGGGCGCCAAGCAGGCCGATCCACTCGTGCTGCTCGGTGAACTGGAAGCCGCCGTCGAGGTCGAACCCGGAGGCGACCACGAGCGCGGGGACCGCCGTGGCGGCGGCGAAGCCGAGGCCCACCTGCTTGGCCAGCGGCTGTCCGGGCCGGCTCGGCAGGAAGGCAGTCACCAGCGCCCCGACGAGCGGGACGAGGATCAGCAGGGTCAACCAGGGAAGTTCGCTCATGCGAGGTTCACCGCCATCAGGGCCAGGACGACGAGCAGCACGCCGCCGACAACGGAAAGGGCGTAGGAGCGGACGAAGCCGTTCTGGAGGCGGCGACCGACCGCGGACAACCCGCCGAGCGTGGCGGCGCCGCCCTCGACGGCGCCGTCGACGCCGACCCGGTCGACCGTCGTCAGGCCGCGGACCAGGGCCGCGCCCGGCCCCACCACCGCGACGTCGTTGATCTGGTCGCCGTAGAGGTCCGCACGGGCGGCCCGGGTGAGCGGGGAGACGTCGGTGGGCGCCACCCGCGGGATCGCCTGCTTGCCGACCAGGAACCAGGCGGCGGCCACCCCGAGGGCGACCACGGCGACGATGATCAGGGTGATCACCAGCGGCGGCACCGGGGGCTCGTGGTGTGCGGCGACCCCGGTGACGGGGGCCAGGAAGTCGACGATCCAGTCGCCGAGCAGCATCACGCCGCCCAGGACCGAGAGCGCCGCGAGCACGATCAGCGGCACGGTCATCAGCTTGGGCGACTCGTGGGGGTGGACGTCGTCCTCCCAGCGCTTCTCGCCGAAGAAGGTCATCAGCATCAGGCGGGTCATGTAGAAGCCGGTGATGCCGGCGCCCAGCAGGGCGCAGAGGCCGACCACCCAGTTCTCGGCGATGGCGGTCTCGATGATCTTGTCCTTGGACCAGAAGCCGGAGAAGAGCGGGAAGCCGATGATCGCCAGGTAGCCCATCGCGAAGGTCAGGAAGGTGACCGGCATGTACGAGCGCAGGCCGCCGTAGTGACGCATGTCGACGTCGTCGTTCATCCCGTGCATCACCGAGCCGGCCCCGAGGAACATGTTGGCCTTGAAGAAGCCGTGGGTGAGCAGGTGGAAGATCGCGAAGGCGTAGCCCACCACGCCGAGCCCGGCGGCCAGCATCATGTAGCCGATCTGGCTCATCGTGGAGCCGGCGAGCGCCTTCTTGATGTCGTCCTTGGCGCAGCCGAGGACCGCACCCCACAAGATGGTGACGGTGGCGACGATGACGGTGACGGTCTGGGCGGCCGGGGCCAGCTCGAAGATGAAGTTGGAGCGGACCACCAGGTAGACGCCGGCGGTGACCATGGTCGCGGCGTGGATGAGGGCCGAGACCGGGGTCGGGCCCTCCATCGCGTCGAGCAGCCACGCCTGCAGCGGCACCTGGGCGGACTTGCCGCAGGCCCCGAGCAGCAGCAGGAGGCCGATCGCGTTGAGCGTGCCCTGGCTCGCCTCGGAGCTGACCGCGCTGATCACCGAGAAGTCGGTGGACCCGAAGGTGGCGAACATCAGCGCGATGGCCAGGGAGAGCCCGATGTCACCGACGCGGTTGATGACGAAGGCCTTCTTGGCCGCGGCGGCCGCCGACGGCTTGTGCTGCCAGAAGCCGATCAGCAGGTAGGACGCCAGGCCGACGCCCTCCCAGCCCAGGAAGATGCCGAGGAAGTTGGCCGACATGACCAGCACCAGCATCGCCGCGACGAAGAGGTTGAGGTAGCCGAAGAACCGGCGGCGGCGCGGGTCGTGCTCCATGTAGCCGATGGAGTAGACGTGGATCAGGGTGCCCACACCGGTGATCAGCAGCAGGAAGAGCGCGGTCAGCGGGTCGTAGAGGAGGTCCAGCCCGACCTTGAGCCCACCGGACTCGAACCAGGTGTAGAGCTCCTGGCCGACCTGGCGGTCGGCCTCGTCGCGGCCGAGCAGGGCGAGGAACGCCAGCAGACTCAGCACGAAGGAGCCGCCCACGGTGGCGGTGCCGAGCCAGTGGCCCCAGCGGTCCATGGCGCCGCGCGCCAGGGCACCGCCGAGGAGCAGCACCACCGCGCCGGCCAGCGGCAGGGCGATGATCAGCCAGAGGAGGGAGAGCACACCATCGGCGGGGCCGGGGTCGACGACCGGGATGTGTGCGTCAGCAAGGGAGATTGACATGTCAGCGACCTCGTCAGTACTTCAGCAGGCTCGCGTCGTCGACCGAGGCCGAGCGACGAGTCCGGAAGATGGTCATGATGATGGCGAGCCCGACCACGACCTCGGCCGCGGCCACCACCATCACGAAGAAGGCGGCGATCTGGCCGTCGAGGTTGCCGTGCTGCTTGGCGAAGGTCACCAGTGCCAGGTTGCAGGCGTTGAGCATCAGCTCGACGCACATGAAGACGACCAGCGCGTTGCGCCGGACCAGCACGCCCACCGCACCGATGGTGAAGAGGATCGCCGAGAGGACGATGAAGGGGGTGAGGCTCATGCCTGGTCCTCCTCGGTGTTCGCGACGCCCGAGTCCTTGCCGCCGGTCTCCGGCACCTTGTCAGGGACGCCGAGCTGGCGCGCGATGGGATCGATGTCTTCGGCCAGCGCCGGACCGGAGCGGACCACGCCCCGGGCCTGCATCACCCGGGAGACGGAGATCTCCGAGATCGAGCCGTCGGGCAGCAGGGCGGGGGTGTCCACCGCGTTGTGGCGGGCGTAGACGCCCGGGGCCGGCAGCGGGCCCGGGTGCTTCCCGGACTCGGCGTAGTCGCGCATCCGCTGCGCGGCCATGTCGGCCTGCCCCTGCTTGGGGGTCAGCCGCTCGCGGTGGGCCAGCACCATGGCGCCCAGCGCGGCGGTGATCAGCAGCGCCGCGATCGCCTCGAAGGCGAACACGTAGCGGCTGAACAGGAGCGAGGCGATCCCCTCGACGTTGCCGTCGGCGTTCGCCGCGCCCATCCCGGTGGCGGCACCGAGCGAGAGCTGGGCCACGGCGAGCACCATGACGGCGCCCAGCACCAGGCCGAACAGGGTGGCGGCCAGCCGCTGCCCGCGGATGGTCTCCACCACCGAGTCGCTCGCGTCGACGCCGACCAGCATCACCACGAAGAGGAAGAGCATCAGGATCGCGCCGGTGTAGACGATGATCTGCACGGCGAACAGGAAGGGCGCCTCGAGCACCAGGTAGAGCACCGAGAGGCTCATCATCACCACGGCGAGCAGCAGGGCCGCGTGCACGGCCTTGCGCACGAAGAGCACGCCCAGCGCGGCCAGCACCATCACCGGGGCGAGGATCCAGAAGGCGGTCACTGGTCTCCCTCCTTCTTGAAGCTGCCGCGGTAGTAGTCGCCCTCGTCGTCGCCGAGGAGCATCGGGTGCGGCGGCTGCTCCATGCCGGGCAGCAGCGGGGCCAGCAGGTCGCTCTTCTCGTAGATCAGCGACTCGCGGGTGGTGTCGGCCAGCTCGTACTCGTTGGTCATCGTGAGCGCCCGGGTGGGGCAGGCCTCGATGCACAGGCCGCAGAGGATGCAGCGCAGGTAGTTGATCTGGTAGACCCGGCCGTAGCGCTCACCGGGGCTGAAGCGCTCCCCGCCCTCGGCGTCGGAGTTGGACGCGCCCTCGACGTAGATCGCGTCGGCCGGGCAGGCCCAGGCGCACAGCTCGCAGCCGATGCACTTCTCCAGGCCGTCGGGCCAGCGGTTGAGCTGGTGCCGGCCGTGGAAGCGCGGCGCGGTCGGCTGCTTGTCGAACGGGTACTGCTCGGTGACCACCTTGCGGAACATCGTCCGGAAGGTGACGCCGAATCCCGCGACGGGGTCCCAGAGCTGCTCCTTGAGGGTCTTGGACCCCTTCTCGGACTCTGCCCTCTCAGCACGGGGCTTCGGGGTGGTCATCAGCTCTCCTCACCAGCGTGGTCGGTCGTGCGGGTCGGGAAGGTCAGCGGGGCGGCGGCGCCACGCACGGCACCCCCCGCGGGCATCGGCGGGACGGGGAAGCCGCCGGCGAAGGCTTCCTGCTCGTCGGTCTCCGGCGCCTCCTCGGCGTCGTCGCCGCCACCGGGGATCAGCAGCGCCGCCGAGAGCAGCACCACCGCCACGGCGAAGCCGATCAGCAGGTAGTTGCGGTCGATTCCGTCGGGACCGGCCGCCAGCCGGATCGCGGCGACCGCGATGATCCAGGCCAGCGAGATCGGGATGAGCACCTTCCAGCCGAACGCCATGAACTGGTCGTAGCGCAGGCGGGGCAGCGAGCCGCGCAGCCAGATGAACATGAAGATGAAGATGAACATCTTGCCGAAGAACCACAGCACCGGCCAGTAGCCCTCGTTGGCGCCGTCCCACATCGAGAACGGGAACGGCGCGCGCCAGCCGCCCAGGAAGAGGGTGGTCGCGATCGCCGAGACGGTCGCCATGTTGATGTACTCGGCGAGGAAGAACATCGCGAACTTCATCGCGGAGTACTCGGTGTGGAAGCCGCCCACCAGCTCGCCCTCGGCCTCGGGGAGGTCGAAGGGGGCGCGGTTGGTCTCACCGACCATCGCGATCACGTAGACCACGAACGAGGGCAGCAGGATCAGCCCGAACCAGCCGGGCACCGGGACCTCGGCGCCGAAGAGCTCCACGTGACCGCCGGCCTGCGCGGCCACGATCTCCGAGGTCGACATGGTGCCGGCGTAGATGAAGACCGCCACCAGGGCCAGACCCATCGCGATCTCGTAGGAGATCATCTGCGCGCTCGAGCGCAGGCCGCCGAGCAGCGAGTAGGTCGACCCCGAGGACCAGCCGGCCAGCACGATGCCGTAGATGCCGATCGAGGCGATGCCGAGCAGGAAGAGGACGGCGACCGGCATGTCGGTGAGCTGCAGCGGGGTGGTGATGTCGCTGAAGGGGACCTTCACCTCCGGCCCGAACGGGATCACCGACCACGTGACGAAGGCCGGGATCACCGCGATGAAGGGCGCGGCGAAGTAGACGACCTTGTCGGCCGCCTTGGGGAAGATGTCTTCCTTGAACATCAGCTTGGTGCCGTCGGCCAGCGACTGCAGCAGGCCGAAGGGTCCGTTGACGTTGGGGCCGATCCGGTGCTGCATCCGACCGACGACGCGGCGTTCGAACCAGATGTTGAACAGGGTCAGCAGCACCAGGACCAGGAAGATCAGCACGGCCTTGACCAGGACCAGCCACCAGGGGTCCTGGCCGAAGGCGTCGAGGCCGCCGGATCCCTCGACCTGGGTCGAGGCGTCCGCCAGCATGCTCAGCGCACTCAGGTGGGCACTCATTCGGCTGCTCCCTTCACGGTGACCTGGCTCCCGGGCGAGGCGACGTCCGCCAGCACCCCGCGCCCGCACGAGCGGGCGGGCAGCCAGACGACGCCCTCGGGCAGGTCGGCCACCTCGACGGGCAGCGTGAGGCTGCCCCGGTCACCGGTGACCTCCACCCGGGCGTCGGGGTTCTCGATCATCCCGAAGATCCGGTCGTGGTCGGCCGCCGAGATGCGGGCCACGGCGCGGCGGCCGGTGGCGCGGTAGTGCCCCTCGCCGTCCTGCATCGAGCCGAGGTCGACCATCTGCTTCCAGCTGGCCAGCACCATGGAGCCGGCCTTGGGCCGCGGCTGCTTGGGCGCCTTGCCGGCCTCGAGCGCCGGGCGCGGGCCGTCCCAGGGCCCGAGTGCGGCCATCTCGCGGCGCACCTCCTGGACCGTGCGGAAGCCGAGCGGGGCGCCGAGCTCCTCGGCGATCCCGGACAGCACCCTCAGGTCGGGCAGCGAGCCGGGGTTGGCGAAGACCGCGTCGAAGGAGCGGGTCCGGCCGTCCCAGGTGACGAAGGTGCCGGCCTTGTCGGTGACCGGGGCCACCGGGAAGACCACGTCGGCGTGCCGGCTCACGTCGGTGGCGCGCAGCTCCAGCTGCACCACGAAGCGAGCCTGCTCCAGCGCCCGGCGGAAGGCCGCCGGGTCGGAGGTGTCGTCGGGGTCCACGCCGCCGACGACCAGGCCGCCGAGCTCGCCGGAGAGCAGCGCCGCCACGATGGCGTCGCCGTCGCGGCCGGGCGCCGTCGGGAGGGACTCCACGCCCCAGGCGGTGGCCACGTCGACCCGGGCACCCGCGTCGCCCACCGGGCGACCGCCCGGGAGCAGGGTGGGCAGGCAGCCCGCCTCGAGCGCGCCGCGGTCACCCGCGCGCCGCGGGACCCAGGCCAGCCGCGCACCGGTGGTGCGGGCCAGCTCGACCGCCGCGGTGAGGGCTCCGTGGGTGGCGGCGAGCCGCTCGCCCACCAGGATGATGCCGCCGCCGTCGAGGGCGACCTCGCCGTCGGAGGCCAGCTCGCGCAGGGCCTCGGGCTCGGTGCCCGGGACGGTGCGCACCAGGCGCCCGTCCAGCTTGGCCAGCCCGCGGGAGGTGTACGGCGCCAGGGAGACCACCCGGGTGCCGTGCCGCTTGACCGCCTTGCGGAGGCGGAGGAAGAGGGTGCCGGCCTCGTCCTCGGGCTCGAGGCCCGCGAGGACTACGACCGAGGCGCTCTCCAGGTCGGAGTAGGTCACTCCCTGGGCCTCGTGGCTGCTCAGCACCACCTCGGAGGCCAGGAAGGAGGCCTCCTCGGCGCTGTGCGGCCGGGCGCGGAAGTCGATGTCGTGGGTGCCGAGCGCCACCCGCGCGAACTTGGCGTAGGCGTAGGCGTCCTCGGCGGTGACGCGACCACCGGTCAGCACGGCGGAGCCGCCGGCCGCCGCGAGGCCGCGGGCGGCGACCGCGAAGGCCTCCGGCCACGAGGCGGGGCGCAGCTCGCCGGTGCCGCCGTCCTCGACCCGGTCACGCACCTGCGGGTAGGTGAGCCGGTCGTCCTGGCGGGCGTAGTGGAACGCGAAGCGGTCCTTGTCGGTGATCCACTCCTCGTTGACCTCCGGGTCGTTGCCGGCGAGGCGGCGCATCACCTTGCCGCGACGGTGGTCGATCCGGATGGCCGCGCCGCAGGCGTCGTGCTCGGCCACGCCGGGGGCGGAGACGAGGTCGAAGGGGCGGGAGCGGAAGCGGTAGTCGGCGCTGGTGAGCGCCCCCACCGGGCAGATCTGGATGGTGTTGCCGGAGAAGTAGCTCTCGAAGGGCTCCCGCTCGTAGATGCCCACCTGCTGGAGGGCCCCGCGCTCGATCAGCGCGATGAACGGGTCGCCGGCGATCTCCGCGGAGAAGCGGGTGCACCGGGCACAGAGGATGCAGCGCTCACGGTCGAGCAGCACCTGCGCGGAGATGTTGATCGGCTTGGGGAAGGTCCGCTTGACGCCGCCCTGGGCGGAGAAGCGCGACTCGCCGCGACCGTTGGACATCGCCTGGTTCTGCAGGGGGCACTCGCCGCCCTTGTCGCAGACGGGGCAGTCCAGCGGGTGGTTGATGAGCAGCTGCTCCATCACGCCCTGCTGCGCCTTGTCGATCTCGGGCGAGGTGAGCTGGGTGCGCACCTCCATGCCCTCGGCGACGGGCAGCGTGCAGGAGGCCTGCGGCTTCATCCGGCCGGGAGGGCCCTGCATCTGGCGCATCGAGCCGTCGGGCCCGGGCATCGCCACCTCGACCAGGCACTGGCGGCAGGCGCCGGCCGGGGCGAGCAGCGGGTGGTCGCAGAACCTCGGGATCTGCACGCCGATCTGCTCCGCGGCGCGGATCACCAGGGTGCCGGGCGGGACGCTGACGGCGACGCCGTCGATGGTGAGGTTGACCAGCTCGGTGGAGACCTGGGTCATGCGTGCGCTCCTGCGGGTGCGAAGACGGTGGAGGCATGGGGGTCGAACGGGCAGCCGCCGTGGGTGAGGTGGGCGACGTACTCGTCCCGGAAGTACTGGATCGAGGACTGGACCGGGCTGACGGCACCGTCGGCCAGCGCGCAGAACGAGCGGCCCAGGATGTTGTCGCACTGGTCCAGGAGCTGGTCGAGGTCGGCCTCGGTGCCCTGCCCCTTCTCGAGGCGGGCCAGGACCTGCACCAGCCACCAGGTGCCCTCGCGGCACGGCGTGCACTTGCCGCACGACTCGTGCTTGTAGAACTCCAGCCACCGCAGGGTGGCCCGGACCACGCAGACGGTCTCGTCGAAGATCTGCAGTGCGCGGGTGCCGAGCATGGAGCCGGCGCCGCCGACCCCCTCGAAGTCGAGCGGGACGTCGAGGTGCTCGTCGGTCAGCAGCGGCGTGGAGGAGCCGCCGGGGGTCCAGAACTTCAGCGCGTGGCCGTGGCGCATGCCGCCGGCCATCTCGATCAGCCGGCGCAGGGTGATGCCCAGCGGGGCCTCGTACTGCCCCGGGCGGGTCACGTGGCCCGAGAGGCTGAAGATGCCGAAGCCCTTGGAGCGCTCGGTGCCCATCGCGGAGAACCACTCGGGGCCGTTGGCCACGATGCTGGGCACCGAGGCGATCGACTCCACGTTGTTGATCACCGTGGGGCTGGCGTAGAGCCCGGCCACCGCCGGGAACGGCGGCCGCAGCCGGGGCTGGCCGCGGCGGCCCTCCAGCGAGTCGAGGAGGGCGGTCTCCTCGCCGCAGATGTAGGCGCCGGCGCCCGCGTGCACCACCAGCTCGAGGTCGTAGCCCGAGCCGTGGACGTCCTTGCCGAGGTGTCCGGCCAGGTAGGCCTCCTGCACGGCGCGCTGGAGGCGGCGGATCACGTGGAGCACCTCGCCACGCACGTAGATGAAGGCGTGGTTGGCCCGGATCGCGTAGGCGCTGATGATCACGCCCTCGATCAAGGTGTGCGGACTCGCCATCATCAGCGGGATGTCCTTGCAGGTGCCCGGCTCCGACTCGTCGGCGTTGACCACGAGGTACTTCGGCTTCGGGTTGTCCTGGGGGATGAAGCCCCACTTCATGCCGGTCGGGAAGCCGGCGCCGCCGCGACCGCGCAGGCCGGAGTCCTTGACCGCGCCGATGATCTCGTCGGGGGTCATCGTCAGCGCCTTGGCGAGCGCGCGGTAGCCGCCCTGGCCCTCGTAGGCCTCCAGGGTCCAGGAGCGCTCGTCGCCCCAGTTGGAGGTCAGGACCGGGGTCAGGGTGTCGATGGGGTCGCTCACTTCTCGTCCGCCTTCACTTCGGGAGCGGTCCAGCCGTTCTCCCGGGCGAGCTCGCGGCCCGCCAGGGACGCCGGCCCGGCCGACGGGCCCTCGTCGGCCAGACCGTCGTTGAAGCCGGCCAGCACGCGCTCTGCCTCGCGCCAGGTGCAGATCTTCGGGCCCCGGGTGGAGTGCACCTCGCGGCCGGCCCGCAGGTCGTCGACCAGGTCGACGGCCGACTCCGGGGTCTGGTTGTCCATGAACTCCCAGTTGACCGTCATCACCGGTGCGAAGTCGCAGGCCGCGTTGCACTCGATGTGCTCCAGCGAGACCGTCGCGGTGTCGCCCTCGCGGCGCTCGGCGGTCTCGTCGTTGCCGACGTCGAGGTGGTCCTTGAGCCGCTCGAAGATCTGGTCGCCGCCCATCACCGCGCACAGCGTGTTGGTGCAGACGCCGACGTGGTAGTCGCCGACCGGACGGCGCTTGTACATCGTGTAGAAGGTCGCCACGCCGCTGACCTCGGCGGCGGTGATGCCCAGCACCTCCGCGCACGCCTCGATGCCCTCGGGGGTGATCCGGCCCTGGGCCGACTGGACCAGGTGGAGCATCGGGAGCAGCCCCGAGCGGGGCTGGGGGTAGCGGGCCGCGATCTCGCGCAGCTCGGCGATCGTCTTGGCGTCGATCGGCTCGGTCATCGGTCCACTCCTCCCATCACGGGGTCGATCGAGGCGATCGCCACGATCACGTCCGAGACCATGCCGCCCTCGGACATCACGCTGGTGCCTTGCAGGTTGACGAACGACGGGTCCCGGAAGTGCGCCCGGAAGGGGCGGGTGCCGCCGTCGGAGACCACGTGGGCCCCGAGCTCGCCGCGGGGGCTCTCCACCGGTACGTAGGCCTGGCCCGGCGGGACCCGGAAGCCCTCGGTGACCAGCTTGAAGTGGTGGATCAGGGCCTCCATCGACTCACCCATGATGTGCCGGATGTGGTCGAGGCTGTTGCCCATGCCGTCGCTGCCGATCGCCAGCTGGCTGGGCCAGGCGATCTTGCGGTCGCCGACCATCACCGGGGCGCCGTCGAGCTTGGCCAGCCGGTCGGCGCACTGCTCGACGATCCGCAGGGACTCCCACATCTCGTTGAGCCGGACCCGGAAGCGGCCGTAGGAGTCGGCGGTGTCCCAGGTCTGGACGTCGAAGTCGTAGTCCTCGTAGCCGGAGTACGGCTGGGTCTTGCGCAGGTCCCAGGCGTAGCCGGTGGCGCGCAGCGGCGGCCCGGTGATGCCGAGCGCGAGGCAGCCGGCCAGGTCCAGCTCGCCGACGCCCTCGAGCCGCCCCCGGAAGATGGGGTTGGCGTTGCAGAAGTCGGCGTACTCGGGCAGGCGCTTCTTCATCAGGGCGATGAAGGCCCGGATGTCGTCCAGCGCACCCGCGGGGAGGTCCTGGGCGACGCCGCCGGGCCGGATGAACGCGTGGTTCATCCGCAGGCCGGTGATCGTCTCGAAGAGGTCGAGCACGAGCTCGCGCTCGCGGAAGCCGATGGTCATCACCGTCAGTGCGCCGATCTCCATGCCGCCAGTGGCGACCGCGACCAGGTGCGAGGAGATGCGGTTGAGCTCCATCAGCAGGACCCGCATGACCTGGGCCTTCTCGGGGATGTCGTCCTCGATGCCCAGCAGCCGCTCGACCCCGAAGCAGTAGGTCGCCTCGTTGTAGAACGGGGAGAGGTAGTCCATCCGGGTGCAGAAGGTCACGCCCTGCACCCAGGAGCGGTACTCCATGTTCTTCTCGATGCCGGTGTGCAGGTAGCCGACGCCGCAGCGGGCCTCGGTCACCGTCTCGCCCTCGAGCTCGAGGATCAGCCGGAGCACGCCGTGGGTGGACGGGTGCTGCGGCCCCATGTTGACGACGATCCGCTCCTCGACCCCGTCGCCGAGGCCCTCCGCGATCGTGTCCCAGTCCTGGCCGGTGACGGTGAAGACGCGTCCCTGGCTGGTCTCCGCGCCCTGCGCGTAGAGGTCGTTCTGGTCTGTGGTTGCCATCAGTTGTAGGACCTCCGCTGGTCCGGCGGCGGGACGGACCCGCCCTTGTATTCCACCGGGATGCCCCCCAGGGGGTAGTCCTTGCGCTGGGGGTGGCCCGGCCAGTCGTCGGGCATGAGGATGCGGGTCAGCGCCGGGTGGCCGTCGAAGACGATCCCGAACATGTCCCAGGCCTCGCGCTCCTGCCAGTCGGCGGTCGGGTAGACCCCGACGACCGAGGGCAGGTGCGGGTCGGCATCGGGCACCGAGACCTCCAGCCGCACCCGGCGGTTGTGGGTCATCGAGAGCAGGTGGTAGACGACGTGCAGCTCGCGGCCGGAGTCCCCCGGGTAGTTCACGCCGGAGACCGAGGCGAGCAGCTCGAACCGGAGCCGCTCCTCGTCGCGCATCAGCTGCACCACCGCGAGGAGGTCCTCGCGGCGGACGTGGAAGGTGATCTCGCCGCGGTGGACGACGACCCGCTCGGTCGCGTGCTCCAGGCCGCCCTCGCGCAGGCGCTGGTCGAGCACGTCGGCCACCTCGTCGAACCAGCCGCCGAAGGGCCGCTGGGTGGCGCCCGGGAAGACCGTCGGGGCGACCAGTCCGCCGAAGCCGCTGGTGTCGCCGGTGCCGGCGGTGCCGAACATGCCGTGGCGCACGCCGACCGCACGCTCCTCGGTGGCGCCCGACGGCAGCAGCTCGCCGCCCTCGCCCGGGGCGTTGACCTCGTCCTCGCGGGCCCGGGTGTCCGGGGTGTCCCGGGTGACCCGCACGTTGTCGTCGGAGCCGAACTCCTTCTTGTCGCCGCTCACCGCAGCAGCCCCCGCATCTGGGAGGTGGGAAGCGCGCGCAGCGCGGCGTTCTCCTGCTCCTCGATCTCGGCGAGGCGGTGCTTGCCCATCTTGGTGTGCTGCACCTTGTCCTGGAGCTTGAGGATCGCGTCGATCAGCATCTCGGGACGGGGCGGGCAGCCGGGCAGGTACATGTCGACCGGCACCACGTGGTCGACGCCCTGGACGATCGCGTAGTTGTTGAACATGCCGCCGGAGCTGGCACACACGCCCATCGCCAGCACCCACTTGGGCTCGGGCATCTGGTCGTAGATCTGGCGCAGCACCGGGGCCATCTTCTGGCTCACCCGGCCCGCGACGATCATCAGGTCGGCCTGGCGGGGGCTGGCCCGGAAGACCTCCATGCCGAACCGGCCCAGGTCGTACTTCGGGCCGCCGCTGGTCATCATCTCGATGGCGCAGCAGGCCAGGCCGAAGGTGGCCGGCCAGAACGACGACTTGCGCATCCACCCGGCGAGTCCCTCGACCGTGGTGAGCATGACTCCGCTCGGGAGCTTGTCCTCGATACTCATGTCAGTTGGTCCTCAGTCCCAGTCCAGTCCGCCGCGACGCCACTCGTAGGCGTAGACGATGGTCACGTTGAGCAGGAAGAGCGCGACGGCCGCCAGGCCGAACCAGCTCAGCTGGTCGAAGTAGACCGCCCACGGCACGAGGAACATGATCTCGACGTCGAAGACGATGAAGGTCATCGCGATCGTGTAGTACTTCACCGGGAAGCGGCCCCCGCCCACGGGCTGGGGCGTCGGCTCGATGCCGCACTCGTAGGAGTCGACCTTGACCCGGTTGTAGCGCTTGGGCCCGAGGACCGAGCTCAGCCCGATCGACAGGACGGCGAAGCCGGCCGCGATGGCGGCCAGGAACAGAACCGGCGTGTAGAGCTCCATTACCCCTGCGCACTCCTTCCTTGGAACGACCACCTGAGGGAGACCCGAGTCACCGTCGTGCGATTGTGAAAGTCTTCACGAATGGCCGCGCGGGCCAGTCTAGGTCGCCCTGCGCGCTACGTCACGCCGGGGGTCCGCCCGGCGACTCCCGCACTGACCTGGGCATTTTCCACCGCGGAGCCTTGCATAAATGCCCCCGCGGGTCGGCGGCGCGGCTCAGGCCGTGGCGCGGTGCAGGGCGACGATGCCGCCGCTGAGGTTGCGCCACTGGGGGCTGAGCCAGCCGGCCCGGCCGATCAGCTCCGCCAGCCCCGCCTGGTCGGGCCAGGCGCGGATCGATTCGGCCAGGTAGACGTAGGCGTCCGGGCTGGAGGAGACGCCGCGCGCGATCGTGGGCAGCGCCTTCATCAGGTACTCCAGGTAGACGGTGCGCAGCGGGGCCCACGTGGGGTGGCTGAACTCGCAGACCACCAGCCGGCCGCCGGGCCTGGTCACCCGGCGCATCTCGCGCAGGCCGGCGAGGGGGTCGACGATGTTGCGCAGGCCGAAGGAGATCGTGACCGCGTCGAAGGAGGCGTCGGCGAAGGGCAGTCGGGTGCCGTCCCCGGCGGTGAACGGCAGGTGCGGCCTGGCCTGCTTGCCGACGCGGAGCATGCCGAGGGAGAAGTCGCACGGCACCACCCTGGCGCCGGCCTCGGCGAAGGGCACGCTGGAGGTCCCGGTGCCGGCCGCCAGGTCGAGGACCCGCTCACCGGGCCGGGGCCCCACCGCGGCCAGCACGTCGCGGCGCCACCGCCTGTCCTGGCCGAGGGAGAGGACGTCGTTGGTCACGTCGTAGCGACGCGCGACGGCGTCGAACATGCGCTGGACGTCCGAGGGCTGCTTGTCGAGTTCTGCACGGGCCACAGGTGGAGCCTACGCAGCGGTGGCCACCCCGGTCGCCGGGGGCCGCCACCCGGCCCGGCGGTAGTCTCGCGGGGTGAACAACCGCGCGGCCACACCTGCGTCAGGACCTGCCACCGGTGAGCCACTGGTCGTCAGGACCACGGCGATCGACCCCTCCGAGGTGGACGACCTGCTGGCCGTGCTCCCCGACGACCGGCCCGTCACCTGGCTGCGCAAGGACGAGGGTCTCGTGGGCTGGGGCGTGGCCGCCCTGGTCCGCACCCGCGGGGCCACCCGCTTCCACGACGCCGACAAGTGGTGGGCCGAGCAGGTCGCCCGCGCCCGGGTGCACGACGCCGTGCAGGAGCCCGGCAGCGGCCTGGTCGCCTTCGGCTCCTTCGCCTTCGCCGACGAGCCCGGCGACTCGGTCCTGGTGGTGCCCTCGGTCATCGTCGGACGGCGCGGCGCCACCACCTGGTGCACCACGGTCACCGCCGGCGACGCCGCCTCCGCCCCCGACCCGCACGACCTGCTCGCCGCCCCGGCACCGCCCCCGCGGGCCCCGAGCACCGTGCAGTTCGCCGACGGCGCGCTCAACGGCGACCAGTGGATGACGGTGGTCGCCGACGCGGTGGCCCGCATCCAGCGCGGCGACCTGGAGAAGGTGGTGCTGGCCCGCGACCTGCTCGCCACCTCGGCCGAGCCGGTCGACGTGCGCTGGCCGCTGGCCCGGCTGGCCGAGCAGTACCCGATGTGCTGGACCTTCCACGTGGACGGCTTCTTCGGCGCCACCCCCGAGATGCTGGTGCGCCGCGAGCGCGGCCTGGTCACCTCCCGGGTGCTGGCCGGCACCATCCGCCGTACCGGTGACGACGACCGGGACCTCGCCCTGGCCGCAACCCTGGCCCGCAGCTCCAAGGACCTCGAGGAGCACGAGTACGCCGTGCGGTCGGTCGCCGACGCCCTCGAGCCGCACTGCTCGTCGATGAACGTGCCCGAGGCGCCCTTCGTCCTCCACCTGCCCAACGTGATGCACCTGGCCAGCGACGTGAACGGCGTGGTCCACGACGCCGAGACCGTCTCCTCCCTCCAGCTCGCCGAGTCGCTCCACCCCTCCGCGGCCGTCGGCGGGACGCCGACCCCGGTGGCCACCGCGCTGATCTCCGAGATCGAGCAGATGGACCGTGGCAGGTACGCCGGTCCCGTCGGCTGGATCGACTCCTCCGGGGACGGGGAGTGGGGCATCGGGCTCCGCTCGGCCAGCGTGGAGGGCGACGTGGTGCGGCTCTTCGCGGGCTGCGGCATCGTGGCCGACTCCGACCCCGAGGCGGAGCTCGCCGAGGCGCAGGCCAAGTTCGTGCCGGTCCGCGACTCGCTGGGCTGACCCGCGCCGAGCGGCTCAGAGGTCGAGGTCCTCCCCGACGGCCAGCCGGGTCCAGGCCAGGCCGCGCGGCCCGTTGAGGCGCGCCATGTGAGCGTCGACGACGCCCAGCCCGGCCTCGGAGTAGATCGCGTCGTGGATGGCCAGGTTGCGGGGCGCGCCCACCGCGCGCACGAAGTCGATCGCCTCCCCCACCTTGAGCCACGGCGCGCTGGCCGGGGCGAGCAGCAGGTCGACCTGCTCGCCGGGCGCGGTGAGCGCGTCGCCGGGGTGGTAGACCCGGGTGCCGTCGAGGTCGAGCAGGAAGCCGGAGTTGTCCACGTGCGGCAGCTCGGCGTGGATCACGGCGTGCTTCTCCCCCACCACCCGGACCGGGACCCCCAGGTCCGCCACGTCGCCCGGGGCGACCACCCGGAGCCGGTCGACGAGGTCGGGCGCCTCCTCCCGGATCCGGGCGGCGACCGCCTCGATCGTGACCAGCTCGGCCGTGCAGGCGCGCAGGTGGTCGAGGTGGAGGTGGTCGGGATGCTCGTGGGTCACCAGCACCACGTCGGCGCCGGCGACCGCCTCGACGCCGGTGAATGCCCCGGGGTCGAGCACCAGGACGGTGGAGCGGTGCTCCACCCGGACACAGGCATGGCCGTACTTCGTGATCCGCACACCCCGCAGCCTAGGAAGGTGCCTGGGGCGGCACCAGAGGCGGTGCGGAGAACAGGATTCCGAGTCCCACCCGTTACCGTGGCCCCCGTCGTCGCCGAAGGGGGCGGCACTCGACCACACTCAACTCGCCCGAACAGGATCTACATGTCTGGACGTCGTCTCATCGCCGCCGGTGCCGCAGCCCTGCTGCTGCCCGCCGCGGCCCTCGTCTCCACCCAGGCGAGCGCGGCTGACAAGCCCGCCGCCACCGACCTGAGCAGCACCGCCACCGTCGACCTGCTGGCGCGCAAGAAGCAGCGCAAGGCCAAGGTGAGCATCAACGTGCTGCCCCAGATCGCGCAGTACGGCAAGCGGCCCTCGAGCCCCGACTCCGCCAAGGCGGTCGTCGAGGTCAGCGCCAAGCCGGGCAAGGCCGCTCGGAACAAGAAGGTCGTCCTCCAGGTCAAGAGCGGCTCGTCCTGGAAGAAGGCCGGCAAGGGCAAGACCGACAAGAGCGGCAAGACCCAGATCCTCGCGGCCGCGAGCCGCGGCGGCCAGCCGCTGGAGTACCGCGTCAAGCTGGGCAAGGCGACCTCCAACTCGGACAGCACCGCGCCGTGGCTCAACCCCAACTTCACCGACGGGTTCGACGGCAGCAACCTCAGCGAGGCCTGGACCCACCGGATCCCCGACTACAACCCCGAGGGCAACCGCCTCTGCTCCCGCGGCGGCCCGGAGGCCGTGAGCGTGGGCAAGGGCACCGTCCGGCTCAGCGTGATCAAGGACCCCGCGCGCAGCGACAAGTGCGCCGCCAAGCGCGGCGGCAAGGTCGTCGGCAAGTTCGACTACCGCCTCAACGGCCACATCTCCACCGAGAACAGCTACAGCTTCAAGTACGGCGTCGCCGCCGCCCGGATGAAGTTCCCCAAGGCGCGCGGCCAGCACAGCTCCTTCTGGATGCAGCCCGCCGAGCACGTCGTGGGCTCCACCGACCCGAAGCTCTCGGGTGCCGAGATCGACATCATCGAGCACTTCGGCAAGGGCTCCGGCCCCAAGGACTCGATGGGCCTGACCAGCTTCACCTACCACTGGGGCAAGGGTGGCCAGCGGGTCAAGACCGGCAACTGGCTCAAGAACGTCAAGCAGTACACCGCCAAGAAGAACGACGACTGGTTCAAGGCCTACCACGTCTTCTCCGTCGAGTGGACCCCGGAGCACTACATCTTCCGGATCGACGGCCAGGAGACCTGGCGCAGCAACCGCGGCGTCTCCGGGCAGCCGCAGTACCCGATCCTGTCGCTGCTGAGCTCCGACTACGAGCTCAACCAGCTGGGCAACGAGAAGAAGCTGCCCCAGCACATGTACGTCGACTGGATCCGGATCTGGGAGACCAGCTGATCCAGGGCTGACCCGGGCCACCCGGGTCGACCAGCACCGTCCGGCGCGCCGCATCCCCTCGGGGGTGCGGCGCGTCGGCCGTCTCAGCCGGGTCCGAGGGCGCGGATCGAGGCGTCGAGCGCGCGACGGTTGTCGCGGCGCACCCGCGCCTCGACCACCTCGATCCCCCCGGCGGGCTGGGCCAGGGCGTGGTCGAGCTCGGCCGCCGACTCCACCCGCCAGTGCGGGGTGCGGGTCGCGGCGCACCAGGCGGCGAGGTCGACGCCGTGCGGGGTGCCGAAGAGCTGCTCGAAGCGGTCGGCGTAGGTCTCGGCGCCCTGCTCGAGCATGGTGAAGATCGAGCCGCCGTCGTCGTTGACCACCACCAGCGTCAGGTCCGGGCGCTCCTCGCGCCGGCCCAGCACCAGTCCCCCGGCGTCGTGCAGGAACGTCACGTCGCCCAGCAGGGCGAGGTTGCGCGAGCCCGGCCGCCGCGTCAGCGCGGCCCCGACGGCGCTGCTCACCACCCCGTCGATGCCGGCGAGGCCGCGGTTGGCCAGCACCTTGCGGCGGGCACCCACCTGCCAGCGGGGCACCATCAGGTCCAGGTCGCGGATCGGGCTGGAGGCCCCCACCCACAGCAGCCCCCCGGGCGCGACGGCGCGGGCGACGGCGCCGGCCACCTCGTAGGGCGTGAGGTCGGGCTCCGCGGCCAGCAGCGCGTCGAGGCGGCGCCCGGTCTCGGCGTCGGCGGTCCACCACCGCGCCAGCCACGACGCGTGCGCCTCGTCCGGCCCCTCGACCCGCAGGGCCGGCGCGGACCGGGCGACCGCGAAGGGCCGCCGCTGCCACCGCGCGCCCGGGTCGACGTCCCAGACCTCGACGTCGTCGCGGGCCAGCAGGCGGGTGACCGGGCGCGACAGCGTCGGGTGCCCGAAGACCACCACCCGCTCGATCTCGGCGCCCAGGGGCGAGTCGAGCAGGAGCCGGTAGGTGCGCAGGGCGTGGGTGCCGGTCCGCGAGCCCGAGCTGGGCTCGGCGAGCAGCGGCCAGCCGGCCTGCTCGGCCAGCACCCGGGCGGGCGGCCCGGCGTCGTCCCCTGCCACCACCACGGTCCGCGGACCCAGCGGGATCGGCTCGGCCACCTCCGCCAGCGCCCGCCAGGCGTGCTCGGCCGGCGGCGGCCCGGCGGCCAGGTCGGGCGCCCACCGGTCCTCGGGGAGCAGCGGCTCGTCGAGCTGCACGTTGAGGTGGACCGGCCCGGGGCGCTCCCGGGCGAGCTGCGTGCCGAGCAGGTCCCGGACGGTCGGCGGCAGCGCGCCGTCGGCGAGGTCCAGCACCGGGGCTCCGGGCAGCAGCCCCACCTGGTCGGTGGTCTGGTTGGCGCTGGTGCCGCGCAGGCGCAGCGGCCGGTCGGCGGTGACCGCGACCAGCCGGACACCGGCGTGCCGGGCCTCCAGGACGGCGGGGGCGAGGTTGGCCACGGCGGTCCCCGACGTGCACACCACCGCGACCGGGCGGCCCGAGGACTTGGCCAGGCCGAGGGCGGTGAACGCGGCGCTGCGCTCGTCGATCCGGGTGTGCAGCCGGAGCAGGCCGGCCGCCCCGGCGTCGTGCAGGGCGAAGGCGAGCGGGGCGTTGCGGCTGCCCGGGCTGAGCACGGCCTCGACCATGCCCGCCTCGACCAGCGTCGCGACCACGGCCCGGGCCAGGGCGGTGGAGCTGTTCACGGTGCCTCCTCCTGGAGCGCCTCGACCGCGGCGAGACGCTCCCGCCAGGCGGCCACCCGGTCCGGCGGCGCGGCCAGCCGGGTCAGCGCCGCCTCGTCGATCCGCACCGGCCCCACCGGGAGCATCCCGTCGCGCGGCAGCAGCGGCTCGGTGACCACGTCGTCGGTGAGCAGCTGGACGGTGGCCAGCCCGCAGGCGTGCTCCAGGGTGGGCAGCGCCGCCGCCAGGGCGACCCCGGCCGCGATGCCCACACTGCTCTCCAGCGCCGAGGAGACGACCACCGGGAGCCCGATCTCCTCGGCGATCCGCAGGCAGGCCCTGACCCCGCCCAGCGGCTGCACCTTGAGGACCGCGACGTCGGCGGCCTCCAGGTCGCGCACCCGGTAGGGGTCCTCGGCGCGGCGGATCGACTCGTCCGCGGCGATCGGCACGCAGACCCGGCGGCGCACGGCGGCCAGCTCCTCGACCTCGGCGCACGGCTGCTCGACGTACTCCAGCCCGCCCGCGGCCCGGTCCAGCAGCGGGATCCGGGCCACCGCCTCCTCCACGCTCCACAGCCCGTTGACGTCGATCCGGATCCGGCCGCCGGGGCCGAGCGCGTCGCGGACCGCCTCGACGCGCGCCTGGTCGTCGGCCAGCGACTGTCCCGGCTCGGCGACCTTGACCTTGGCGGTGGTGCACCCTCCGGCCAGCACGATCCGGTGGGCCGGCTCCGGTCCCACCGCGGGGACCGTCACGTTGACCGGGACGCCGGCGCGGACCGGCTCCGGCCAGTCCCCGGCGGCGGCCTCGCGGGCGCAGCGCAGCCAGGGTTCGGCCACCGCGGGCGGGTACTCCAGGAACGGGCTCCACTCCCCCCACCCCGCCTCACCCTCCAGCAGGACGCCCTCGCGCACCGTGATGCCGCGGAACCGGGTGCGCAACGGGACCGAGTAGACGTGCAGCCTCATGCCCGCTCCTCCTCACCGGTCACCGCGGCGCGGAGCCGCTGCCGGTCCACCTTGCCGTTGTCGAGCAGGGGCCACGAGGTCACCGGCACCAGCTGGCGCGGGGCCCAGGAGCGGGGGTGGCGGGCACCCACCCAGTCGCGCAGCCCGGCCAGCGTCACCTCGGCACCCGGGGCCGTCCGCACCCAGGCCACCACCCGCTGACCCCACTCCGGGTCGGGCACGCCGAGCACCTCGGCCTGCTCCACCGCCGGGTGCTCCCGCAGCCGGGCCGCGACTGCGGGCAACGGCACGTTGACCCCGCCGGAGACCACCACGTCGTCGAGCCGGCCGAGGACCTGCAGCCGCCCGTCGTGGTCGAGCCTCCCGGCGTCGGCGGTGCGGTACCAGCCGTCGACCAGGGTCTCGGCGGTGAGCACGGGGTCGTCGGCGTAGCCGTCGAAGAGCGTGGGACCGCCGAGCCGGATCCGGCCGTCGGTCCCCAGGGAGAGCGCCACCCCGTCGAGCGGGAGGCCGTCGTAGACGCAGCCGCCGGCGGTCTCCGAGGCGCCGTAGGTGGTCACCACCCGGATGCCCGCCCGGTCGGCCTCCTCGCGCAGCCGCGGGTCCAGGCCGGCACCCCCGACCAGCACCGCCCGCATCGCGGCCAGCGCCTCGGCGTCCTCGGGGCTGCGGACCATCCGGTGCAGCTGGGTCGGCACCACGGAGGTGTACGCCGCCGGCCCGGCCTCGTCGGCCCACGCGCCCAGCACGGGCGGGTGGCCGGCCAGCAGCGAGCGGACGATCACCTGCACCCCGGCCACGTAGCCCGACGGCAGCACCAGCGCCCACCGGCCCTCGCCGCCCAGGCGCCGGGCGCTGGCCCGGGCGGAGGCGAGCACCGCGTCGCGGGAGAGCAGCACCCGCTTCGGCTGTCCGCTGGAGCCCGAGGTCGCCAGCTCCAGCTGCGGTGGCGCCGGATCGGCCAGCCACCGGGCCAGCTGGTCGACGGCCAGCGCCGGATCGGCCGAAGGCACCAACGGGGAGGGGGACGTGCGGGTCACCCCCGCACGCTATCCCCCTCCCCGTCAGGGTCGAGCAGAGCGGCCCCTCAGTGCACGGGCAGGTCGTGCGCGTGGTCGTGGCCGCCGTCGTGCGGGGCGGTGAGACCCGAGCGCGGGCTCGCCGTTGCGCCGCCCACCGAGCCGCGGGGCCGCGGTCCCACGCCGTTGACCGTCCAGGTGGACTGCGCGTAGGTGTGCACCGCGTGCGCGATCGCGTCGGAGTTGGCGTCCAGGGCCTCGTCGCTCACGTTGTCCAGGTCGTCGCACTCCTGGTGGTAGCACTCGTCGAAGGCCACCCCCGCGGTGCCGCCGAAGGCGGCCGCGAGCTCGGGGGTCTTGACCCCTTCGGCGCCGGTGAAGAGGCCGCCGGAGGCGATGCCCTCCGCGATGAACGGCCCGTAGTCGCTGCGCCCGGAGAAGGCGGTCTCCGCCGACTCCAGCCCGGCGTCCTCGAAGTGCTCGTGGAAGAGCGCCTCGATCGAGTCCGAGCCCTCGGGGCCGACCGCGCCGTCGGGGAAGGCCGCGGAGTTGTCGCCGTCGTAGACGAACAGCGCGTAGTTGGGAGAGCCGATCATGTCGAAGTTGAGGTAGAGCGCGATCTCCTCGAGGGTGTCCGGGTCGTTCTCGACCAGGTCGGCCACGTAGTGCTCCGCGCCGAGCAGGCCCTTCTCCTCCGCGCCCCACCAGGCGAAGCGCACCTGGTTGTTCGGCTTCGTCTTCTGCTTGGCGAGCTGGACGGCGACCTCGAGCAGGCCGGCGCTGCCGCTGCCGTTGTCGTTGATGCCCGGGCCCTCCACCACGGAGTCGAGGTGGGCCCCGGCCATCACCACGTTGTCGCTGCGGCCCTCGCGGGTCTCGGCGACGACGTTCCAGGTGGGCCGGATCTCCGACTCGGTGCTCGCCGACAGGGTGACGGTCGCCCCCTCGGCCAGCGACAGGCCGACGGCGTAGCTGGCGCCGACGGACGGGACGGTGCCGACCGGACCGCCGAGGGTGCCGGCGAACGCGTCGGTCGCCCCGGGGGTGCCGGTGTTCATCAGGACGACGCCGGCCGCGCCGGCCTCCTGGGCGTTGACCACCTTCTCGCCGAACGCGCAGGTGCCGCGCCGGACGAGCGCGATGTTGCCGGCGGTGAACCCGGCGAAGTCGGTGTCCTCGCAGCCGCTGGTGGAGGTGCCGCCCAGGTTGAGGTCGACCGCCTGCACCGGCGCGGTGACGTCGCCGGAGCCGGAGTAGTCCATCAACGCGTAGTCCACGCCGTCCTCGTAGGTCGTCGCCGTGGGCGTGACCTGAGCGAAGCTGCTCGGCGCGGTCTCGCGGAAGAACGCGAAGTCGAACTTCTGCACCTGCGGCCGGTAGCCGGCCTGGCGCAGCGTGCGCACCACGTAGTCGCGGGAGGCGGCGTAGCCCGGGGTGCCGGAGGCGCGGTTGCCGCCGTTGGCGTCGGCGATCTCCTGGAAGGCCTCCAGGTGGTCGCGGACCCCCGCCAGGGTGACCGCCTTCTGCAGCGCCTTCGAGGTCTTGTCGTGACCCTTGTCCTTGTCCTTGTCCTTGCCGGGGTGCTTGTGCTTCCCGTGTCCCTTCCCGTGTCCCTTGCCCTTGTCCTGGGGCTGGGGCTTGTCCTTGGGCTTGGACTGCTGCTTGCCGGCGTCGCGCTCCGGTCCGGCGGTGGCCGGCGCGGTGAGGGCGGTGCCGGCCAGGGCAGCGGTGACCAGGGCGGCGGTGGCCAGCCCGGCCTGGCGGCGCCAGGAGGGGCGCAGCCGCGAGGGGTCGTTCATAGGGTCAACCTTTCCCGAGAGGTCGCAGCAGGTTGGCCGCCGCGTGAGCGATATCTGAGCGTCGGCGCGCCCGTGTGTCAAGAGCCACGGCACGGCGCGGAGAAAAAGCAGGCGACACCGGTGGCACCACGGTCCACACTTGGCGCCGATGCCCACCACGTTCCTGCGGCCCTTCCGGTCCCTGCGACCGCCGTCGCCCCTCGCCGGCCGCCTCGCCGTCCAGAACCTCCTCTTCGCCCTCGGCGAGGGCACCTTCATGACCGGCTCGATGGTCTTCTTCACCCAGCTGGTCGGTCTCAGCGCGGCCCAGGTCGGCCTGGGCCTCACCCTGGCGGGGATGGCCGGGTTCGTCGTGGCCCTGCCGATGGGCAAGCTCGTCGACCGCTTCGGGCCGAAGCGGATGTGGGCGCTGAGCGCCGCCGGCCAGGCCGCGGTCTTCACCGCCTGGCCCTTCATCGACAGCTTCGCCGGCTACCTCGTGATGGCCGTGGCGGTGGAGGTGCTCGGGGCGCTGGGCGGTGCGGCGCACGGCGCATACACGATCGACGTGCTCCCGCCCGCGGAGCGGGTGACCTCGCGTGCCTACATGTACTCCGCCCTCAACCTCGGCTTCACCCTCGGCGCGCTGGTCGCCGCCGTCGCGCTCGCCTTCGACTCCAACGACCTGCTCCTGCTGCTGCCGTGGCTCACCACGCTGGCCTTCGCCGTCAACACCGTCTTCATCCTGCGTCTCCCCAACGCCTCGCACGACGACCGGACCCCCGAGGAGCGCCGGGTGAGGCTCCCCGGGCCCGGCCCCCTGCGCAACCCCGGCTGGCTGGCGGTGACCTTCTTCGGCGGGGTGATGTGGACCAACCAGGTCCTCCTCAACATCGTGATCCCGCTGTGGGTGATCGAGGAGACCGACGCACCCCGGGTGCTGCTCGCCCTCCTCTTCGGCACCAACACCGTGATGTGCATCTTCTTGCCGATGGCGGCCTCGCGGGGGGTCAGGGACGTCACCACCGGCCTGCGGGCGGTGCGCATCTCCACCACCTTCTTCCTCGTCTGCTGCCTGATCACCCTCGCCACGCACGAGACCGTCGGGTGGGTGACCATCGCCCTGATCTGGCTCGGTCACGTCACGGTCACCGGGGCCGAGCTCTACCTCTCGGCCGCCAGCTGGGCCTTCGAGGCAGACCTGATGGACCCGCGCCGGCGCGGCGAGTACCAGGGCGCCGCCGAGCTGACCGGCACCCTGGGCAGGGTCTGGGCGCCGGCGCTCTACACGTTCCTGGTGATGAGCTGGGGGGCCGGCGGCTGGCTGGTGATCGCGGCGATCGTCGCCGCGGCGGGGGTCGGGACCCACCCCGCGGTCCGGATGGCGGAGCGGTGGCTGGTCAAGCACGGTCCCCCGCCGTCGTCGACCCCGGAGCTCCACGATCCCGTCGCCGAGCAGCCGGCGGCCGTGGTGCCGCCCGGCCCGTCGATGACTCCCTAGGGGCGCCTGCTTCAATCCTCTGGTGGATCTGGCCTTCTTCCGCCTCGACGGCGACCGACTCGTCCCCCTCGACCTCGCGCGCAGCATGTGGCGCGACGACCAGATGCACGGGCTGGCGGTCAGCGGGGCCCTGGGGCGCGCGATCGAGGCGCGCGGCCTGACCGCCGGGCGTCCCGAGCTGGTGCCGGCGCGCTACACCGTCGACCTCTTCAAGGCCGCGAGCATGGAGCCCTGCGAGCTGGAGACGCAGGTGGTCCGCGAGGGTCCGCGACTGCTGCTGGTGGACGCGGTGATGCGCCAGGACGGCGAGGCGGTGGCCCGGGCCAGCGCGGTGCTGCTGCGCCGCACCGAGGTGCCGAGCGGCGAGGTCTGGTCCCCCGACGACGTCCCGTCGCCGCCACCGCTGGAGATCGCCCCGGACGACGACACCCCGCACATCCCCTTCTTCCACAGCGAGGCCGGCTGGTCCCAGGACTTCGGCCAGCACCAGAACGCCTCGCGCAAGCAGACCTGGCAGACCGGCCTGCCGGTGGTGCTCGGTGAGCGGCCCTCCCCGTTCGTCTCCGCGGCGAGCATCGCCGACGCCACCAGCCTGGTCACCAACTGGGGCACCGAGGGCGTGCAGTACATCAACACCGACATCACGCTCTCGATCGCGCGGCCGCCCGCCGGGGTGCAGATCGGCCTGCTGGCCACCGACCACCACGCCAGCGACGGGATCGCCGTCGGCTCGGCCACCGTCTACGACCGGCAGGGCCCGTTCGGCGTCGCCACCGTCACCGCGCTGGCCAACAGCCGGCGCACCGTCGACCTCTCCGACGGCATGTCCTACCAGCGGGGTCCGCGCCGGTGAGCGCCGCCGACTGGGTCGCCGGGGCCCGGCCCCGCACCCTGCCCGCCGCGGTCGCACCGGTGCTGGCGGGCACCGGGGTGGCGGCGTACGCCGACGGGCTGGTCTGGTGGAAGGCGCTGCTCGCCCTGGTGGTCAGCCTGGCGCTCCAGGTCGGGGTCAACTACGCCAATGACTACTCCGACGGGATCCGCGGCACCGACGAGGACCGGGTCGGGCCGATGCGCCTGGTCGGCTCGGGCACCGCGTCCCCCGGCGCGGTGAAGCGGGCGGCGTTCGCGGCCTTCGGCGTCGCTGCCGCGGCCGGCCTGGTGCTGGCCGCCACCACCGCCTGGTGGCTGGTCGCCGTCGGGGTCGTCTGCCTGGTGGCCGCCTGGTTCTACACCGGCGGCAAGAAGCCCTACGGCTACCTGGGGCTGGGCGAGGTGATGGTCTTCGTCTTCTTCGGCCTGGTCGCGGTGATCGGCACGACGTTCGTGCAGACGCGGAGCTGGGAGTGGCCGGCGCTCTACGCCGGGATCGGCATCGGCTCGCTGGCCTGCGCCATCCTGGTCACCAACAACCTGCGCGACATCCCCACCGACCGCGAGGCCGGCAAGCTGACGCTGGCGGTCCGCCTGGGCGAGGAGCGGACCCGCTACCTCTACGTGCTGCTGGTCGCCGCCGCGGCCGTCGCGGTGGTGGCCGTCGCTGCCTCGACCCACTGGCTGGTCCTCGGCGCGCTGACCTTCGTGGTGCAGCTGGTCCCGGCGGTGCGCACCGTGCTCGGTGGGGCACGCGGACCGGCCCTGATCCCGGTGCTGGCACAGACCGGCACCGCCCAGCTCTGGTGGGCCGGGCTCGTGGTGGTCCTGCTGCTGGTCCCCTGAGGGGTCAGAACGAGGTGCGCGAGTAGGGCGCCGGACCGCCGTCGGCCATCGCGGCCCAGCGCGCGACCGGCTCGTCCTCCCCGAGGATCCGGCCCGCCGCCGCCAGGGTGGGCACCCCCACACCGCCCAGGTACATCCCCGAGAGGGTGCTGACGTCCATCCTCACCGCCGGTGGCTCCTCGGTGCGGGTGACCGAGGCCTGCCCGTCGCGGACCTCGACCCGCCAGCTGCCCGCGGCGTGGTCGAGGGCGTCCTCGATCCCCAGCACCACGTCGCCGTCACCGAACCACGGGCGTCCCTCCAGGGCGGCCGGGACGTCCAGCACCCGCACCCAGATGTGGTCGCCGACCTCGGTGACCCGACGGCACTGCGGGTCCGTCAGCGCCCAGGTCAACGGGTCCACGACCGGGGCGCGCGCCTTGACCCGCTGGGTCAGGTCGAGGTCGGCGAGGAACTGCCACAGCGCGAGCTCGGCAGCCGGGGTCGTGCCCACCAGGTCCTGGACCTGGGCGGTGAAGGGCCGGTCCCACCCGAGGTGCCGGTAGAGCAGGAAGCCGTCAGGGCGCCCGTCCGCGTCGAGATGCACCGCGCCGCGCAGGGTCAGGTCCGGCGCCTGCTTCTCCCAGTCCCACTCGCCCCGGTTCATCGGTCCGTAGAAGGCGGGGCGCGAGATCGAGCCGCGCGCCCCCCGGTGCCAGGCCCCGAAGAGCTCCTGCTGGAGCGGCCACATCTCGGCCGGCTCCACCATCTCGCAGCGCCCGGCGGGCACCGGTCCGTGCATCGCGAAGCGGGAGGTGTCGACCTCCACCTCGGCCCGCCAGGTGGCGGGCCCGAAGCCGAACCGGCCGTAGATCGACCCCTCCGACACGGTGAGGGCGGCAACCGGCCGGCCCTGCTCGACCGCGTGGCGCAGGTCCTCGGTGATCAGCAGGCGCAGCAGTCCCTGGCGACGGTGGGCCGGGCTGACCGTGACGTCGGTGATCATGTGCAGCGGCAGCTGCGTGCAGCCGGTGCTGAGCTCGCCGGCGAAGGAGACGAAGGTCGCCACCGGCATCGGCCCGGCGCCGAACTCGCCCTCGGGCACCCAGGCCCCACGCATCCGGGGGGCCAGGTCGCGGGTGGCGTCGAGCCAGACGCCGTACGGCTGGTCCCCCAGCCGCGACTTGTGGAAGCCCCGGGCGACCGCGTTGGACCAGCCCTTGAGCCGGGCGACGTTCGCGGGCGTCTCGTCGTGCGGGTCAAGGGTTGCGAAGTCGAGGTCCATGGACGGCAGGCTACGCCGGGTCAGTCGACGTCATCGCTGGCGCGACGGGCCTCGAAGGCGGCGCTGGCCCGCGACGCCCGCTGCTCGATCCACAGGGCCGCGGCCTCCCGCGGCTTGGCCAGCAGGAACCACGAGGAGATGCCGGAGATCACCAGGGCCACGACCGCCGCCCACAGGAGCGGCACCTGGTCGGCGAAGAGGGACCAGACCCCCACGACGACCACCAGCGAGCCGAGGAGGAGGGCAAGACGGAGTGCGTTGTAGACGAGGAACGGCTTCACACCTCAACTGTAGGTCGCTGCCCACCCACCGCCTACATTTGGTGACGTGCTGAAGATCCTGCTCATCGTGCTCCTCGTCGCACTCGCGATCTATGCGGTGACCCGGGTGCTGGAGAGGCGAGGCCGCGCCGCCCGCCCCGGGCCGAGGCCGCGCCGGGAGCCGCCGCGGGTGGTGGGTCCCGACGACGATCCCGACTTCCTGCGCAACCTCGAGCGGGAGCGGCGCCGCCGTCAGAAGGACGAGCCGGAAGCCGGCTGAGCCGGCTGCTCCCACGCCTGCACGATCGCCGGCGCTCCCTCCGCGTAGGAGTGCTGGGAGGTGGTGGAGAAGAAGTTGATCCCGATGAAGTTGAACCACAGGGTGGCCAGGCCGACCAGGGCCAGGATGGCGGCGTTGCGCCCCTTCCAGCCGGCCGTGGTCCGGGCGTGCAGGTAGGCGGCGTAGACCACCCAGGTGATGAAGGCCCACACCTCCTTGGGGTCCCAGCTCCAGTAGGAGCTCCAGGCCTCGTGCGCCCAGATGGGGCCGGTGATCAGCACCGCGAACGTCCACACCGGGAAGCCGAAGGCGTGCATCCGGTAGGAGATGCGGTCCAGCGTGGCGGTGTCGGGGACCCGCGACAGGTAGCCGGTGCCGCGCACCGTGGCCTGCTCGCCGCCGGTCTCGGGCCCGTCGACGGACCCCGCGCCGACGCCCGCTCCCACCGCGACGGGCGTGCGCTCCGCCGTACGCCGCTCCTGACGGGCCTTGAGCAGGAAGAGGACCGAGGTGATGCCGCCCAGGGTGAAGGCGCCGGTGGCGATCACGGCGGAGACCACGTGGATGACCAGCCAGGGCGAGTAGAGCGCCTCGCTGAGGGGGGCCACCGGGTCGTAGAGCCAGACCACGGCGGTCATCGAGGTGGCCAGCACGAAGGCGACCACGATCGGCGCCATCCAGGAGAGCGAGAACCGGCGGTAGAGCACCAGGTAGAGGAGCGAGACGAAGAAGGCGCCCGAGAGGGTGAACTCGTACATGTTGCCCCAGGGCACCCGGTTGGGGTCCGCGGCCATCCCGCGGCCCACGAGGGCCACGAAGTGCGCGCCGGTGGCGATCACGGTCAGCAGCAAGCCGAGGCGGCCGAAGAGCGCGGTGCGGCCCGTCTCCGGCACCACGGTGGCCGGGATCTTGCGCAGGGCCGTCCACTCCACCAGGTGGCTGAGCAGGGCGAGGAAGTAGACCACCCCGGCCGCGGCGATCGCCTGGTTGCTGAGGGTCTCCCACTGTGCGTCGCTCACGCCTGCTGCTCCTTGGTCGATGCTGCTTGGTCCATGATGCCTGTCCTCACCTCGGCGAGCTCCGCGGCCACGTCGCCGCCGCCCGCACGGTCGAGCCCGGCGATCTCCACCAGGGTGACCGCGTCGGGCCCGCTGCCGGTGCGCCGGGCCCGCACCCAGACCCGTCGGGGCCTGATGTAGAGGGAGCCGATCAGGCCGAGCAGGGCCAGGCTGACCCCGGTCAGCGCGACCAGCTTGCCCGGCGTCCGGCTGATCTGGATCCGGTTCCACCGCTCGATGCCGTCGAAGCTGACGGTGCCGAGCCCGTCGGGCAGCTCGGCGCTCTCGCCCGGCCGCAGGTCGAGGCGGAACATCGAGCCGTCCTTCTTGGTGACCTCCTCGGCCTGGCTGGTGTCGAGCACGTAGACCGACTGGGAGCCGCCGTCGTCGAGGCCGAGGTCGCCCTTCCACACGGTCAGCGAGACCAGCGGGTCGACCGCGTCGCCGAAGGCCGAGTAGGGGCCGACGCCGTCCTCGCCGCCCTGGAACCCGAACGTCGGGTAGAGCTCGCCCTGGAGCCCGAGCGACTCCGGCCGGGCGTCGGCGGCCTTGACCACGCCGAAGGAGCGGAAGGAGGCGTCGGTGGGCAGGAAGATGGTGGGCCCGGAGTAGGCGACGTCGCCGTTGCCGTCGCGGACGGTGATCACGGGGGCGTAGCCGTGGCCGATCAGGAAGATGTCGGTGCCGCCGATGGTGAGCGGGTGGTTGACCCGCAGGTCGTACTCGTGCTCGGCGCCGCCCGGCTCCTCGGTGTAGGTCAGGTGGGAGACGAACTTGCGCGCCTGCCCGGCCGCCGGGCCCTCGGTGAGCCACTCGACGTCGAAGTCGGTGACGTCGAAGGCGAAGGGCTCCATCCACTCCTGCTGGAAGAGGCTGCCCGGCACGAAGTCGTCGTACTGGGTGATGTTGTTGCTGAAGCCGTTGCCGACCACCACGATGGCGCCGCCCTTGTAGCCCAGCAGGCTGCCCATCGCGAAGCCGACGAGCACCACCAGGATCGAGAGGTGGAAGACCAGGTTGCCGGCCTCGCGCAGGTAGCCCCGCTCGGCCGCGACCCACTGGTCCTCGGCGGCCTCCGGCGCGACCTCGACCCGGTAGCGGCGGCGCTTGAGCACCTCGCGGGCGCGGGCGTGCACCTGCGCGGGCGTCTGGTCGGTCTCGTAGGTCGTGTGGTCCGGCAGCCTGGTCAGGTTCCGCGGGGCCCGCGGCGGCCGGGCCCGCAGGGCCTTCGCGTAGACCACCGTGCGGGGGATGATGCAGCCGACCAGCGAGACCATCAGCAGCAGGTAGATGGCGGCGAACCACGGCGTCTCGTAGACGTTGAAGAGCCCGAGCTTCTCGTAGATCGGCGTCAGGGTCTCGTGGGACTCCTTCCACTGCGAGGCCTTGAGGGCGTCGATGTCCTCCTGCGGCACCACCGACCCCGGCACCGCGGCCAGGGCGAGCAGCAGCAGCAGGACCAGCGCGGTGCGCATCGAGGTCAGCTGACGCCACGTCCAGCGCCCCAGCTCTCGGGCCCCGAGCTCGCCGGGCCTGCGCTCCTGCCTCTCGCTCACACGCTCACCTCGTAGCCGCTCACCAGGTTGACCTGGACCCAGGTCACCATCTCCGCCCACCACCCGGTCACCAGCGCCACGCCGACGGCGACCAGCATCAGGCCGCCGGCCCGCATCACCCAGACCTGGTGACGCCGGAAGAAGGAGAAGGCGCGCATCGCGCGGCCGTAGGCGAGCCCGGCCAGGACGAAGGGCACCCCGAGACCGAGCGAGTAGACCGCGGAGAGCAGGGCGCCGCGACCGGCGCTGCCCTCCTGGTAGGAGAGGTTGAGGATCACCCCGAGGGTCGGGCCGATGCACGGGGTCCAGCCGAGACCGAACAGGACGCCGAGGAAGGGCGCCGCCGCCAGGCCGACGGCCGGCACCTTGTGGATGCGCCAGTCCCGCTGGAACCAGGGCAGCAGACCGGCGAAGGCGAGGCCGAGCACGATGGTCAGCAGCCCCAGCACCACGGTGATCTGCCGCTCCCAGTCGACCAGCCACTCCCCCAGCGCGCCCGACAGCGCGCCGAGGGCGACGAAGACGGCGGTGAAGCCCAGCACGAAGAGCAACGAGCCCAGCAGCATCCGGCCCCGCCGGCGCTCCGCCTCCCCGGTGGCCAGATCGGCCCCGGAGAGGCCGGTGGCGTAGGAGAGGTAGCCCGGCAGCAGCGGGATCACGCACGGGGAGAAGAAGGAGACCAGCCCGGCCACCAGCGCCACCGGGATGGCCAGGGCCAGGGACCCGGCCGCCGCCTGCTGCTCGAACCACTCAGCCATCGGTGCCGCTCTCCTGCGCGACGTCCTCGACGAGTCCGACCAGGGTCAGGGTCGAGGGGACCTCCCCGATGATGGCCGCGGCCACCCGCCCCTCGGCGTCCAGCACCACCGTCGAGGGGATCGCGCTGGGCGGGATGGTGCCGCTGAAGGGCAGCAGCGCCTTGCCGTCGGGGGAGAAGAAGGACGGGTACTCCACCCCGAAGTTGCGGGCGAAGCCCTGGGCCTGCGCGGTGTCGCTGTCGCGGATGTTGATCCCCACGAAGCTGGCGTGCTCGGCCGTCTCCTCGGCCGCCTCCACCAGCATCGGCATCTCCTTGCGGCACGGCGGGCAGCCCGACCACCAGACGTTGACCACCACCACCCGGCCGCGCAGGTCGGCGAGGTCCAGGGCCTCGCCGTGCAGGTCCTCCCCGGCGAGCTCGACCGGCTCCTGGCGCTGCTCCGGGTCGACGGTGCGGATCCGGCCGTCGCCGGCGACGTAGCCCTTGTCGCCGGTCCCGGAGAGGCTGGAGCAGCCGGCCAGCAGCAGGCAGAGGGCCGCCACGGCGGCCAGCAGGGCGGCCCGGCCCCGAGCGGGCCGGACGGAAGCGGGGGGGAGCACGGTCAGGGTCGCTTCTCCGCGGGCGCGCCACCTGCCGAGAAGGGGGCCTTCTTGTCCTTGGTGGGGATCAGGTCGCCGGCCGGCTCGGAGTAGGAGAGCCGGACCAGCCGGTCGTCCTCGAAGTGCAGGGTGGTCAGCGAGCACAGCGTGCACTCGCGGCTGCGCGGGTCGTGGACGAAGGAGCGGCCCTCGGCGGCCAGGCGGGTCGTCCAGATCGGCAGCTGGTGGGAGACGATCACGGCCTCGTGCCCCCGGGCGGCGTCGCGGGCGTCGTAGACCGCCGCCATCATCCGGGCCACCATCTCCTCGTAGGGCTCGCCCCACGAGGGCTTGAACGGGTTGTAGAGGTAGCGCCACAGGTCGGGCCGCTTGAGCAGGGTCTTGGCGCCCTGTCCGAAGCTGACGCCCTCGAAGCGGTTGGTCGACTCGATGACCCGCGGGTCGACGACCGGCTCGAGGCCGCGGGCGGCGAGCAACGGCGCCGCCGTCTCCCGGGCCCGCTCCAGCGGCGAGGTGCGCAGGTGCACGATGTCGCGCCCGCCGACCACGGAGGCGACCCGCTCGGCCATCCGCTGGCCGAGCTCGGAGAGGTGGAAGCCGTCGCGGCGGCCGTAGAGGATGCCCTCGGGGTTGTACACCTCGCCGTGTCGCAGCAGGTGCACCATGGTCTTGTCGGTCATCGCGGGTCCTCCTGGGCGGCGGCCGCGGCGCGGGCGGCGCCGGGCAGGGCGTCGAGCACGTGCTGGACGGCCCGGTCGTCGTGGGCGGCGGAGACGAACCAGCACTCGTAGGCCGAGGGCGGCAGGTAGACACCCGCCTCCAGCATGGCGTGGAAGAACGCGGCGTAGGCGGTCGTGTCGGTGCGCGAGGCGCCGGCGAAGTCACGCACCGGGGAGTCGGTGAAGAAGACCGAGAACATGGTGCCGGCCGACTGCACCACGTGGGCGACCCCGGCCTCGGCGAGCGCCTTCTCGGCGCCTTCGCGGATCGTCGTCGCGGTGGCGTCCAGGGCGGCGTACACCTCGTCGGTGGCCAGCCGCAGCGTGGCCAGCCCCGCGGTGGTCGCGACCGGGTTCCCCGAGAGGGTCCCGGCCTGGTAGACGGGGCCCTGCGGCGCGAGGTGGGCCATCACGTCGGCGCGTCCGCCGAACGCGGCGGCGGGGAAGCCGCCGCCCATCACCTTGCCGAAGGTCATCAGGTCGGGCGTCCAGCCCTCGTGCGCGCCGTCCAGGCCCCACCCGCCCCTGGCGGTGGCCCGGAAGCCGGTCATCACCTCGTCGGAGATGAACAGGGCCCCCGCCTCGCGGCAGGTCTGCGCCAGGAAGGCGTTGAAGCCGGGCTCGGGGGGCACCACGCCCATGTTGCCGGGGGTGGCCTCGGTGATCAACGCCGCGATACGCGGGCCGTGCTCGGCGAAGGCCGCGGTGACCGCAGCCCGGTCGTTGTAGGGCAGCACCAAGGTGAGGTCGGTGGCCGAGACGGGGACGCCCGGGGTGCCCGGCAGGGCGAAGGTGGCGACTCCCGAGCCGGCCTCGGCCAGCAGCGAGTCGACGTGCCCGTGGTAGCAGCCGGCGAACTTCACGACCACGTCGCGGCCGGTGAAGCCGCGGGCCAGCCGGATCGCCGACATGGTCGCCTCGGTGCCGCTGGAGACCAGGCGCACCCGGTCGACCGGCGTGCGACGCACGATCTCCTCGACCAGCTCCACCTCGGGCTCGGTGGGGGTGCCGAAGGAGGTGCCGCGAGCCACGGCCGCCTGCACCGCCTCGACGACCTCGGGGTGGGCGTGGCCGAGCAGCATCGGGCCCCAGGAGCAGACCAGGTCGACGTAGTCGCGCCCGTCGACGTCGGTGAGCCACGCCCCGGTCGCGGAGCGCATGAAGCGGGGGGTCCCGCCGACGGCGTTGAAGGCGCGGACCGGTGAGTTCACCCCACCGGGCGTCACCGCGTTGGCGCGCGCGAAGAGGTCGGCCGAGACCGGGTTGGGGGAAGTCACGGCCTCATTGTCGCGCACCGCTCCAAGGGGGCCGAAATGCAGGGGAGAACCCGGGCACCCGGGGGTTCCCCCGGTCCACGGAGCGGAGGCATGATCGAGGAGCAATCGGCTCGGGCAGGGGACATGACATGGCGGAGACCCGCTTCCGCACTTGGCACAGGACGTTCGCGGCGCTGCCGCTGGCGGCCCTGACGCTCGGCTGGACGGCGTGGCTGGACCCGCTCTCGGGGGCCGGCGACACCGACGTACGGGCGGGCCGGCCGGCCGCACCGGACGCCCTGGCCGCGGCGCCCGCGGTGGTCGTGCCGGAGGTGATCCGCAGCACGGAGACCGACCCTGTCCCGCGGCCGCTGCACGGCGGCCTCGACGCCGCCGCGGCCGCGTCGAGCCTCGGCGGGATCCCGGCGGCCGCGCTCGCGGCCTACCAGCTCGCCGAGGCGGTGATGCGGAGCGCGGACGGCGGCTGCGACCTCACCTGGCCGGTGCTGGCCGCGATCGGCCGGGTCGAGTCCGACCACGGCCGCTACGGCGGCAACCTGCTGGACGCGGACGGCCGCTCCACCCCCGGGGTGGTCGGCATCGCCCTCGACGGGAGCCGGGGGACCGCCCGGATCCCCGACACCGACCGCGGCCGGCTGGACGGCGACGACCGGTTCGACCGCGCCGTCGGGCCCATGCAGTTCATCCCCTCCACCTGGTCGGCGGTGGCGGTGGACGGCGACGCGGACGGCGTGCGCGACCCCCAGGACCTCGACGACGCCGCGCTGGCCAGCGCCGTCCACCTCTGCTCGGGGCCGGGGTCGCTCCTGGACCCGGGCACGCTCCGGGCCGCCCTGCTGCGCTACAACCGCTCGGCCAGCTATGTGCGCCTGGTGATGGAGGTGGCCGACGCCTACCGCGCGGGGGCCGGGCAGGTCCCGCTCGACACCCCTCTCCTCCAGGCCGACAGCCGGATGACCGGCGGACCCGGCGCTCAGGGCCCCGCACCGCAGCCGGGCGACCGCGCCGCCGGCGGGCCCGGGACACCCGCGGGCGAGCCGCGGGAGCGGCCGGAGGCCTCCCTGAAGGCGCTGGGCCCCGTCTCTGCGCCGCCCGGCGAGCGCCCGGCACGGCCGCCGGAGGTGCCGACTCCCGCTCCCCCCAAGCCCCGTCCCCCGGCGCCCGCTCCCCCGGAGGACCCGGGCCTGTGGCCGCCCCAGGACCCGCAGGCCCCCCAGGACCCGCAGGCCCCCCAGGCCCAGCCCCCGGGGACACCGCCGGCCGAGCCGACGCCGACACCCACCCCGACACCCACCCCGACACCGGCGCCGGCCCCGACACCACCGGGCCCCTACCAGCTCCCGGTGCTGCCGCTGCCCGTCGGGCCGCTGCCCGACCTCGACCCGGCGACGCTCCCGGTGCCCGAGGGCCTGCCGGTGCCCGACGACCTCGCCGCCGACGTGGCCTGGAGCACGGCGCTGCTGACCGCCGCGGCGCTCTGCTTCGAGGCCGGGGTGGCGGCGGAGGACACCGAGCCGCTCCGCGACTGCCTGGCGCAGTGGCTGCTGCCGCCCACCGAACCGCCGGCCCCTACCCCCTAGCCGTCAGCGGGAGAGGATCCGCGCGGCCTCGGCGGCCCAGTAGGTCAGGATGACGTCGGCGCCCGCCCGGCGGATCGAGGTGAGCGTCTCCATGATCGCCGCCTCGCGGTCGATCCACCCGTGGGCGGCCGCCGCCTCGACCATCGAGTACTCGCCGGAGATGTTGTAGGCCGCCACCGGCACGTCGACGGCGTCGCGCACCCGGCGGACCACGTCGAGGTAGGCCAGCGCGGGCTTCACCATCACCAGGTCGGCCCCCTGCTCGACGTCGAGCAGCGCCTCCCGGACGCCCTCGACCGCGTTGGCCGGATCCTGCTGGTAGGTCCGGCGGTCACCCTCGAGGGTGGAGTCGACCGCCTCGCGGAAGGGCCCGTAGAAGGCGGAGGCGTACTTCGCGGAGTAGGCCAGGATCGAGACGTCGGTGTGCTCCCTGGCGTCCAGCGCGGTGCGGATCGTGGCGACCTGGCCGTCCATCATCCCGCTGGGGCCCACCATGTCGACGCCGGCGTCGGCCTGGGCGAGCGCCATCTGCGCGTAGGCCGCCAGGGTCCGGTCGTTGTCGACCTGCCCGTCGGAGGTGAGCAGGCCGCAGTGCCCGTGGTCGGTGAACTCGTCCAGGCACAGGTCGCTCATCACGGTCAGCGTGTCGCCGACCTCCGCGACCACGTCGGTGATGGCCAGGTTGAGGATGCCGGTGGGGTCCACGGCACCCGACCCCAGCGCGTCCTTCCTCGCGGGGACGCCGAACAGCATCACCCCGCCCAGGCCGAGCTCGGCCGCCTCGGCCGCCGCCGCCCGGAGCGAGTCGCGGGTGTGCTGCACGACCCCGGGCATCGAGGAGATGGGCTGGGGCACGTCGATGCCCTCACGGACGAAGAGCGGCAGCACCAGCTGGCGCGGCTGGACGGCCACCTCCGCGACCATCCGGCGCAGCGCTGGGGTGGTCCGCAGCCGCCGGGGACGCACCAGCGGGCCGGTGACGGCCCCGGGGCCGACCTCCCCGGACGACCCCGCGGCCTCGTCGGCCGGACCCGCGGCCGGCACCTACTTCGACCCGACCTTGCGCCGGCCGGACGCCTTGCGGTCCGACGGCTTGGTGACCGGCTGCCCGGCCTCCACCAGGGCCAGCCGGCGGGAGGCACCGAAGTCGGCGAGGGCCTCGACCAGCACCTCGACGTCGGGCCTGGGGGCCATCACGTCGACCCGCAGCCCGTGCTCCTCGGCCGTCTTGGCGGTCGCCGGCCCGATGACCGCGATCACCGTCGAGGGGTGCGGCTTGCCCGCGATCCCGACCAGGTTGCGCACGGTCGAGGAGGAGGTGAAGACGACCGCGTCGAACTTGCCGCTCTTGATCGCGTCGCGGGTGGGCGCCGGCGGGGGCGTGGCCCGCACCGTGCGGTAGGCGGTGACGTCGTCGCACTCCCAGCCCAGCTCGACCAGCCCGGCGACCAGGGTCTCGGTGGCGATGTCGGCACGCGGCAGGAAGACCCGGTTGATCGGGTCCAGCAGCTCGTCGTACGGCGGCCACTCGGCCAGCAGGCCGGCCGCCGACTGCTCCCCGACCGGGACCAGGTCGGCCCGCAGGCCCCAGGCGGCGATGGCCTCGGCGGTCTTGTCGCCCACCGCGGCGATCTTGAGCCCCGAGAAGGCCCGGGCGTCGAGGCCGTACTCCTCGAACTTCTCCCGGACCGCCTTGACGGCGTTGACCGAGGTGAAGGCGATCCACTCGTAGCGGCCCTCCACCAGGCCGCGGACGGCCTTGTCCATCTGGAGCGGGTTGCGCGGCGGCTCCACCGAGATGGTCGGCACCTCCTCCGGCACGCCCCCGAAGGCGCGGATCCGCTGGGAGAGCGAGCCGGCCTGCTCCTTGGTGCGCGGCACCAGGACCCGCCAGCCGAAGAGCGGCTTGGTCTCGAACCACGACAGGGTCTCGCGCAGGTTGACCACGTCGCCGATCACGATGATGGCCGGCGGGGCCACCCGGGCGGCCCGCACGTCGGCGGCCACGTCGGCGAGGGTGGAGATGAGCGTCGCCTGCTCGGTGGTGGTGCCGACCCGGGTCACCGCGACCGGGGTCTGCGGCGAGCGACCGGCGGCCTGGAGCGCCGCCGCGGTCTCGGCGAGGGTGCCGACGCCCGAGAGCAGCACCAGGGTGCGGCCGTCGGCGTACTGCGACCAGTCGATGTTGCCGCCGCAGGTGACCACGGCCACCTCGCGGTGGGTCTTGTCGGTGAGCGGGATGCCGGCGTAGGCCGGGACCGCCTGCACCGAGGAGACGCCGGGCACGATGTCGAAGCCCACCCCGGCCTTGACGCACGCCTGGGCCTCCTCGGGCCCGGAGGCGTAGAGGAAGGGGTCGCCGGTCATCAGCCGCACCACGCGGTGCTTCTTGCCGTGCTTGACCACCACCCGGGCCCGGTTGGCGTGGGTGAGGGGCTGGCCGTCCTCGCCGAAGCCGCCGTCGACCAGGACGGGCGCGCCCTCGATGGGCTCCGCCTCCTCCCCCGGGACGCGGGCCGGCAGGCCGAGGACGGTGCGGACCAGATCCTCGTGCTCGGGGGCCTCGGTGAGGATCACCTCCGCCTCCTTGATCAGCTCGACGGCACGGACCGTCAGCAGGCCAGGGTCGCCGGGGCCACTGCCGACGAAGGAGACCCAGCCGGTGGGGGTGGACGTGGTGGCGGGGGTGTTGCCTCGGGTCATGGGTGCTGCTTCCTCACTGCTGCTTCGTGCGGTGCTTCCATCAGGTCCTTGGCGCCATCGGCGAGCATCTCGCTCGCCAGGCGGGCGCCGACGCCCGCTGCCTCCTCCGGCCGGCCGGTGGCGCTCATGCGCACCGACAGGCCCCCATCCATGGACAGGGCCACCGCCCTGAGCCACAGCTCCTCCCCCGTGTCTCCCTCGACCACCTCGGCCAGGGCGCCCAGCGGCGCACTGCACCCGGCCTCGAGCGTGGCCAGCACGGCCCGCTCCGCCTCGACGGCCGCGCGGGCGCGCGGGTCGTCGAGCTCGCCCAGGACGGCGGTCAGCTCCTGGTCGTCGGTCCGGCACTCGATGGCCAGCGCACCCTGCCCGGGGGCCGGGAGCATCTGGATCGGGTCGAGCACCTCGGTCACCTCGTCGAGGCGCCCCAGCCGGGCCAGCCCGGCGCGGGCCAGCAGGATCGCGTCGAGCTCACCGCCGGTGACCTTGGCGATCCGGGTGCCGACGTTGCCCCGGATGTCCACGATCTCCAGTCCCAGCCCGAGCGCGGCCAGCTGGGCGGCCCGCCGGGGCGACCCGGTGCCGACGCGGCTGCCCACCGGCAGCTCGCCCAGGGTCAGGCCGTCACGGGCGACGACGACGTCGCGCGGGTCCTCCCGCCCGGGCACGGCCGCCAGCGTGATGCCGGGGTGCGGATAGGTCGGCAGGTCCTTGAGGGAGTGGACGGCGAGGTCCACCTGGTCGGCCAGCAGGGCGTCACGCAGGGCGCTGACGAAGACGCCGGTGCCGCCCATCGAGGCGAGCGGGGCGCGGCTCACGTCGCCGTGGGTGGTCACCTCGACCAGCTCGACCTCGCGACCGAGCCGGCGCACCATCTCCGCGACGTGGCCCGACTGGGTCGTGGCCAGGGCGGAGGCTCGGGTGCCGAGCCTCAGGGGTCGGGGGCTCATCGCGTCTCCCCCTCGTCGGGCACGATGCCGCGGGTGACCGCGGTGACCGCCTTGGGGTCGAGGGCGAAGAGCTCGGCGAGCGCCTCGGCGTAGGAGACCGGCTCGGCCTCGCCGGTCAGCTCCTTGACCCGGGTGGTGGGCTGGTGCAGCAGCTTCTCGGCGACCCGGTGCACGGTGCGCCGCACCTCGGCCCGGACCTCGTCGTCGAGGTCGGGCAGCCGGGCCGCGAGGCGGTCCATCTCGCTCTCCACCACGCCGGTCGCCATGGTCCGCAGGGCCACCACGGTCGGCGTCACGCTGGCCTGGCGGCGGGCGCTGAGGAACGCCGAGACCTCCTCGGCCACGATCTTGCGCACCCCGGCGACGTCGCGGGCGGCGTCGCTGTCGTCGAGCACGGCCGCGAGCTCGGCCAGGCCGGTCAGGGCCACCCCGGGCAGCTCGGAGACGTCCGGGTCGACGTCGTGGGGCAGCGCCAGGTCGATGATGTCGAGGCGCTCGGTGCGCGCGCCGCGGGCCGCGGCCAGCATGGTGGCGCTGACCAGGATCCCGGTGGCCCCGGTGCAGGTGATCAGCACGTCGGCGTCGGCCAGGGCCGAGTCGAGGCGGGCCAGCGGCAGCGCGGTGGCGGCGTACTCCTCGGCCAGACGCTCGGCGTTCTCCAGGGAGCGGTTGGCCACCACGACCTCACCGGCCCCCATCCGGGTGACGGTGGCGGTGGCCAGGGCGGCCATCGAACCGGCGCCGAGGACGACGACCTTGCGGCCGCGCAGGCCGCCGTGCGGCTCGGTGGTGTGCTCCAGCGCGGCGGTCACCAGCGACGGCGCGGCGGAGTCGATCCCGGTCTCGGCGTGGGAGCGCTTGCCGACCCGCAGCGCCTGCTGGAAGAGCAGGTTGAGGGAGGAGCCGACGGTGCCGAGCTCCTGGCCGACCCGCAGGGCCTCCCGCGTCTGACCCAGGATCTGGCCCTCGCCGAGCACCATCGAGTCGAGTCCGGCCGCCACGTGGAAGAGGTGGGAGACCGCGCCGTCGTCGTAGTGCACGTAGAGGTGGGGCAGCAGCGATTCGGTGCTGCTGCCGGCCCGGTCGACCAGGAGCCGGGAGAGCTCCTCGACGCTGCCGTGGAAGCGGTCGACGTCGGCGTAGACCTCGAGGCGGTTGCAGGTGGAGATGGCCGTGGCCTCCGCGACGTGCTCGCAGCCGGAGACGTCGGTGATCAGCTTGACGACGCCCTCGCCGTCCAGGGCCAGCCGCTCCAGGACGGCCATCGGGGCGGACTTGTGGGAGATGCCCACCACCAGCACGCTCATGACGCACTCCCCTCGACCGCGGGCAGGCCGGCGGAGGCCGCACCGTCCGGGCGCCCGTGCTGGGCCTTGCGCTGCTCGTGGTAGGCCAGGATCTGGAGCTCGATGGAGAGGTCGACCTTGCGCACGTCGACGCCCTCGGGCACCGACAGCACCCCGGGCGCGAAGTTGAGGATGCTGGTGATCCCGGCCGCGACCATCCGGTCGGCGACGTCCTGGGCGGCGGGCGCCGGGGTGGCGACCACGCCGATCGCCACGGAGTCCTCGCGCACGATCGCCTCGAGGTCGTCGAAGGGGCGCACCGGGACGCCGGCGACCTTCTCGCCGTGCCGTGTCGGGTCGGCGTCGAGCAGGGCGACCACCCGGAAGCCGCGGCTGCGGAAGCCGGAGTAGTTGGCGAGTGCGTGGCCGAGGTTGCCGATGCCGACGATGACGACCGGCCAGTCCTGGGTCACCCCGATCTCGCGGGCGATCTGGTAGCGCAGGTACTCCACGTCGTAGCCCACCCCGCGGGTGCCGTAGCTGCCCAGGTAGGAGAGGTCCTTGCGCAGCTTGGCGCTGTTGACGCCGGCCGCCGCGGCCAGCTCCTCGCTCGAGCAGGTCAGGGTACCGGCCTCGGAGAGGCTGGTCAGGGCGCGCAGGTAGACCGGGAGCCGAGC
This sequence comes from Nocardioides sp. Z40_12, assembly GCF_058215795.1. Taxonomy (NCBI): domain Bacteria; kingdom Bacillati; phylum Actinomycetota; class Actinomycetes; order Propionibacteriales; family Nocardioidaceae; genus Nocardioides; species Nocardioides sp. Z40_12. Next base: position 156,114 of record NZ_JBZAJA010000003.1, read on the forward strand.
CACCGTCGCCTCAGGGATCTCCCTGGCCGCCTCGGCCGAAGTCCGTGCAGTCACTGGCTTCTTCTTTCCAGCCAGAACGACGGCCCGGTCGGGTCCGGGTCCGGCATCGCTCGGCGCTCCTCACTGTAGGAGTTTGTGAACGCGAGAACAAAATCCCCTCCGGCCGCGACGGCGTGGAGTGAGGAGTCCCACCCCCCGCGATCAGCCGCGGGTCAGGGCCGCGCGGAGCCTGGACTCGTCGACCCGCCAGAAGTCGTGCTGGCGACCGTCGACGAAGGTGACCGGCACCTCCTCGGTGAAGCGGTCCAGCAGCTCGTCGTCCTCGTCGATGTCGACCTCGGTCCAGGTGTCGCCGGTCTCCGCGCAGACGCGGCGCACCACGGCCACCGCCTCCTCGCAGAGGTGGCACCCCTCCCGGCTGTAGACGACCACCCGGGCCAGGTCCCGGGTCTCCTCGAGCCCGCCCACCGGCGTCACTCCAGCAGACCGAGGCGACGGCGGCGCTCGATGCCGCGCAGCCGCCCCTTCTGGATCTTGCCGGTGGCGGTCCGCGGCAGCTCCGCGACGACCTCGATCCGGGCGGGCTGCTTGAAGCGGGCCAGGTGGCTGCCGGTCCGGGCCCGGACGGCGTCCTCGACCTGCTGCGGGTCGGCGCCGTCGCGGGCGACCACGTAGGCGACCACGGCCTCGCCCGTCGACTCGTCGTCGGCGCCGATCACCGCGACCTCCGCGACGCCCTCGACGTCGCGGATGACGTCCTCGACCTCGGAGGGGTAGACGTTGAAGCCCGAGACGATCACCAGCTCGCGGACCCGGTCGACCAGGTAGAGGTCGCCGTCGCCGTCGAGGTAGCCCACGTCGCCGGTGTCGAACCAGCCCTCGGCGTCCGGCCCGCCCGAGCCGTCGGGCCAGTAGCCGGAGAAGAGGTTGTCGCCCCGGATCTGGATCTCGCCCGGGTCGTCGCCCTCGAGGTGTCCGGTGTGCTCGTCGACCAGGCGCAGCTCGATGCCGGGCAGCGCCGCGCCGACCGACCCGGTGTGCCTGGACCCGCCGGCCCGGCCCGGGGTGGCCCGGCTCCTGCTGCACAGGGTCGAGGTGACCACCGGGGCCGCCTCGGTCAGCCCGTAGCCCTGGTGCACCTCGACGCCCGCGGCCTCCGCGAACCTGTCCATCACCTCGGCGGCCAGGGGCGCGGAGCCGGACAGCATCAGCCGCACCGGCCCCAGGCGGTCGCGCAGCCCCTCGACGGGCAGCCAGTGGGCGAAGACCGGCGGGGCGACCGGGACCACCGAGACGGCCTCGTCGTCGATCACGTCGAGGGTCGACTCGGGCTCGAACCGGTCGACCAGGATCAGCTTGGCGCGGTGCCGCAGCACGCTGCCCAGCACGGCGTTGAGGCCGTAGACGTGGAAGAGCGGGAGCACCCCGAGCACCACGTCGTCGCCGTGCATCATCTCCGGCCGCACCGCCGCCACCTGCTCGATGTTGGCCATCAGCGCCCGGTGGGTGAGCATGGCGCCGCGCGGACGGCCCGAGGCGCCGCTGGTGTAGAGCAGCACGGCGAGCTTCTCGGGGTCCTGCAGGGGCGGCGGGGCCTCCCCGGGCTCGGCGACGAGCTGGGCATAGCTGCCCCCGTCCGCCCCGTCGACGTCGCCGATCACCACCAGGCGGGGGTCGCGGGCGCGCTCCAGCAGGTCGTCCTCGAGCTCGGCGTCGGGGACGGGGCGCCCGTCCTGGGCGGCACGCAGCATCTCGAACGCCTCCCGGACCGCGGGGGCGGTGTCGCCGTCGGCGACCACCAGGCGGGAGCCGGAGTCGGCCAGCAACCGGACGAGCTCGTAGGGGGTGGAGCCGGGGTTGACCGGCACCGCGACGACCTGCGCCGCGAGCGAGCCGAGATAGCAGGTGACGAACTCCAGCCGGTTGCCCAGCACGATCATCACGCGCATGCCGGCGACCAGCCCCAGGCGGCCGAGACCGGCGGCCACGCGCTGCACCTCGTCGTCCAGCTGGGCCCAGGTGAGGCTCCGCCCACCCACCTCGACCAGTGCCAGCCGGTCTGGACACTCGGCGGCGGCGGACACCACCAGGTCGGCTACGTGCGGGGAGCGCGGCATGTCGAAGATCTTTCCACAACCTGCCCCCTCCGTGTCCTACTACGCTGATCGGGTGACCCACCCCGGACAGCACCGAACCCCGTCGGACCTGCGACGTCGCTCGACGCTCGCCGGAGAGGCCGCCGCGGCCACCGCGGAGGTCGAGGTCGCTCTCGCCACCCCGGCCGACCCGGGCAGCGCCGCCTTCTTCGACGTGGACAACACCGTCATGCAGGGCGCCAGCATCTTCCACCTGGCCAAGGGCCTCTACAAGCGCAAGTTCTTCACCACCCGCGACATCGCCGGGGCGATGTACAAGCAGGCCTGGTTCCGGGTCGTGGGCAAGGAGGACCCCGAGCACATCGAGGACGCCCGCAACTCCGCGCTCGGGTTCATCGCCGGGCACACCGTCGCCGAGCTCGAGGAGCTGGGCGAGGAGATCTTCGACGAGGTGATGGCCCACCGCATCTGGCCCGGCACCCGCGCCCTGGCCCAGATGCACCTCGACCAGGGCCAGCGGGTCTGGCTGGTCACCGCGGCCCCGATCGAGATCGCCTCGATCATCGCCCGGCGGCTCGGGCTCACCGGCGCCCTGGGCACCGTCGCGGAGCACCGGGACGGGGTCTACACCGGCCGCCTGGTGGGCGACCTCCTGCACGGCCCCGCCAAGGCCGAGGCGATCCGGGCCATCGCGGAGCGCGAGGACCTCGACCTGTCCCGCTGCTCCGCCTACTCCGACTCCATCAACGACCTGCCGATGCTCTCGCTGGTCGGCGACCCGGTGGCGATCAACCCGGACCCCGCGCTGCGCTCGCACGCCCGGGCCCACGGCTGGCGGGTCCGCGACTACCGCACCGGACGCAAGGCCGCCCGGATCGGCCTGCTCACCGGCGCCGCCCTGGGCGCCTCCGCCGGTGGCGTCGCCGCCGGGCTGGCCGTCCGCGGCCGCCACCGCGACTGATCCGAGTCCAGGGACGGGTCCTCCCCCTTGCCCAAAGGCCGTCGCGCTCCGTAGCCTCGTGGACCACGTCTGACGGGGAGGTTGGGCATGCTCGGGAGCGACGACGCCGCGCAGGGTCTCGACGCCCTGCGCCGCGCCGTGCTGGAGGTGCTCCACCCGGGCGCCGGCCTCCTGCTCGCCGAGTCCGTGGCCCCCGCCGGGGCCGGGTCGGCCCGGTTCCACGGCGCCCCGGTGCCGGTCCCCCGCCCCGCCGGCGGGCCCGACGACGGCGACCTCGCCACGTCGAGCGAGTCCTCCGCGGCCGACCGCGACCGGCTGATCGCGCTGGTCGAGCTGGCCCGCACCGGCGACGCCGAGGCGTTCGGGCTCCTCTTCGACCACTACCACCGGGCCGTCCACCGCTTCCTGCTCCACCGCACCGGGTCGGTGACGGTGGCCGAGGACCTGACCTCGGAGACCTTCTTCCGGGCACTCCGGGCGATGCGCGACTTCCGCTGGCAGGGCAAGGACTTCGGCGCCTGGCTGACGACCATCGCCCGCAACCTGGCCACCGACCACTTCAAGGCCGGACGCACCCGGCTCGAGACCAGCACCGACGACCTCGGCAGCCACGAGGACCGGCCGGGGGTGGCCGGCGGTGCCGCCCCCGGCAGCCCGGAGGACCTGGTGGTCTCGCGGCTGACCCACGAGGTGCTGCTCGAGACGCTGCGCACGCTCGCCGACGACCAGCGCGACTGCCTGGCGCTGCGCTTCCTGCAGGGGATGAGCCTCGCCGAGACCGCCGAGGCCCTGGGACGGTCCACCGGCGCGGTCAAGCAGCTCCAGCTCCGCGGCCTGCGCAACCTCGCCGCCCGGCTGCCCGAGGGGGTGACGGAACCGTGAGCGCCCTGTCCTCGGCCCCCTCGGCGGCCCTGTCGCCCGCCGGGTGCCTCGCCGTAACCTCCGCCCGCCCCGGCTCGTTGCTCCGGGTGGACCGGCTGCCGTCGGCGGCCGGCGGCCAGCACCCAGGAAGCCTCCCATGATCCCGCCGTCCGCCTCGCGCCGTCGCGCCGACGAGCTCGACGCCCTGCTGCAGGGCGCCGCGGGCGTGGGCGCCCGCGCGAGGCAGCGCCACGCCCGGGTGCTGGCGGTCGCGGCCCAGCTCACGGCGGTGCCCGAGACGGCACCGCGACCCGCGTTCGTCGTGGACCTGCGGGAGCGGCTGATGGCCGAGGCGGCGACCGTGCTCGCGCCGCAGCACGCACCCGCCACGACCCCCGGAGGTGCCCCGGCCGGTCCGGAGCACGCGCGCGACCCGCGCCGCGTCCGGCGCGACCGCCGGGTGGCGGCCACGCTGGGCACCGCCGCCTTCCTGGTGGCCAGCGGGTCGGTGGGCGTCGCCTCCCAGGCCGCTCTCCCCGGCGACCTCCTCTACCCGGTGAAGTCGGCCCTGGAGTCGGCCCGCGAGGAGATCGCCACCGGCGACCACGACAAGGGCATGCTGCTCCTCTCCCGCGCCGGCTCCCGCCTCGACGAGCTCCAGGAGCTCGCGACCCGCGACGACGCCGGCAGCAGCCGCGAGGTCGGCCCCACCCTGGAGTCCTTCACCGACCAGGCCGAGGAGGCCGGCGACCTGCTCCTGGCCGACTTCGAGTCCTCCGGCCGGCGCGCCTCGGTGCTCGCGCTGCGCGACTTCGCCGCCGCGGCGATGCCCCGGCTCGAGGCCCTCGCGCCGGTGGTGCCCACCGACGCGCTCGACGAGCTGGAGGCGGCCGCCGCCGCTCTCCTCACCCTCGACGACCGGGCCGTGGCGCTCTGCCCCGACTGCGGCGACGCCGGCAGCATCAGCGTCCCCCGGTTCCTCGCCGACGGCCCGGCGCCGGGGACTCCCGGCACCCCGGGTGACGACGGGCCGGCGACCGACCCGGCGCCCCGCGCCCTGGGTCCCGGGCCCGGCAGCGGGGTCGAGCGCGGTGCCCCGCTCCCGGCGCCGGGCACACCCCTGGGCACGCCGACCCCCACCCCCACGACGCCCGCGGAGCGGACGCCTCCGGGCGAGGCGCCGTCCGACCCCGCCGGGCCCCGGGCCACGGCGCCGCCCACGCCGGCACCCACCCCGACCGCCACCCCGAAGCCGCAGCCCTCGACCGCGCCCGGACCGCCCCAGGACACCGCCCCGTCCCCGCCCCAGCCCACCAGCACGACCGTGCTGGAAGGACTGACCGAGACGCTCGTGGGAGGAGGCACCCCGGCCCCGGGAGGGACGCCGTCCACCGGCGTGGTCGGGGGCCTGGGCGAGGTCCTCGGCGAGGTCACCGGGAACCTGCTCGGCACCCCCGTCGGCGAGGCGGTCGAGGAGACCACCGACGGCGTCCGGCGGCTGCTCTCGGGGGTCCTCAACGGCCCCACGCGCCCGCCGCGCCCGACCCCCTGAGGGGTCAGAAGAAGACCGAGCTCCGCTCCTTGAGCAGCGCGAAGAGGGTCTGCTGGATCGTCTCGCGGACCTGGTCGGTGAGGTTGAAGACCAGCATCGGGTCCTCGGCCTCCGCCTCGTCGTAGGCGTCGGTGCGGATCGGCTCCCCGAACTCCAGCAGCCACTTGGAGGGCAGGGGCACCAGGCCCAGCGGCCCGAGCAGCGGGAAGAACGGGGTGACCGGCAGGTAGGGCAGGTTGAGGAGTCGCGCCAGCGTGGAGAGGTTGCCGACGATCGGGTAGATCTCCTCCGCGCCCACCACCGACAGGGGCACGATCGGGACGCCGGTGCGCAGGGCCGCCGAGACGAAGCCGCCCCGACCGAAACGCTGCAGCTTGTACCGCTCCGAGAACGGCTTCCCGATGCCCTTGAAGCCCTCGGGCCAGACCGCCACCAGCTCGCCCTGGGTGAGCATCCGCTCGGCGTCGGCCTGGCACGCCAGGGTCGCGCCCGAGCGGCGGGCCAGGGCGGCGACCACCGGGAGACGGAAGACCAGGTCCGCGCCGAGAGGACGCAGGAACCGGCCGGTGTGGTCGTGGACCGAGACCATCGTCATCAGGCCGTCCACCGGGATGGTGCCGGAGTGGTTGGAGACGACCAGGGCGCCGCCCTCGGCGGGGATGTTCTCCACCCCGCGCACCTCGATGCGGAACCACTTCTCCGCGATCGGCCGGAGCACGGCCAGCAGCAGGCGCTCGGTCAGCTCGGGGTCGAAGCCGAAGTCGTCCACGAGGTAGTGGCCCTCCAGCCGGCGACGCAGGAAGGAGAGCAGCTCCGCCAGCCGCCGCTCCCAGTCCTCGCCGAAGACCTCGCGCGCGCCCGTCTCGAGCGCCGCCAGCCAGTCGCCGACCGGGATCCCGCCGGTGGGCTCGCGCTCCGCGGTGGTGAAGGGGCTGCGCGCCTCCGGCGCCGCGGCAGCTGCCTCGGTCTCCTCGGGGCTCGCGTCGGCCGGCGAGGCCGGGGCCTTGCGCGCCTTGCGCGGCTTCGGCGCCGCCTGGCTGCGGGTTCCGCCGGCGAGGTCGCGCGCGGCCGCGGACGGCTTGCTCCGCCCGCTTCCGCGCCCGGGACGCCCGCCGGTGCCCAGCGGGATGATCTCTGCCTCAGGCACGGGGACCTCCTGCGGGTGCGGGGTCGAGCACGACGTCGTGGTCGAGGCTGCGACAGAAGTCGTCGAACGCCTCGGGGGTCGTGAAGCGGGGTGAGAAGCCCAGCACCTCCCGCATCCGGGTGGTGTCGACCCCGCGCCCGTAGGTGAGCAGCGTCCGGTGCTCGGCGGACGGGTCGGCGAGCCGGGCCGAGCGGAGCAACGCCTCGACCCGCCCCAGCGACATGGCCGGCAGCGGGAGCGGCAGCTTGCCGAGGCGGCGGATCGCCTGGGAGAGCATGACGACGCCGTCACCGGCGACGTTGAAGGTGCCGTGGACCTCGTCACCGGTCGTCGCGTGCAGCAGCACGTCGTAGAGGTCGTCCTCGTGCAGGAACTGCAGGCGCGGGTCGAACCCGAGGACCATCGGGACCACCGGCATCCGGAAGAACGAGGTCATCGGGCTGACCACGTTGGCGCCGATCACGTTGGCGCAGCGCAGCATGGTCACCCGGACGTCGGGACGCCGGCGGGCGAACCCGCGGACGTAGCCCTCCACCTCGGAGACGTCCTGGGCGTAGCCGGCCCGCGGCATCCGCTTCGCCGCCATGTCCTCGGTGAACATCGCGGGGTCGCGGTTGCTGGCCCCGTAGACGGCGGTGCTCGACTTGACGATCAGGTTCCTGACGCCCGGCGCGCGCTGGCAGGCCGCCAGCAGCTGCATCGAGCCGATGACGTTGATCTCCTTCATCGCCGTCCGCCCACCGTTGCCGGCCGGCGTCGCGATGACGCTCATGTGCACCACCGTGTCGACGTTCTCGCGAGCGATCACCTTGGCGATGACCGGGTTGCGGATGTCGGCCCGGATGAAGGAGACCTCACCGATGTCGCCCCGCGGGGGGACGACGTCGACGCCGATCACACGATCGATGGAGGGGTCGGCAGCGGCTGCGCGCGCGAAGCGGCGGCCCACATCCCGGGAGACCCCGGTGACCAGCGCGACCCTCCCCATGACCGCGGTGTGTGCTTACTTGCCGAGCTTGCGACGCTGCACGCGCGTCTTCTTCAGGAGCTTGCGGTGCTTCTTCTTGGCCATACGCTTGCGCCGCTTCTTGATGACAGAACCCACAGGAAACCTTTCAACGTCTTCACGTCCTCGGCGATTCGCCGGACCGGTGTGCCAGCCTACTTGCCCGCACCAGCCGGGCAGAATCGGGTGCCACCCGTTGGGCAGTACCCGGGCCGCCGACCCGCGACGCGGGCCGGCGGTGCCGTGCTCAACCGGCGTTGAAGAAGCTCTTGCGCAGGTATTCGTCGACGTCGTCCTCGGTCACCCGGAATGAGCGCCCGACCCGCACCGCGGGGAGATCCCCGTTGTGAACCAGCCGGTACACGGTCATCTTGGAGACCCGCATCATGGCGGCCACCTCGGCGATCGTGAGGAACTTGACGTCGGACCTGTCCGAGGGGTTGGCCATCTGTGCACCTGATCCTTCTGCCCCACGGCGCCGGCTTCCCCACCGGCGTCACAGACGTGTGGCGTTTCCGTGAGAATAGGGCTTCCTGTGACCCGTGGGGAAGGGAATGACTAGTGAAACTTTCCTTTGGCGGCGTGTCGCGTTGATTTCCGCCCGATTGCCCTTCTTGACGAGGTGATTCAGGCGTACGGGTCCAGGCCGTGCAGGGGAAAGGCCTCCATCCGGGTGGCGTGGATCGCCCGGTCCAGCCACGTCTCCGGGTCGTAGCCGTCGCGCCAGTCCCGGTAGGCCGGGGTGCGGCCGTCCGTCATCCGGTGCGGGGCCCCCGTGCCGAGCACCGTGGAGACGTGGTCGCGCCACGCCTCCGGGGTCTCCAGGGCGGGGTCCAGCGGCTGGCCGCCGACGATGGCGAGCAGGTGGCTCCAGGCCCGCGGCACCACCGACGAGATCGCGTAGCCGCCACCGCCGGTGACCACCCATCGGCCGTCGGCCACGTCGTGGGCCAGGTCGTGCAGCGCCAGGTAGGTCGCCCGCTGGCCGTCGACGCTCAGCATCAGGTGGGTGAGGGGGTCCTCCATGTGGGAGTCGCAGCCGTGCTGGGTGACCAGGACCTGCGGGTCGAACTCGCGCAACAGCTCGGGGACCACGGCATGGAAGGCGCGCAGCCAGCCGGCGTCCGCGGTGCCGGGCGGCAGGGCGACGTTGACCGCGGTGCCGGCCGCCTCGGGCCCACCCAGGTCGGCCGGGAAGCCCGTCCCGGGGAAGAGCATCTGCCCCGTCTCGTGCAGGGAGATGGTGAGCACCCGCGGGTCGTCCCAGAAGACCTTCTCCACACCGTCGCCGTGATGGGCGTCGACGTCGACGTAGGCGACCCGCTCCGCCCCCTGGTCGAGCAGCCAGCGGATGCCCACCGCCACGTCGTTGTAGATGCAGAAGCCGCTGGCCCGGTCGGGCATCGCGTGGTGGAGGCCTCCGACCACGCTGGCACTGTGCAGCGACTCGCCGCTCCAGACCTGGCGGAACGCCTCGACGCTGGCCCCGACCACGTGGGCCGACGCGTGGTGCATGTCCCGGAACACCGGGTTGTCCTCGGTGCCGAGGCCGTGCTTCTCGTCGACCAGGCCCGGCGTCGAGCCGACCCGCTGGACCGCCTCGATCAGTGACTCGGAGTGGACCGAGGCGATGAGGTCGAGGTCGGCCATCGGCGCCGGCACCACCTGCAGACCCCGCTCCATCACCCCGAGCTCCTCGGCCAGACGCATCGTCAGCTCGACGCGCAGCGGCGACATCGGGTGCTGCTGGCCGAAGTCGTACTCGGCCAGCGTCTTGTCGAACACGACACTGGCCGGCCCGTGACACTCCCTCATGGACGGCACGCTACTCCCGCGGCGCGCCCTCCACCCAAGTTCCGCTGCGCCGCGTTCGCGCGCGTCGAGGTCGCCGGGTCGAGCCGCGGGTCACCGACCCGGTGCGCGAGACCTCGTCAGGCCCCTTCGAGCTCCAGGTGACCAGGTCGTCGTGCTGTCGTCGTGCTGGTGGTGGGCGCCATCGGCCTCCCCTCTCCTCGGGCGGGAGACGGTCGCGTCCCGTCGCCCGGCCAGATCATTTCGGCGACTTCTCTACATGAAAACTTGCGCAAGTGAAGGAATGAAGAACACACCTCTGTGCAGGTCACCGCGCTGGGGGCAGACTGAGAAGATGTCCGGAACCTCGATGAACCCCGCGAGCGCCCGGGTGCTGGCGCTCGAGTTCCCCCAGTCCCTGGCCGTCTACGACACCTACGCCCAGGCCCAGAAGGCGGTCGACCACCTCTCCGACCAGGAGTTCCCGGTGGAGAACTGCATGATCGTCGGGACCGACCTCAAGCAGGTCGAGCGGATCACCGGGCGCCTGACCTGGGGCCGGGTGGCCGTGGCCGGGCTGCTCTCGGGCCTGTGGCTGGGCCTCTTCCTCGGCCTGCTGCTCGGGCTCTTCGTCGAGGGCGGCGGCTGGTTGGCGATGCTGGTCGCGGCCGCGTTCTTCGGCGCGGTCTTCGGCCTGATCTGGGGCCTGGCCGGCTACGCGGCCACCCGGGGGCGACGCGACTTCTCCTCGGTCCAGGCGGTGGTCGCCACCCGCTACGAGGTGCTGGTCGAGCACAAGCACCGCGAGCGGGCCCGCGAGATCCTGGCCGCCACGCCCGGGCTGCTGCCCGACCCGTTCGCCTGAGACGCCCGCCCGCCGGAGCGGCTCGGCTCAGGCGCCCGCGGCCAGCTCGCGGGAGCGGTCGCGCGCCGCCTCCATGGCGGCGAGGAACGCCGCGCGCACCCTGTGGATCTCCAGCTCGCGCAGCGCCGCCGCGGTGGTGCCGGCCGGGGAGGTGACCTGCTCGCGCAGCACCGTCGGATGGGTGCCCGTCTCGCGCAGCATGATGGCCGACCCCACCAGGGTCTGCACCGCGAGCTCGGTCGCGGTGGCCCGCGGGAGCCCGAGGTGGACGCCCGCCTCGATCATCGACTCGATGACGAAGAAGACGTAGGCGGGACCGGACCCGGAGATCGCGGTCACCGCGTCCATCTGCTTCTCCGGCACCCGCATCACCTTGCCGCAGGAGTCCATCAGCGCCTCCGCCTCGGCCAGGTGCTGCTCGTCGCAGTGCGAGCCGGGCGAGATGGCGGCCATCCCCTCGTCGACCAGCGCAGGGGTGTTGGGCATCACCCGGACCACCGCGACCTCGGCCGGCACCCGCGCCTCGATCCAGGCGGTGGTGATCCCGGCGGCCAGCGAGACCAGCAGCTGCCCCGGGCGCAGCACGGGAGTGATCTCGGCGAGCAGGTCGGCCATGTCCTGCGGCTTGACGACCAGGGCGACGGTGTCGGCCTCGGCCGCCGCCTCACGGTTGCCGAGCACGGTCACGCCGTACCGCTCCTCGAGCTCGGTGGCGCGCTCGGCCCGCTTCTCCCCCACCAGGAGGGTGTCCACGCGACGACCGGCCCGGACGAGTCCGGACAGGAGCGTCTCGCCCATCACGCCGGCGCCGAGGATCGCGGTCTGCTTCGTGGTCGCCATGGCGCCCATTGTGCCGCTAGTCCTTGCGGACCAGCGACTTGAGGAACAGCGACACGTTGCCGGGCTTCTCGGCCAGGCGGCGCATCAGGTAGCCGTACCACTCCTGGCCGTAGGGCACGTAGACCCGCACCGTCTCGCCGGCCGCCGCGAGCCGCCGCTGCTCCTCGGGGCGGATGCCGTAGAGCATCTGGAACTCGTAGGTGCCCTGGGCGCGGCCGTGGCGGCTGGCCAGCGACGCCGCGATCTGGATCATCCGCGGGTCGTGGGTGGCGATCATCGGGTAGCCGTAGCCGGCCAGCAGGATGTTGAGGCAGCGCACGTAGGCCTTGTCGATCTCGGCGCGCTCCTGGTGGGCCACGTCGTCGGGCTCGAGGTAGGCACCCTTGCACAGCCGCACCCGCGACCCCTCGTGGGCCAGCGCCCGGCAGTCGTCCTCGGTGCGCCGCAGGGCCGACTGCAGCACCGCCCCGGTCTCGGGGAAGTCCTTGCGCAGCTCGCGGAGGATCTCCAGGGTCGCGTCGGTGGTGGTGTGGTCCTCCATGTCCAAGGTGACCGTGGTGCCGGCGTTGCGGGCGGCCAGGCAGATGGTCCGCGCGCCCGCCAGGGCGACCGCCTGCCCGGAGACGCCGTCCTCCTCGGGCAGCGCCTGGCCGATCGCGCTGAGCTTGACGCTGACCTCCGCGCGGCGCCCCAGGGCCCGGGCGGAGAGCTGCTCGAGCAGCTCGACGTAGGCCGCGACGGTGAGCTCGGCCTGCCGGCGGTCGGTGGTGTCCTCGCCGAGGTAGTCCAGGCTGACGGCGAGACCGGACCCCACCAGCTCGGCGGTCGCACCGACCGCGGACTCGGTCGTCTCACCCGGCACGTAGGTGGCGACCACCCGGGAGGAGACGGGCAGGGTGCTGATCATCTCCTTGACCCGCCCGGAGCGGGAGAGCATCAGGATGGGCTGGCGGAGCAGGGACATGCCGCCCAGGCTACGGGGTGCGCCGAGACAGGGTGAGCGCCCCGAGGGAGAGGAAGACCAGGGCGTAGACCGCGATCACCGCCAGCTCCTGCCAGACCTCCGCGGTGGCCTCGCTGCGGCTGAGCTGGTCGATCGCGTCCACCGCGAAGGAGAGCGGGAGCACGTCGCCGACCGCCTCCAGCACCCGCGGCAGCCGGTCCCGGGGCACCAGCAGCCCGCACAGCAGGATCTGCGGGATCACCACCGCGGGCATGAACTGCACGGCCTGGAACTCGGTGCGCGCGAAGGCGCTCACGCACAGCCCCATCGCGGTGCCCAGCACGGCGTCGCAGACCGCGACCACGGCGAAGAGCCACAGCGGCCCGCGCACCGACAGGTCCAGGCCCCACACGCTGACCGCCACGGTCAGCACCGACTGCACGGCCGCGAGCAGGCCGAAGGCCAGCGCGTAGCCCAGCAGGAAGTCCAGCCGTCCCATCGGCATCGTGAGCAGCCGCTCCAGGGTGCCGCTGGTGCGTTCGCGCAGCGTGGTCACGCTGGTCACCAGGAACATCACGAAGAACGGGAAGATCGCCAGCAGCGCGGGACCGATCCGCTCGAAGACCTGGCCCGGCACGTCGTCGTAGATCCACCACAGCAGCGTCACCAGGGCGCAGGGCAGGACCAGCAGCATGGCCAGCGTGCGGCGGTCGCGGCGGACCTGGGTGAGCACCCGGCCGGCCACCGCCAGCGTCGTCCGCGGCTTCATGCCCGGCCCTCGACGATCGCCAGGAACGCCTGCTCCACGTCGGCGGCACCGGTGCGCGAGCGCACCTGCTCCGGGCTGCCCTCGGCGATCACCCGGCCCTCGCGCATCAGCAGCAGCCGGTCGCAGCGCTCGGCCTCGTCCATCACGTGGCTGGAGACCAGCACCGCCGCACCACCCTCGGCCAGCCGGTGGAAGAGCGCCCACAGGTCGCGACGCAGCACCGGGTCGAGCCCCACGGTGGGCTCGTCGAGGACCAGCAGGTCGGGGCTGCCCAGCAGTGCCACGGCCAGGCTGACCCGGCTGCGCTGGCCACCGGAGAGCCGGCCCACGACCCGGCCCCGCAGGTCGGCGAGGTCGACGGCGGCCAGCACCTCGTCGGCCTCCGACCGGCCGACGCCCAGCACCCGGGCGAAGAAGCGGAGGTTCTCGGCGACCGTCAGGTCGTCGTAGACGCTGGCGGACTGGGTGACGTAGCCGACCCGGTCCCGCAGAGCCGGGCTGCCGGCGGGAAGGCCCAGCACCTCCACCGTGCCGGAGCGGACCTGCTGGGCCCCGACCAGGCAGCGCATCAGTGTGGTCTTGCCGCAGCCGCTGGGCCCCAGCAGACCGGTGACGCCGCGCCCCACGTCGAGGGAGAGGGCGTCGAAGACCTGCCGGCCGCCGCGCACCACGGTCAGGTCGCGCACCTCCACCACGTGCTCCATCACCGCAGCCCCTCTCCCCTCCGACGCTCGCGGACACCCGCGGGGGTGTCAAGGGCGGGGCGGGCTCAGCGGGTCGGGACCGCCAGGTGCTGGCGGGCGAAGGCGAGCGACTCGGTCAGGTCGGCGACCCGCTCCTCGACCGAGCTGCAGCGCCGGGTGTTGATCTCCAGCACCACGGAGCCGTCGAACTCCCGCTCGGCGAGCAGCCGGAGCAGCTCGTCGGCCCGGGTCGTCCCGCGCCCCGGCACCAGGTGCTCGTCCTTGGCACTCCCCCCTCCGTCGGTGAGGTGGACGTGCCGCAACCGCTCCCCCATCCGCATCGCCATGTCGACGACGTCGGAGTGGGAGGTCGCCGCGTGGGAGAGGTCCAAGGTGGTGTGCGCGTAGTCGCCCAGGGAGACGTCCCAGTGCGGCATGTACATCTCCACGGCCCGGGGGCGGCGGGCCCGCCGGCGGGCGCCGGTGCGCCAGGGATACATGTTCTCCACCGCGAAGTCGATCCCGGTCGAGGCCTCCAGGGCCGCGATCCCGTCCTCGAACCCGGTCGCGTACTCCTTCTGCCAGCGGAAGGGCGGGTGGACGACGACCACCGGGGCGCCCAGCGCCTGGGCCATCCGGGCGGAGCGCTCGAGCTTGCCCCACGGCTCCAGCCCCCAGACCCGCTGGGTCCAGAGCAGGCAGGGCGCGTGCACGGCGCAGACCCCGATGCCGTGGTGCTCGGAGAGCTGGCGCACCGCGGCCGTCTGCTGGGAGATCGCGTCCATCCCGACCATCACCTCGACCGCGTCGTAGCCCAGCGCCGCCGCGTAGGAGAACGCGTGGGCGGTCGACTCGGGGAAGACCGACGCGGAGGAGAGCCCGATCGACACGGTCACGTGGCGGCCCTCAGTCCAGCACCGAGAGGCGGTCGAGGCGCTCCAGGATCATGCCCTCGCGCAGCGCCCACGGACAGATCTCCAGCTCGGCCAGGTCGAAGATGTCCATCACGGCCTCGGCGACCAGCGCCCCGGGGAGGATCTGGTGGGCGCGGCCCACCGAGACGCCGGGCAGCTGCGCCACCTCGGCGGGCGGGGCCGAGATCAGCTTGGGCAGCCACTGGGCCAGGTCGTCGCGGCGCAGCACCCGGGGCACCAGGTGGCCCTGGGCGGAGGGGGCGGCGCCGCAGATGCGCGCCAGGGAGCGGAAGGTCTTGGAGGTGGCCGCCGCGCGGTGCGGGGCGCCGCCGCGCAGCAGCCCGCCGGCGTCGCGGGCGATCTCGGTGCGGATCCAGCGGCGCAGCTCGCGCACCCCCATCTCCTCCACGCCGTGGGCGAAGTGGTCCCGGGCGAGCCGGGCCGCACCCAGCGGCAGCGACCAGGCGACGTCCGGCGCCTCGTCGGGGCCGCCGGCGATCTCCAGCGAGCCGCCGCCGATGTCGAAGACCGCCAGTCGGCCGGCCGACCAGCCGAACCAGCGGCGTACGGCCAGGAAGGTCAGCCGGGCCTCCTCCTCTCCGGAGAGGACGCCGATCCGGGTGCCGGTGGCCTCCTCGACGGCGCCGAGCACCGAGTCGGTGTTGACCGCCTCGCGGACCGCCGAGGTGGCGAAGGCCAGGATCTCCTCGCAGCCCTTCTCCTCGGCGAAGTCGATCGCGTGCCGGGTGAACTCGGTCAGCGCCGCGATGCCCGCCGGGCTGATCGCGTCGTCGGCGTCGAGGTGCTCGGCGAGGCGGAGCGGCTCCTTGTGGCTGAAGGCCGCGAGCGGGGCGGCGCCGCCGTGCGCGTCCACCACCAGCAGATGACCGGTGTTGGAGCCGATGTCGAGGACGCCGAGCCGCATGCCTCCAACGTACCCGGCGAAGCGACGTAGGGTTCCTCCTGTGCCAGAAGTCGACCTCGTCTTCCCCCGCGCGTACGTCGAGTTCGCGGACCCCGCCGACCCCGACCAGGTCTTCCGCTGCGACCTGACCTGGCTCACCTCCGCCTACACCTGCATCTTCGGCCAGGGCTGCCAGGGCATCTACGCCGACGCCCCCGACACCGGCTGCTGCACGCTGGGAGCGCACTTCAGCGACGCCGACGACGAGCGCAGGGTGGCGGCCTTCGTCGACCAGCTGACCCCCGAGCTGTGGCAGTTCCACCCCGGCCGCAAGGTGCGCAGGAGCGACTGGCGCGAGACCGACGAGGAGGGCGGGCGCAAGACCGCGACGCTGACCGTCGACGGCCAGCAGGCCTGCGTCTTCCACAACCGCAGCGACTTCGCGCCGCACAGCGGCGCGGGGGGCGCGGGGGGCGCGGGCTGCGCGCTGCACGGGCTCGCGCTGGCCCAGGGGCGCAACCCGCTGGAGACCAAGCCCGACGTGTGCTGGCAGCTGCCGATCCGGCGTACCTACCGCACCGTGGAGCGCCCCGACGGCACCTCCTACACCGAGGTCTCGATCAGTGAGTACGACCGGCGCGGGTGGGGCCCGGGTGGGCACGACCTCGACTGGTACTGCTCGGGCAACACCGAGGCCCACGTGGCGCCCGAGCCGCTCTACCTGACCAGCGCGGCCGAGCTGGTGGAGCTGATGGGCCGCGAGGCCTACGACGAGCTGGCACGACACTGCGAGGCCCACCTGCGCTCCCGCTCGGCCCTGGCACTGCACCCCGCCGACCCGCACTGAGACCGGCGCCACCCGCGGGTCCGTCCGCTGCCGCCACCCCGCGGAACCCTCGATGTCAAGAGACCAGCACCCCGGTGAACACGCCGGTGGCGGACGCGCCACAATGCTTGACATGCGCCTGGACCACATCTCGTACGCCGCCGGACCCGATGGTCTGGCCGCGACGGCTGCGCGCATCGGGGGGCTACTGGGTCGTGAGTTCCTCGATGGCGGCGTGCATCCACGTTTCGGCACCCGCAACATGATCCTGCCGCTCGCCGGCGGGACCTACCTCGAGATCGTCGAGGCCCTGGACCACCCCGCCTCCGACAAGGCCCCCTTCGGCCAGGCGGTCAAGGCCCGCTCCGCCAACGGCGGCGGCTGGCTCGGCTGGGTGGTGGCCACCGACGACCTCGAGTCCGTCGAGGAGCGCCTGGGCCGCGAGGCCGCGCCGGGCAACCGGCACCGCCCCGACGGCACCGAGCTGCGCTGGCTCCAGATCGGGATCAACGGACTCATCGCGGACCCGCAGCTGCCGTTCTTCATCAAGTGGCTCACCCCCGACCTGCACCCGAGCTCGGGTGCCGACGGCTCGTGCTCGCTGGCCTGCCTGGAGATCGCCGGTGACCCACAGCGGGTCAGCGAGTGGCTCGGGGAGTCGGTCGAGGCGCCGCTCGAGGACGTCAAGGTCGAGTGGGTCGCGCCCAACGGCACCCCCGGCCTGATGGCGGTCAACGTCCTGACCCCCACCGGCCTGGTCCGCATCTGACGGAGGCGGTCATCACCCGACCCCTCCGGCGGTACGGCGCCACGCCGAGCCCCAACATCTGGCACCACACCTCCACCTACGAGGTGGAGAACCACGCCTTCGACCCCGACCGGCTGGTCGAGGCGGCGATGGCCCGGGTCGCGGGCTGGCGCGGCCGCACCTTCCTCGACGTCGGGTGCGGCTCCGGCTTCCACCTGGGCCGGTGGGCCGAGGAGGCCGCCTCGGTGATCGGCGTGGAGCCGCACCCTCCCCTGGTCTCGCTCGCCCGGCGGCGCACCCGGCGGGTCCCCCACGTGAGCGTGCTCGCCGGCAGCGCGCAGGAGCTGCCGCTGCCCGACGCCTCGGTCGACGTGGTGCAGGCGCGGTGGGCCTACTTCTTCGGGCCCGGCTGCGAGCCGGGCCTCGCCGAGCTCGACCGGGTGGTACGCCGCGGCGGCACGGCGTTCGTGCTCGACAACGACGGCACCCGGTCGACCTTCGGCGGCTGGTTCCGGCGCGGCTACCCCGGGATCGACCCCGACGAGGTGGAGCGTTTCTGGTCGCGGCACGGCTGGAACCGCGAGCCGGTGCTCACCTCGCTCCGGTTCGGCTCCGCCGACGACCTCGACGCGGTGGTGCGCATCGAGCTGCCGCCCGCCGCCGCCGAGGCGGTGCTGGCCGAGCACTGGGCGGCACACGACCGGGCCTCCGGCGAGGGTCTCGAGGTCGACTACGCGGTCAACCTGTTCTGGCGCTCCTACTAGGGCGCTCCCACCGGGCCCGAGAGGCCGCGCCCCTCAGCTGGAGCCCCGGACCGCCAGGGTGGGCAGGAGCAGCACCCCGGTCGGCTCGAGCAGGGGCGAGGTCATCAGCCGCTGCAGCGCCTTGACCACCTCGACCGCCACCTCCTCCAGCGGCTGGCGCACCGAGGTGAGGCCCCGCGGCACCACCTGGGCGACCTGGGAGTCGTCGAAGCCGACCACGGCGAGGTCGCGGCCCGCGACCATCCCCCGGTCGAAGAGCAGCTGGAGCACCCCCACCGCCAGGGTGTCGGAGGCGCAGACGAACGCGGTGGGCCCGGCGTCGTCGAGGAGCACGGCGGCGGCCTCGCGTCCGCTGGCCACCGTGTCATCGACCCGGGAGGCGAGCCCGGTGGTGGCCAGGCCCCGGCGGCGCATCGCCCGCACCCAGCCCGCGCGGCGGTCCTCGCCGATGAAGGAGTCCTTGCGCCAGCCGATCCAGCCGATCCGGGTGTGGCCGCGCTCCAGCAGGTGGTCGGTGGCCAGCTGCGCCCCGGCGGCCCCGTCGACGTCGACCCAGGAGTGGGCGGCGTGCGGGTCCTGCCACGGCCGGCCGAAGGCCACGAACGGCGCGCGCTGCTGCGTCAGGTAGGCGGCCTGCGGGGCGCCGAGATAGGTGTCAGTGACGATGAAGGCGTCCACCGCGGTGGAGCGCAGCAGGTGGTCGTAGGCCGAGAGCGGCTCGGTGTCGTCGTCGGAGAAGAGGAGCACGTGGTAGCCCGCGAGCGCGGAGGTGGCGACCAGCTTGTGCACGAAGCGGTCCATCAGCGCGTTGGCGGTGCCCTCCTGGGCGGGGGTGAACCGCAGGCCGACGAGGTGCGAAGCGCGGGTGCGCAGGCTGCGTGCGGCGCGGTTGGGCGAGTAGCCGAGCTCGGCGATCGCCGCCTGGACCCGGAGCAGGGTGTCGGGACGCAGCAGGTGTGGGCTGTTGACCGCGTTGGAGACCGTCTGCCGCGAGACCCCGGCGCGCTCCGCCACGTCGGCCAGCGTGGGTGGGTTGACCGCCACCGTGCCTCCCCTCCGACCGCCGCGGACCGGCTCGGGCCGGCCCTTGATCGTTCCAACGAGAGCATAGGCGCATGCGCCGCCCCGGCGTCTCTGCTGCGCTGTCCGCACTTTCGGGCCTGTCGGCGCTGTGGCCTACCGTCTGCGCCATGAGCAAACAGGCCCGGACCCGCCCCGCCTACCGCTGCTCCGAGTGCGGGTGGGAGACAGGCAAGTGGGTGGGGCGCTGCGGCGAGTGCCAGGCCTGGGGGTCGGTCGCGGAGGCGGCCGCCGCCCCGGTGGGGCGCACCCAGGCCAGCGCCGTCACCACCGCCGCGGTGCCGATCGGCCAGGTCTCGGTGGAGGAGTCCGCGTTCCGCTCCAGCGGGGTGGCCGAGCTCGACCGGGTGCTCGGCGGCGGGCTGGTGCCGGGGGCGGCCATCCTGCTCGCCGGCGAGCCGGGGGTCGGCAAGTCCACCCTGCTCCTCGAGGTGGCCGCCCAGACCGCGCGCCACCGGCACCGCACCCTCTACATCACCGGCGAGGAGTCCGCCTCCCAGGTGCGGCTGCGCGCCGACCGGACCGACGCGGTCCACGACGAGCTCTACCTCGCCGCCGAGACCGACCTCGGCGCCGTGCTCAGCCACATCGAGCAGGTCAAGCCCACGCTGCTGGTGGTCGACTCGATCCAGACCATCGGCGCCTCGGGGATCGAGGGGGTCCCCGGTGGCGTCACCCAGGTCAAGGAGGTCGCCGCCGCCCTGATCCGGGTCGCCAAGACCCGCAACATCACCACGGTGATCGTCGGCCACGTCACCAAGGACGGCTCCATCGCCGGGCCGCGGGTGCTGGAGCACCTCGTCGACGTCGTGCTCCACTTCGAGGGCGACCGCAACTCGCGGTTCCGGATGGTCCGTGCCATGAAGAACCGGTTCGGCCCGGTCGACGAGGTGGGCTGCTTCGACCTCTCCGCCCAGGGCATCCGGGCGGTCACCGACCCCACCGGCCTCTTCGTGGAGCACCACTCCAAGCAGGTCCCGGGGACCTGCGTGGCGGTCACCATGGAAGGACGCCGCCCGCTGCTGGCCGAGGTGCAGGCGCTGGTCGCGCCCACGCCCGCGGAGCGCCCACGCCGCACCACCTCCGGCGTCGACTCCTCGCGGGTCTCGATGGTGCTGGCGGTGCTCCAGCAGCACTGCCAGATCCGGCTGCACAACATGGACGTCTTCGTCTCCACCGTCGGCGGCGCGCGGATCCACGAGCCCGCCAGCGACCTGGCCATCGCCGTCGCCCTGGCCGGCGCCACCTTCGGCATCCCGGCCCCCACCGGGGTGGTGGCGATGGGCGAGATCGGCCTGGCCGGCGAGCTGCGCCGGGTGCGCGACCTCCCCCAGCGGCTCTCGGAGGCCGCCCGGCTGGGGTTCAAGGTCGCCGTGGTGCCCAGCGAGCGCAACGCGCCGCCGGGGCCTCGGTCTCCCGAGTCGTGGACGATCGACGGCATGCAGGTGCTCGACGTGGGAGACGTCGCCACCGCTCTGGGGCTGCTGAGGCTCACCAGGACCCGCGCCACTGCGCTTCGTCCCATAGACTGACGCGCGGAGCGCTGCAGCCACTCGGCGTTTCGTCGTGTGGTCCGTGATGGAGGGCGCCTTGGTCGGCATCGAGCGCAGTGACGAGAGCCTGCGCCTGCGGGCGACCCTGGCCACGATCGCTCCTGGCACCCACCTGCGCGACGGGCTCGAGCGGATCCTGCGCGGCCGCACCGGGGCTCTGATCGTGCTGGGCCACGACAAGCTGGTCGACTCGATCGCCAGCGGCGGCTTCACCCTCGACGTCCCGTTCACCGCCACCGGCCTGCGCGAGCTGGCCAAGATGGACGGCGCCATCATCGTCGACAAGGACGTCACGCGGATCCACCGCGCCGCCGTCCACCTGATGCCCGACCACACCATCTTCTCCGAGGAGACCGGCACCCGGCACCGCACCGCCGACCGCGTCGCCCGGCAGACCGGGTTCCCGGTCATCTCGGTCTCCCAGTCGATGCAGATCATCGCCGTCTACGTCGGCGAGACCCGCTACGTCCTGGAGGACTCCGGGCAGATCCTCTCCCGGGCCAACCAGGCCCTGGCGACCTTGGAGCGCTACAAGCTCCGGCTCGACGAGGTCTCCTCGACCCTCTCCGCGCTGGAGATCGAGGACCTCGTCACCGTGCGCGACGTCGCCGTGGTGGCCCAGCGGCTCGAGATGGTCACCCGCATCGCCCGCGAGATCGAGGACTACGTGCTCGAGCTCGGCACCGACGGCCGGCTGCTCTCGCTCCAGCTCGAGGAGCTGATCACCGGGGTCGACGCCGACCGCGAGCTGGTCATCCGCGACTACCTGCCGAGCGGGACGACCGCCTCTCCCGAGGCCCTGCTGGACAACCTCGGCCTGCTCTCCCCCACCGAGCTGGTCGACCCCGCCGCCGTGGCCAAGGCCCTCAGCCTCACCACCGGCGACCACCTCGACGGCGCCGTGGCGCCCCGGGGCTACCGTCTGCTGGCCAAGGTGCCCCGGCTGCCCAGCCCGGTCGTCGACCGCCTGGTCGAGCACTTCGGCGGGCTCCAGCAGCTCCTCTCGGCGGGCATCGACGACCTCCAGGTCGTCGACGGGGTCGGCGACCTGCGGGCGCGCAGCGTGCGCGAGGGGCTCTCCCGGCTCGCCGAGTCGAGCATCCTCGAGCGCTACGTCTGACGTCCCGCGCCCGAGGGGCCCGAGGCGTCAGCCGGCCGGCGTGGGCTCCACCGCGCCCGAGGGCTTCGGGGCCGGCGGCGTCGCCTGACCGGCGGGCTTGTTCTTCTTCTTCTTCTTCTTCTTCTTCTTCGCGGGAGCGGGCTCCGGCTCGGGTGCCCGGGTCGCGGTGATCGAGGCTCGGGTGCGCTCGAACTGCACCTCGGTGGGCTCGCCCTCGAAGGCGGCGGCCTTGACGTGGTAGAAGCCGGGCTGGGCCCAGTCGGTGGCCCGCGAGCACTCCGGGTCCGAGCGGCGACCGCTCCACAGGAAGGGGACCGTGGTGTCGGTGCCCTGGTAGAGCACGACGTCCTGCGCCGGGAGCGCCTGGGGGCAGTGGCTGCTGAACCAGTAGTCGTCGCTGCCCGAGCTGATCTTGACCGTCACCGTCTCGGCCGAGACCTGCCAGGTGCACGCCGGGGTGGTCAGGGTGCGCAGCAGCAGCACCATGTCGACCTTGCCGTCGGCGCGCGGCGCGCCGACCACGGGCGTGACCGTCACGTCGCTGTTGACGCACGGACCGGTCGGCGCGGGCAGCGGCGGCGGCTCCGGTGTCGGCTCGGGGGTGGGCTCCGGCGCCGGCTCGGCGCTCGCCTCCGGCGCGGGTGCCTGCTGGCCGCGACCCTTCTTCTTCCCCGTCGTCTCCTCGGCGGGCGCTTCCGGCGTCTCCTCGGCCTCGGGCACCACCTCGGCCGCGGCGGGCGCGGCCTGCTGGTCGGCCTCGGGCGGCTCCTCGCCGCCGCCGCCGAAGAGCCGCACCGCACCGAGCAGCAGCACCAGGACGGTCGAGAGCACCAGGATCCGACGGAACCAGTACACCCGGGCGGGCAGCGGCCCCTTGGGTGCGGTCAGCGCAGACATGGCCAGCACGCTATCGAGCCGAGGCGCCGAGTGGTGGGTGCCACACCGTGCCCCGGGCGACGGCCTGCGTCTAGGCTTCCGCGCATGCGTGGTGATCTCTTCTCCCGCGTCCACGAGGAGGTCCCCTCACCGGAGGCGCTGGCCCTGCAGAACGGCTCCCTCCTGCGGGCGACCCTGGGTGCCCCGGTCGTCGCGGCGAAGGGCTCGATGGTCGCCTCCCAGGGGCAGGTGACGTGCGAGCACCGGTCCGTCGGGTCCGTGAGCAGGCTGCTGCGGCGGATCGTCACCAGCGACGACACCCCGCTGATGACCGTCTCCGGGAGCGGGCAGGCCTTCTTCGCCCACTCCGGCCGCCACGTCTTCCTCGTCGACCTGGAGGGCCCGGACGACGCCCTCACCGTCTCCGGCACCAGCCTCCTGGCCTTCGAGTCCGCCCTCGACTACGACGTCCACCCCGCCAGTGGCCTGGGGCTGCCGGCCGCCGGTGCCTTCACCGCCCTGCTGCGGGGTCAGGGCCGGGTGGCCGTGACCTGCCACGGCACGCCAGTGGTCCTCGACTGCAGCCGGGAGCCGACCCAGGTCGACGTCCATGCCGCCGTCTGCTGGTCGGCCGGGCTGCAGCCGGTGCTGCAGGGCGCCACCCCCTCCCGCCCGACGCGCCGCGGCGGTGGCGAGTCCGCGCAGTACGCCTTCCACGGGCCCGGCTTCGTGGTGGTCCAACCGGCCGCGGGCCCGACGCAGCAGCCCGACGACGGCTCCTGCGACACGAGCACGGGCGGGTTCTTCGGTGACGTCCTCAAGGGCTGAGCCGGCTGCGGCGGGTGCCGGGGGCGGGGCGGTTCCGGGGTCGCTGACCGAGCCGCTGCTGGAGTGGTACGACGAGAACGCCCGGGACCTGCCCTGGCGGCGACCCGAGGCGTCGGCGTGGTCGGTGATGGTCTCGGAGTTCATGCTGCAGCAGACGCCGGTGGCCCGGGTGCTGCCGGTCCACGACGCCTGGCTGGCGCGCTGGCCCACGCCCGCGGCGCTGGCCGCGGAGCCCGTCGGGGAGGCTCTGCGGGCGTGGGGCCGACTGGGCTACCCGCGCCGCGCCCTGCGCCTGCACGCCGCCGCCACCGCGATCCTCGCCGACCACGACGGCCAGGTGCCCTCCTCCCCCGAGGCGCTGCGGGCCCTGCCGGGAGTCGGCGACTACACCGCGGCGGCGGTCGCCGCCTTCGCGTTCGGCCGCCGGGTCGCGGTGCTCGACACCAACGTGCGGCGGGTCCACCACCGGGTGCTGCGGGCCGTGGAGCCCCCGCCCGACGCGGTCCGCGCCCACGAGCGGCGCGACGCCGCCGAGCTGCTCCCTGAGGACCCGCCCACCGCCGCCACCTGGTCGGTGGCCGTGATGGAGCTGGGCGCCCTGGTCTGCACCGCTCGCGCCCCCCGCTGCGGCGACTGCCCGGTGGCGGACCTGTGCGCCTGGCGCGCGGCCGGCTACCCGGCGTACGACGGCCCGCCGCGGCGCGGCCAGGCCTGGGACGGCACCGACCGGCAGTGCCGGGGCCGGATCATGGCGGTGCTGCGCGAGGCCGACGGCCCGGTGCACCGGCACCGCATCGACGCCGTCTGGCCCGACGCGGTCCAGCGCGAGCGCTGCCTGGCCGGCCTGGCGGCCGACGGGCTCCTGGTCTCCTACGAGGACCGGTCGTTCTCCCTGCCGTGAGCGGGACCTCGCGGTGACGCCCCGCGCGGCTCAGGAGCCGGCGACGTCCAGAGCACCAGGCCACCAACGCCCGACGGGTCCATCACCGAGCCACACGCTGGAGGCTCGGCCAGAGAGCTCGGGGACACCCCCGGTCAGACGCACGACGCCCCGGTCACCAGAGGTGACCGGGGCGTCGGGGTGCAGCTGTCTCAGTCCTCCGCGCGGGGGACGTCCACCGGGCCGGCGGAGTCGTCCGGACCCTCGATCGGGGCGACCCCGGTGTCGACGGTCTCCAGCGGCGGCATGTCGGGCAGCTTGTCGACCTTCTGGCCCTGGAAGGTGAAGGTCGCGGACGGACCCTCCCCCTCGACGTCGACCAGGATGATCTGGCCGGGGCCGACCTCGCCGAAGAGCATCTTCTCGGCGAGCGTGTCCTCGATCTCGCGCTGCACCGTGCGGCGCAGCGGCCGGGCGCCGAGCACCGGGTCGAAGCCCCGGACTGCGAGCAGCTGCTTGGCGGCCGGGGTGAGCTCCAGCTGCATGTCCCGGTCGCGCAGACGCAGCTCGACGGCGGCGATCATGTTGTCGACCATCGACACGATCTGCTGCTGCGAGAGCGGCGGGAAGACGATGATCTCGTCGACGCGGTTGAGGAACTCGGGCCGGAAGTGCTGCTTGAGCTCGTCGGCGACCTTGCTCTTCATCCGGTCGTAGGAGCCGGCCGCGTCGCCGACCTGGGCGAAGCCCAAGTTGACCGACTTGGCGATGTCCCGGGTGCCGAGGTTGGTCGTCATGATGATGACGGTGTTCTTGAAGTCGACCACCCGGCCCTGGGAGTCGGTCAGGCGACCCTCCTCCAGGATCTGGAGCAGCGAGTTGAAGATGTCGGGGTGCGCCTTCTCGACCTCGTCGAAGAGGACGACCGAGAACGGCTTGCGCCGCACCTTCTCGGTCAGCTGGCCACCCTCCTCGTAGCCGACGTAGCCGGGAGGCGAGCCGAAGAGCCGCGAGACGGTGTGCTTCTCGGAGAACTCGCTCATGTCGAGCTGGATCAGCGAGTCCTCGTCACCGAAGAGGAAGTCGGCCAGCGTCTTGGAGAGCCACGTCTTGCCGACGCCCGAGGGCCCGGCGAAGATGAACGACCCACCGGGACGCTTCGGGTCCTTCAGGCCGGCACGGGTACGCCGGATGGCGCGGGAGAGCGCCTTGACGGCCTCCTCCTGCCCGATGACCCGCTTGTGGAGCTCCTCCTCCATGTTGAGCAGGCGCGTCGACTCGGCCTCGGAGAGCTTGACGATCGGGATGCCGGTCGCGACCGCCAGCACCTCGGCGATCAGCTCCTCGTCGACCTCGGCGATCTCGTCCATGTCGCCCGCGCGCCACTGCTTCTCGCGCTCGGACTTCTTGGCGATGAGCTGCTTCTCCTCGTCGCGCAGGCGGGCCGCGGCCTCGAAGTCCTGCCCGTCGATGGCCGCCTCCTTGCGCTGGCGGACCTCGCCGATCTGCTCGTCGAAGGCGCGCAGGTCCGGCGGCGCCGTCATCCGGCGGATCCGCAGGCGGGAGCCCGCCTCGTCGATCAGGTCGATCGCCTTGTCCGGGAGGAAGCGGTCGGAGATGTAGCGGTCGGCCAGCGTCGCGGCGGAGACCAGGGCCTCGTCGGTGATGGTGACCCGGTGGTGCGCCTCGTAGCGGTCGCGCAGCCCCTTGAGCATCTCGATGGTGTGCGCGATCGACGGCTCGGCGACCTGGATCGGCTGGAAGCGGCGCTCGAGCGCGGCGTCCTTCTCGAGGTACTTGCGGTACTCGTCGAGGGTGGTGGCCCCGATGGTCTGCAGCTCGCCACGCGCCAGCATCGGCTTGAGGATGCTGGCGGCGTCGATCGCACCCTCGGCGGCACCCGCACCCACCAGGGTGTGGATCTCGTCGATGAAGAGCACGATGTCGCCGCGGGTGCGGATCTCCTTGAGCACCTTCTTGAGGCGCTCCTCGAAGTCGCCGCGGTAGCGGCTGCCCGCCACCAGCGCACCGAGGTCGAGGGTGTAGATCTGCTTGTCCTTGAGCGTCTCCGGGACGTTGCCCTTGACGATGTCCTGGGCCAGGCCCTCGACGATCGTCGTCTTGCCGACGCCGGGCTCGCCGATCAGCACCGGGTTGTTCTTCGTGCGGCGGGAGAGGATCTGCATGACCCGCTCGATCTCCTGCTCGCGCCCGATCACCGGGTCGAGCTTGCCCTCGCGGGCCGCCTGGGTCAGGTTGCGGCCGAACTGGTCGAGGACCAGCGAGGAGGACGGAGCCTCGCTGCCGCTGGCACCCGGGCCGGCGGCCGCGCCGGCGGCCTCCTTGCCCTGGAAGCCGGAGAGCAGCTGGATGACCTGCTGGCGGACCCGGTTGAGGTCGGCGCCCAGCTTCTGCAGCACCTGGGCGGCGACGCCCTCACCCTCCCGGATCAGGCCGAGCAGGATGTGCTCGGTACCGATGTAGGAGTGGCCGAGCTGCAGCGCCTCGCGCAGCGAGAGCTCGAGCACCTTCTTGGCACGCGGGGTGAAGGGGATGTGACCGGACGGGGCCTGCTGGCCCTGGCCGATGATCTCCTCGACCTGGGCGCGCACGGCCTCCAGCGAGATGTCGAGGGACTCGAGCGCCTTGGCCGCGACACCCTCGCCCTCGTGGATCAGCCCGAGCAGGATGTGCTCGGTGCCGATGTAGTTGTGGGAGAGCATGCGGGCCTCTTCCTGGGCCAGCACGACAACTCGTCGGGCTCGGTCGGTGAACCGCTCGAACATGTGCGCCTCGATTCTCAGCAGTGTGCACAGGTGGTACGTCGTGGGTCCGCCTCGCGGCGGGCCGACCGGGGTCGGAGCAGCGGGGCAGCGGACACGAGTTCCAACTCCTCCGACAGCCTACGTGTTCCCGGTGACCGACCCCACGCGGTCCGCTCAGAGCGAACAGGCGCCGGGCCGGTCAACCAGGGGCGCTCAGTGCGCGGCGTCGTAGGCCCGGCGCACCTCGGCGGGCACCCGGCCCCGCTCGGAGAGCTCGAAGCCGTTGTCGCGGGCCCAGGCCCGGACGTCGGCCGCGCTCGGTCCGCCGGCGGACCCGCCGGCCGAGCCGGAGGAGCGACGGGCGCCGCCGCGGCGACCACCGGACGCCTTGCGGGCGTGACCGACGTAGCCGCTCAGCGCCTCGCGCAGCGCCGCGGCGTTCTCGTCGTTGAGGTCGATCTCGTAGGAGGTGCCGTCCAGGGCGAAGCTGACCGTCTCGGTCGCCTCGCTGCCGTCGAGGTCGTCGACCAGCACGATGTTCACCTTTTGAGCCATGGGATTAATTCCTTCTACTGGTCGGAGCAACCCCTCCACCTTGCCACACGCAATATCGCCGCGACAATTCCCCCGAGAAAAGAGGAGCGACGTGCCTTTTTGGGGATTGCGCTGGACGTCCGCGGTGTGAATTAACCCTCGTCGCCGCAGTTACTGGCAATTGCGTTCGTGGACCATCCGCAGGCCCTGGATCGTGAGCCACGGCTCGTGCGCGGTGAAGCAGTCGCACTCCTCCACCACCAGGGGCGCCAGGTGCCCGGTGGCCACCACCTGCACCTGCGCCGGATCGGCGCCGAGCTCGGCCACCATCCGGGCGACCATCCCCTCGACCTGCGCCGCCACGCCGAAGAGCATGCCCGACTGGAGCGCCTCCACCGTGTTCTTGGCGATCACCTGGCGGGGCCGCTTGAGCTCGACCTTGCGCAGCTGGGCGCCGCGGCGGCCGAGCGCCTCCAGGGAGATCTCGATACCGGGCGAGATGGCGCCGCCCACGTAGGCGCCCTGGTCGTTGACCACGTCGAAGGTGGTGGCGGTACCGAAGTCGACGACGATGGCCGGGCCGCCGTGGATACGGGCGGCGGCCAGTGCATTGACGACGCGGTCGGCGCCCACCTCGCGCGGATTGTCCATCAGCACCGGGATTCCGGTGCGGACGCCGGGCTCGACGATGACCGTGGAAAGCCCGGAGAAATAGGTCGCGAGCATTTCCCGCCATTCGGCCAGCACCGCCGGAACGGTCGCGCAGACCGCGATTCCCGACAGGCGCGCGCCGTGCTCGCTGTCGGCCAGCAGTTCGCGCACCAGCACCGCCCACTCGTCGCTGGTGCGCCGCTCGTCGGTGGCCACCCGCCAGTGGGCCACCACCTCCTCGCCCACCAGCAGGCCGAGCACCGTGCTGCTGTTGCCGATGTCGGCCGCCAGCAGCACGTTCATGCCAGGTCCATCCCGAGGTCGAAGACCGTCACCGAGTGGGTCAGCGCCCCCACCGAGATGTAGTCCACCCCGGTCTCGGCGACCTCCCGGGCGCGCCCCAGGGTGAGCCCGCCGGAGGCCTCCAGCTCGACCGCGGCACCGCCGGGGTGCTGGTCGCGCAGCCGTACCGCCTCGGCCATCGTCGCGGTGTCCATGTTGTCGAGCAGCACCCGGTCGCAGCCGGCGTCCAGCAGCTGGGCGAGCTGGTCGAGGTCGGTGACCTCCACCTCCACCGGCAGTCCCGGGAAGGCCTCCCGGACCGCCTCCAGGGCCTTGACCACCCCGCCCGCGGCCACCACGTGGTTGTCCTTGACCATCGCCATGTCGGTGAGGCTGAACCGGTGGTTGACCCCGCCCCCGCAGCGCACGGCGTACTTCTGCAGCGCCCGCCAGCCCGGCAGCGTCTTGCGGGTGTCGAGCACCCGGGCGCGGGTGCCCTGGAGCGCCTCCACCCAGCGCGCGGTGCCGGTCGCCACCCCGGAGAGGTGGCTGGCGAAGTTGAGCGCCGTCCGCTCCGCGGTGAGCAGCCCGCGGGTGGGCCCGCTGACGGTCATCACCCTGTCCCCGGGGGCAACCCGGGCGCCGTCCGGCAGCCGGTCGGTGACCTGCACCTCCTCGCCCATCACCACCGCGAAGACCGCCGCCGCCACCGCCAGGCCGGCGACCACGCCGGGCTCGCGGGCGTGGAAGCCGGCGGCGCCCTGCTGGGTGGCCCCGATGGTGGCGAAGCTGGTGGTGTCGACCCCGCCGTCGGGCAGGTCCTCCTCGAGGCCGGCCAGGATCAGCCGGCGCACCGCCTCGGGGTCGAGCCCGGCGACCCAGAGCTCGCCGGCGAGGTCGTCGGGAAGTGCGGCGTACGACGGACTCATGCGGGGCTCCCTGACGCGACGGTGGACGGGCCGGTACTGGTGTTGGCGTCGGTGGGGTCGGTCGACGGCGACGGGGTCCAGCGGGCCTCGACCGCACCGTCCGCCAGCCAGGCGTCGACGTGGCCGGCGACCCGCGGGTCGCGCTCGGGGAAGTCCTCGCGCCAGTGCGAGCCGCGGGTCTCGGTGCGCAGCAGCGCGGCGGCGCACAGCGCGGCGCTCACCGTGAGCAGGTTGGTCGTCTCCCACGCGGCGACGCCCGGCTCGGCGGGCTCCCGGGCGCCGGCCTGCCCCAGGGTGGCCAGCGCGGCGAGCGCCTCGCGCAGGCCGGTGTCGTGGCGCAGCACCCCGACGTGGCGGGTCATCAGCGCCTGGAGCCGGCGCCGGGCCGCCCCCGGCACCAGCCAGGTGTCCTCGGCCCGCGGGTCGTCGGGACCGACGGCCGGCTCCGCCCAGGGCCGCAGCTCACCGGGCAGGACCTCGGCGATCCGCCGGGAGAAGACCAGGCCCTCGAGCAGCGAGTTGGAGGCCAGCCGGTTGGCTCCGTGCACCCCGGAGCAGGCGACCTCACCGGTCGCGTAGAGCCCGGGGACGCTGGTGCGGCCGTCCAGGTCGGTGGCCACGCCGCCGGAGGCGTAGTGCTGGGCGGGCGAGACCGGGACCAGCGCGGTCACCGGGTCCACCCCGTGGGCGCGGCAGACGCTGAGGATGGTCGGGAAGCGGCGCCCCCAGAACTCCGCGCCCAGGTGGCGGGCGTCCAGCCACATGTGCGGCCGCCCGGTCTCCAGCATCCGGCGGGTGATGGCCTTGGCCACCACGTCGCGGGGCGCCAGGTCGCCGAGCTCGTGGACGCCCTCCATCACCCGTCGGCCCTCCCAGTCGACCAGGACGGCGCCCTCGCCGCGGACGGCCTCGGAGATCAGCGGTTGCTGGCCCTGGGAGTCGGGGCCGAGGTACATCACAGTCGGGTGGAACTGCACGAACTCCAGGTCGCGCACCGCCGCACCGGCCCGAATCGCCAGCGCCATGCCGTCGCCGGTCGCCACCGCCGGGTTGGTGGACTGGGAGAAGACCTGGCCGAGGCCGCCGCTGGCCAGCACCACCGCGCGGGCGTGGACCGCGCCGACCCCGTCGCGCTGACCCTCACCGAGCACGTGCAGGGTCAGCCCGGCGACGCCGCCGTCCGCGGCGCGGAGCAGGTCGACGGCGAGCGCGTGCTGCACCACCTCGATCTGCGGGGCCCGCTCGACGGCGGCGATCAGCGCGCGCTGGATCTCCGCGCCGGTGGCGTCACCCCCGGCGTGGGCGATCCGGTCGCGCAGGTGGCCCCCCTCGCGGGTCAGGCTCAGCTCGCCGTCGGGGTGGTGGTCGAACTCGGTGCCCAGCGCGATCAGCTCGTGCACCGCGGCCGGCCCCTCGGTGACCAGCGCCCGGACCGCCTCCACGTCGCAGGCGCCCGCGCCCGCGACCAGGGTGTCGCGCTCGTGCTGGTCGGGGGTGTCGCCGGGGCCGAGGGCCGCGGCGATCCCACCCTGGGCCCACTGGGTCGACCCGGCGTGCAGGACGTCCTTGGTGACCACCAGGACCTTGAGCCCGGGCGCGGCCGCGTCGATGCGCAGCGCCGCGGTCAGGCCGGCGATCCCCGAGCCCACGACCACCACGTCGGCGCGCGTGGTCCATCCCGGCGCGGGAGCGACCAGCCGCGCCGGGATCCGGGGGGCCTGCAGGTGCGGGGCCACCTACCTCAGCGGCCGATCAGGTCGCCGCGCTTCAGCGAGGGGTCGCCGAAGGTCTCGGCCGGGTCGAAGCCGGTGGCGAGGATCTTGTTCTCGGCGTCGACGAAGACGACCGCCGGCTGGTACTCCTTGGCCTCGGCGGTCTCCATCTGGCCGTAGCCGATCAGGATGACGATGTCGCCGGGGTGGACGAGCCGGGCGGCGGCGCCGTTGATGCCGATCACGCCCGAGCCCCGCTCGCCGGCGATCGTGTAGGTCTCCAGGCGGGCGCCGTTGGTCACGTCGACGATGTGGACGAGCTCGCCGGCCAGCAGGTCGGCCGCGTCGAGCAGGTCCTCGTCGACGGTGACCGAGCCCACGTAGTGCAGGTCGGCCTGGGTCACGGTGGCCCGGTGGATCTTGCTCTTCATCATGGTGCGCAGCATCAGCGTTCTCCTTCGGTGGCGCGCGGCTCTCGGCGGGGACCGAGGGTCAGGGGCAGGTTGTCGATCAGCCGCGTGGTGCCCACCCGCGCGGCGATCAGGATCCGGGCCGGGGTGCTCTCGGGCAGCACGGCGGTCAGGGGGGCGAGCTCGGGGGTGCGCAGCTCGAGGTAGTCCAGGTCGACCCCGTGGGACTCCCGCAGCTCGGCGCGGGCGGCCTCCAGGGCGACGTCCGGCCCCCACGGGGCACCCTCCTCGGCCGCCACCAGCACCCGGTGCAGCGCGGCGGCGCGGAAGCGCTGCTCGGGGTCGAGGTAGCGGTTGCGGCTGCTCAGCGCGAGCCCGTCGGGCTCGCGCACGGTGGGCGCACCGACCACCTCCACGCCCATGCAGAGGTTGGCGGCCATCTGGCGCACCAGCACCAGCTGCTGGTAGTCCTTCTCGCCGAAGACCGCGACGTCGGGGCGGACCAGGCCGAAGAGCTTGGCGACCACGGTGAGCACCCCGCGGAAGTGGGTGGGCCGGCTGACGCCCTCCAGCTCCAGGGCCAGCGGCCCCGGGTCGACGGTGATCAGCTCGTCGGTGTGGCCGGGGCGCACCCCGCCGGGGTAGACCTCCTCGGCGCTCGGGGCGAAGACCACGTCGGCACCCTCGGCGGCGCACAGCGCCAGGTCGGCCTCGAGGGTGCGCGGGTAGCGGTCGAGATCCTCGCCGGGGGCGAACTGGAGCGGGTTGACGAAGATGCTGACCACCACCCGGCCCTGCTCGCCCGCCCGACGCCGCGCCTCGCGGATCAGGCTGGCGTGCCCCTCGTGGAGGGCGCCCATCGTCGGCACCAGGGCGACGCGGCGCGTCGAGGCGGGCCGGTCGAGCGCCCCGCCGAGCTCCTCGCGACTGTGCGCGAGACGGATGTCGTTCATCGGGCCGGGCGACCCTCGTCGGTGCGCAGCAGGCCGGTCACCGCGACGCCCCGGGCGGCCGCGTCGAGCAGCTCGAGGATGCGGGCGGCGCGGATCGGCAGCACCCGGCCGTCGGTCACCACCCGGCCGAGCGTGGCGCGGCCCAGCGCGACGTAGGACGGCACGGTCTGCGGGGCGTTGGCCTGCAGGTCGACCAGGTGCGCGGCCACCGTCTGCACGTCGCCGCGCACGATGGGGCCGGTCAGGGCCGCGTCGCCGTGGGCCAGGGAGTTGTCCAGGGCCGCGGAGAGCAGCGGGCGCAGGATCGCCGCCGGGTCGTCGGCCCCCGAGGCGGCCAGCATCTCCATCGCCTCGGTCACCAGGGTGACCAGGTGGTTGGAGCCGTGGGCCAGGCCGGCGTGGTAGAGCGTGCGCTTCTCCTCCGGGACCCAGACCCGCCGGGCGCCCAGGTCGGCGACCAGGCTCTCGACCAGGCCGCGCTCCTGCGGACCGGCGGTGACACCGAAGACGCAGCCGGCCAGCCGGGGCAGGTCGACCTCGGTCCCGGTGAAGGTCATCGCGGGGTGCAGCGCCACCGGACGGGCACCCACCGCGGTCGCGTCGGCGAGCACCGCGAGGCCGTGACGGCCCGAGGTGTGCACGACGTACTGGCCCTTCCGCAGGGAGCCGCTGGCGGCGAGCATCGAGACGACGTTGCCGAGCATGTCGTCGGGCACGGTGAGGAGCAGCAGGTCGCAGGAGCGCGCGACGGCACTCGGCTTGCGGGCCGGGACGCCCGGCAGCAGCGTCTCGAGGCGGTGACGCGAGGCGTCGGACTCTGCGGCGGCGGCGACCACGCGGTGGCCGGCGGAGCGCAGCGCGGCAGAGAGGACGGCGCCGACGCGGCCAGCGCCGACCACGCCCACCCGGAGGGGTGCGGCAGTCATGAGGGACCTCTCGCTTCAGTCCCGCCGACCACTCCTCCGCCGGGGCGGGGGAGCCGGTACGGGTACCAGACGATGTGGCTCTGTGGATCGTGCGAACACGAGACTACGTCGCTGTTACACGCGTGTGAACAGGTCGGCGTGTGACCTGGCCCACCCGCAGCCCGCCTCCGGGCCCACCTCCGGGCCCAGCTCCGGGCGGTCCGCGGCGCGCGGGCGGTCAGCCGACGGCGTGGGCGGGGTCGTCGACGACGAAGGGCCGAGGGGCGCGCGGCAGCCAGTCGTGGGTGACGTGGTCGACCACGTGGACCCCGTCGGGGGCGACGATCTCGACCACGCCCTCGGGCACCGTCCCCTCCTGGAGGGCGTTCCAGACGGTCCACTCGCGGCGCTTGCGCCGGTTGCGCAGGCTGGTGGCGAACGACTGCGGGTCGGTCCAGTGCGCGAACTCGTCGCCGTCGAGCCACTTCAGCTCCACGCACAGCCCCTGCGGGAGGGCGAACATCTCGAAGTGGTCGGGAGTGGTGCGGATCTCCCACTCCGGCGCCTTGGTGTAGACGTAGTCGGGGCCCATCGGGAAGCCCCACTCCTCGATGTTGCGCAGCCCGAGGTCGAGGAAGGCGCGCCGCTCGGACTCGACGTAGAGGCCGTGGCGGGGGAAGCGGATCACCGCGTCGGTGGCGCCGACCTGCCAGGACAGGTCGCCCATCGAGACCTCCCCCTCGGTGGTGAGCACCATGTCGCCGTCCCACTTCCAGCTGTAGCTGGTCCGCACGTGGGAGAAGCACCAGTTGTAGAAGTAGGCCAGCGAGTGCACCGAGCGCTCGGGCACCGCGAGGTGCTCGGCCCCCGCCCGGGCCACGTCGAAGGGGTAGTGGGCCAGGGTGAACCGGTCGGTGTGGCCGGTCTCCTCCACCACCCGCAGCGCCTCCTGCGGGGTGCCGTCGGTGGAGTTGTTGTCGACCAGCAGCACGTGGTCGACCGCGCGCAGCAGCGGGGGCAGCACGAACCGCAGGCCGGGCGCCTCGTCCTTGACCCGCAGCACCGCGGTGGCGCCGCGGCGCAGCCCGCCGGGCCGCCGCCAGGGCCAGGTGATGTCGAAGTCGGTGTGACCCTCGAGGTTGGCGATGCCGTCGCCCTGGCCGATGGGGATCATCCCTGCGCCTCGGGATGCCCGTCGCGCTCGCGACCCAGCGCCTTGCGCACGCCGCGGCGCACCGACGGCGGGATCTTGGCCCGGACCTCGTGCGGCACCAGGTCGGCGAGCCCGGCCCGCGGGACGACGAGGTCGTGCGCCTGGGCGTCCTGTCGGGCCTGCGCGAGACGGGCGGCCACCACCGAGGACCGGGAGATCGCCTCGGACTCCTCGTAGAGGGCGGTGTAGGCGGCCCGGAGCTGGTCGAGGGTGGCGTGGGCCGCGGGCGTGTCTCCGCCCTCGTCGGCCAGCTTGTTGAGCTCCGACCAGGTCTCGGCGACCAGCTCGTGCAGGCGCGGCGGCAGGCCGAGGTCGTCGAGGGAGGTGGTGACCCGGCGCAGGCTGGGGTCGATGAAGCGGTGCACCTCGCGGATCTGGTCGCTGCGGGTGTGGATCACCGACTGCACGTCGAGCCGCCGGCCCAGCGCCATCGTGGTCCGCACCCAGTCGCTGAGCAGGTCCTCGTAGCGCACGAAGACGCGCCCGCCGCCCACATGGGAGCCGCTGAGCGACTCGCGGGTCGCCTTCTCGGTGTGCAGCAGCATGTTGAGCCAGCTCGCGGCCAGGTGGGCCGAGCCGAGCTTGTTGGCGTAGTACTTCTGCTTGCTCCCCACCACCTCGGCGGGCGGGCGGAGCATGGTCGCGAAGACCGGGGTCGCCCCGGTGCGGATCGCCGCGACCCGCCACAGGCCGAGGAACCAGCTGAGCCGCGGGTCCTTGACCACCAGCTCGGGGTGCTCGGCGAAGTGGGTCTCGAGCCAGTCCGAGACGCGGATGCGGGCAGGCTCCCGGCTGGAGATCCGCCCGGTCTCGAACCAGGCGCTGGGGCGGGAGTCGCTGACCTGGACGTCGACCTCGCGCAGCCAGGCGTCGTGGGTCTCCACCGCCCACTTGGGCTCGCCGAAGCCCTTGGGGTTGGACGCGTCGGCCTCCACCTCGGGCTTGGGCACGTGCATGCCCAGCAGGCTGAGGATCCCCGCCAGCGTGCTGGTGCCGCTGCGCCCCGCGCCGGCGACGAAGAGGACCTTGCGCGGAACGCCCTCGGGGTTGAGCTCGTCGATGGCACGCGCGCGGCGCTGCGCGGGTGTGCCGCTCGCGCTGCCGGTCTCTGCTCCAGTCACGGTCGGTGAGCCTATCCGAGGGGGACGCTGGATACTCTCGCCCCATGAGGTGGTCACTTCGTCTGCGCCGACAGGGACCCGTGGTGGGCGTGGTGGTCCCGGCCTACTGCGTCGAGCAGTGGCTGCCGGAGTCGCTGGAGAGCCTGCTGGCCCAGGAGCACACCGCGTGGCGCGCCGTGGTCGTCGACGACGGCTCTCCCGACCGCAGCGGCGAGGTCGCCGAGCAGTACGCCGCCCGCGACTCCCGCATCCGGGTGCTGCACACGCCCAACGGCGGCCTGGGCGCGGCCCGCAACGCCGGGGTGGCCGCGCTGCTCGCCGACACCGGGACCCCTGTCGAGCACCTGGCCTTCCTCGACTCCGACGACCTGCTGCCCCCCGACGCGCTGCGCCGGCTGGTCGCCTCGCTGGAGGCCAGCGGATCCGACTTCGCGGTGGGCTCGGTGCTGCGCTGGGAGGCACCGCCGCCCGAGGGGGCCGGCCTGCACGAGCCGCCGTGGATGCGACGTCTGCACCATCCGCCGCGCTCGGGTGCGCGGATCGCGGACCACCCCGAGATCCTGGGCGACGTCTTCGCCTGGAACAAGCTCTACCGTCGCTCCTTCTGGGAGTCGGCCGGGCTGGCCTGGCCCGAGCGGATCCACTACGAGGACCAGCCGACGACGACGCGCGCCTACCTCGCCGGGTCCTTCGACATCCTCTCCGAGCCGGTCTACCAGTGGCGGGTGCGCACCGACGGCACCTCCATCACCCAGCAGCGCAGCTCGGTGGCGGACCTCGTCGACCGGTGGGCAACCAAGCGGATGGCCCTGGCGTCGGTGCGCGAGCACGGCGACCCCCGCGTGACGCAGGTCTTCGTCGACCGGGTGATGCCGGGCGACATGTGGCGCTACTTCCAGCTGATCCCGGGCTGCTCCGACGCCTGGTGGCAGCTGCTGCGCGACGGGGTCCGCGAGCTGTGGGGCGAGCGCTCCCTGGCCCACTCGGGCCTGCCGCCGGTGCACCGGGTGTGCGGCTTCCTGGTCGAGCGGGGCCGCCGCGAGGACGCCGAGGCCCTGATGACCTGGTCCGCCTCGCTCGTGGGCCCGGCCCCCACCACCGCCAGCGGCGAGCGGCTGGCGATCCCGGCCGAGGTGATCCGGCCGGCCAGCGTCCCCGACGTCGCCCTGGAGATCAGGTCGCACGAACGGTGAGGGGGACCTACCGTAGGTCTGTGCACGACCGCGCCTCCCGGGGCACCCGGTGACCGACACGGCCTCGCGTGAGCCCGCGGCGGAGGCCGACGAGCCCGGCGGTGGCCCCACCCCGGTGACCTCGCACCGGGCGCGGGTGCTCGCCCTCGCGGTCTACACCGTCGCACTGGCGGCGTGGATCGAGCTGGTGGAGCTGCCCAAGTCGGTCTACCAGGCCTTCACCTGGATCTGGCTCGCCCTCATCGCCTGGAACATCCAGGCGCCGTGGCGCTCCCACCTGGCCTTCCTGCGCGACTGGTCGCTGCCCCTGGCGGTGCTCACCTTCTACCTCTTCAGCCGCGGCCTGGCCGACGACCTCGGCCTCGTCACGGTGCACGTGACCGAGCCCATCGCGGCCGACCGGGCGCTCTTCGGCGGCGTGCTGCCCACCGAGTGGCTGCAGGCCCAGCTGTGCGGCGTCCCGTGCGAGCGGACGGCGCCTCGCGCCTGGTACGACGTGGTGCTGACGACCGTCTACTACTCCCACTTCTTCGTCGCGCCCATCACCGCCGCGATCCTGTGGGCGAGCCGCCGGCGCGCGTGGGTGCGGTTCATGCGCCGCTACCTCTCGCTCAACATCCTGGCCCTGGTGATCTACATCGCCTACCCGATGTCCCCGCCGTGGTTGGCCTCGCACCACGGCTACCTGAGCGACGACATCGCCCGGATCACCGGGCGCGGCTGGTACGACCTGGGCCCCGGCAACTTCCACGACACCTTCTCCGCGGCCGGCAACCCGGTGGCCGCGATGCCCTCGCTGCACGCGGGCGTCGCGGCCTTCGTCGCCCTGTACGCCTTCTCCCGCAGCAACGCCGCGGTCCGGCTGCTGCTGGTCGCCTACCCGCTGGTGATGGCGTTCGCGCTGGTCTACTACGCCGAGCACTACGTGGTCGACGTGCTCGCCGGCTGGCTCGCGGCGGTGCTGGTGCTGTGGGGCTGCTCGGTCTGGGAGCGCCGGCGGGCGCACCGCGAGTCACCCGACCAGGCACCGGCTCTCAGCTGAGCAGGCCCTCCTCCTGGAGGAACTGCTCGGCCACGTCGGCGGGCTTGGCCCGGTCGACCGAGACCTGCTGGATCAGGCCGGCCAGCGTCTCGTTGTCGAGGGCGGCCATCAGGTCCTCGAGCATCCCGGCGACCTCGGGGTTGGCGGCGAGGAAGTCGGCCGAGACGGCGGGGACCAGGTTCTGCGCCGGCTGGATGCCCAGGTCGTCCTCCAGCAGGACCAGGCCCTGCTCCTCCAGGGTGCCGTCCAGGGTGCCGGTCTGGCCGAGGTCGGCCTCGCCGTCGGCGACGGCCTTGTAGGTCTCGGGGCTGCCGTAGCCCAGCGGCAGGAGCTCGGCGATCTTGATGCCGTAGACCTCCCGGAGGCCCTTCTCGCAGTCGTCGCGGCCCTCGCAGTCGGGGGCCGCGGCCAGCACGGTCTGCTCGCCCTCGAGGTCGGAGAGGGCGGTGATGCCGTCGGCCTCGGCCCGCTCGGCGGTGATGAAGTAGGCGTTCTGGGAGGTGGCCTCCGACGGGGCGAGGAGGGTGATCCCGGCCTCGTCCAGCAACTGGCCCGCCGCCTCGATCGACTCGGTGGGGTCGTTGGTGGTGATCGGCTTGGCGTCGGCGCCGGAGGCGGCGGTGTTGAGGTAGTCGGAGATGCCGGCGACGTACTCCGGGACGACGTCGACGTCGCCGGGGAACTCCGCCATGTAGACCGAGCGGGTGCCGACCAGCCGGGTGGTGACGTCGTAGCCGGCGTCGTCGAGGACCTTCTCGTACATCGCGGTGACCAGGGCGGCCTCGGGGAAGTTCTGGCTGGCCAGGGTGACGGTGCCGCCGCCCTCCCGCTCGGCCTCGCCGTCGCCGTCGGCGGCGAGGTCGTCGCCGGCGCAGCCGCCCAGCAGGAGGAGACCGGCGAGCGCCGTCGCGGCCGCGACCCGTCGCCTGGTGGTCGGGAAGGGGTGTCGGTCCATGGTCGTCTCCGGGGGTGGTGGGGCGGTCATCGGCCGGCCGGCGCGAGCTGGGCCCGCCGGGCCGCACTTCGCTGTACCCGTCCGGCGGCGATCTCCAACGCCAGGGCCACCAGCGCGACCACCACCGCTCCGGCCAGGCCCTGGCCGTAGTCGTTGCGGTAGAACCCGTCGGTGATGACGCGGCCCAGGCCGGGCCCGGCGACCAGGGCGGCGATGGTGGCGGTCGCCCACACCTGGACCAGCGCGAGCCGGATCCCGGCCACCACCAGCGGCAGGGCCAGGGGCAGCTCGACCCGCCAGAACTGCTGCCGGCCGGTCATGCCCATCCCGCGGGCCGCCTCCTTCACCTCCGGCGGCACCTGGGTGAGGGCGACGTAGGCGCCGGTGATCAGCGGCGGCAGCGCGAAGAGGGTCAGGGCGATCAGGGTGGCCGCCCCGGCGCGGCCGTAGGGCCCCAGCGAGGCGCTGCCCGGCCACTGCGCCGCGACCAGGATCGCCAGCAGGGCGAAGGTCGGGACTGCCCGGCCGACCGCGGAGAGGTTGATCGCCACGAAGCCGCCCCGGCCCAGGTGCCCGAGCCACAGCGCCAGCGGGAGGCCGAGGAGCATCGCCGCCGCCAGCGCCGTACCGGTCAGCAGCAGCTGCTGCCACAGCAGCTCGAGCATCGCGCCCGGCCCCCGCCAGCTGTCGGGGTCGGTCAGGTAGTGCCACATGTCGGCGAAGACGCTCACCGCCGCCCCCTCATGCTCGGGCCCACGGGGTCAGCGCGCGCTGGAGCAGCACCAGCAGGCCGTCGAGGAGCACCGCCAGCGCCACGCAGAGCACCGCCGCGGTCAGCACCTGGGCGCGGAACGACTCCGCCACCCCGGTGACCAGCAGGTTGCCCAGCCCGCCGTGGGAGACCAGCGCCCCCACCGTGGTCAGGGCGACGGTGGAGACCGAGGCGACCCGGATGCCCGCCATCAGCACCGGCAGGGCCAGCGGCAGCTCCACCCGGAGCAGCTGGCGGGTGGGGGTGTAGCCCAGCCCCCGGGCGGCCTCCCGGACCTCCTCGGGCACCGCGGCGAGGCCGTCGATGAGGGCCCGGACCAGGATGGTGAGGGCGTAGAGCGCCAGGCCGATCACCACGGTGGTCGCGGTCAGGCCGGTGAAGGGCACCAGCAGCGGGAAGAGCGCCAGCGACGGGACGGTGTAGAGACCGGTGGAGAGCCCGGTGACCGCCCCCTCCAGCCGCGGCACCCGGCGGGCCAGCAGGGCCAGCGGGAACGCGAGCAGCAGGCCGAGCAGGACCGCCGAGAGCGTCAGCGCGACGTGGGAGCCGAGGGCGGAGAGGATCTCCTCGCGCCGGTCGACCAGGTAGTCGGCGCAGAGCCACTCGTTGCGGAGCCGGCTGTAGCAGCTCGGCTCGACGGCCGCCTGAGGCGCGGCACCCGTTGACACCAGTAGGGTCACGGGCATGGTCACGGGCATGGACGCTACCGGGTCGAGGGCCGGGGAGACCACGGGCGAGCTGCCGATGCTGGAGCTGGTCGGTCTCGGCAAGACGTACGACGACGGCTCCGTCGCCGTGCGCGAGCTCGACCTGCAGGTGGCCCGCGGCGAGCTGGTCTGCCTGGTCGGCCCCTCGGGCTGCGGCAAGTCCACGACGCTGAAGATGATCAACCGGCTGATCGAGCCGACCACCGGCCGGATCCTGCTCGACGGCCAGGACGTCACCGGGATCGACCCGCACGCCCTGCGGCGCAACATCGGCTACGTCATCCAGCAGGTGGGGCTCTTCCCCCACCAGCGGGTCGAGGCCAACGTGATGACCGTGCCGCTGCTCCACGGCGAGTCCAGGGCCAGCGCCCGGGAGCGGGCCCGCGAGCTGCTGGAGACGGTCGGCCTCGACCCCGACCTCTACGGCCAGCGCTACCCCCACCAGCTCTCCGGCGGGCAGCGCCAGCGCGTCGGGGTGGCGCGGGCCCTGGCCGCCGACCCCCCGGTGCTGCTGATGGACGAGCCCTTCGGCGCGGTCGACCCGGTGGTGCGGACCCGGCTCCAGGACGAGTTCCTCCGCCTCCAGCGCGACCTGGGCAAGACGGTCGTCATGGTCACCCACGACATCGACGAGGCGGTGCGGATGGGCGACCGGGTCGCGATCTTCGCCGACGGCGGTCGGCTGGCCCAGTACGGCACCCCGCAGGAGCTGCTGGCCCACCCCGCCGACGACTTCGTGGCCGACTTCGTCGGCGCCACCAGCGGTCTGCGCCGCCTCGCGGTCACCCGGATCGACGAGTCCCGTCTCGAGCCCCTCGAGGGCGTCACCGCCGGTCAGCTGGGCTCGGCGATCGACATCGACTCCACCCTGGAGGAGGCGCTGGCCCTGATGCTGCGCGAGGACAAGTCGATGATCGGCGTGCGCCGCGGCCCGCGCTTCCTGGGCGTGCTGACCCCGGCGGGCGTGCACGCCCAGCTGCGGGCCTCGCTCAGTCGCTGACCGGCACGTCCTTGTGCCATGACTCGGTGACGTAGGTGGTGCCCCACCCCATGGAGACGTAGAGCCCGTCGGCCCCGGTCGAGGAGTCGGCGTCGACCTCGAGCCCGACCCGGTCCCGGCCGCGCGAGGCCGCGTCGGCGATCACCGTGCGCAGCAGCCCCTTGGCCACCCCGCGGCCGCGGGCCGACTCCAGCACCCCGAGGTAGGAGACGTAGGAGCCGTCGGGTCCCCGGAGCGACTCCGAGACGGTGCCGACCAGCGCGCCGCAGGGCTGGGGGGTCTCGCCGTCGAGCAGCTCGGCCAGCCACCAGTGGTCCCAGCGGTGGCCGGGGTCCTCGCGCAGCCGGTGCACGAACTCCTCGAAGGTCTCCTCGGAGGAGTTGAAGTGGTCGGTGAAGGCGCCCTCGAGGACGTCGTGCACGGCGCGCAGGTCGGCCTCGTCGGGCATCCCGTCACCCTGGCGACCGACGGAGCGGAAGCGGACCCCGCCGTCCTCCCACAGCTCCGGGTCCTCGACCAGCTCGGCCTCCTCGGAGGTCACCGGGCGGGTCATCTGCCACCAGGTGCGCACCCGCTCGAACCCGCGGTCGCTCAGCATCGCGTGCTGGCGCTCGTCGTCGGCGAAGGTGCCGGTGTCGATCTGCTGCACCTCGAGGCCGCGTGCGGCCCCCACCGCCCGGGCCTGGCTCTCGGCCCACTCGAAGAGGACCCGCGCGCTGCGCCGCGCCTCCACCTCCGGGAGCGTCCGGTCCACCACGTGCACCAGGAGCATCCGCCCCAGGGAGCGGTCGTGGACGCTCGCCCAGGCGCGGATCAGGCCAGCGGCGTCCCGGACCACCAGGTTCTCCCGCATCGCCAGGGCGGGCGGGGAGACCTCCACCAGCACGTCCTGCTCGGTGGCGCCGGCCCAGCCGCGGCCGGCGCGCTCGTGCTCGCGCAGCAGCCAGGTCAGCCGGCCCACGTCGGCGGCGGAGGTGCCGTCAGGAGGCTCGGCGGTCCACCCCTCGGGTAGCCCGGAGTCGTCGGGGAGGGCCGCGTCTGGATCGCTCTCGAACCTGTTGTCGTCGGGGATCACGCGTGTGATTCTTCCTCACTCCATGACCGTGACGCGACAGTCCCCCGCGTCCGGCGGCCTCCCGCGGGGAGGTCACCGGCCGCGGGGGACCGGGTGGCGCGGGTCTCAGGCGCGCTTGTAGGCGGCCTGGTTGGCCGCGGCCTGCCAGGCCTCCAGCTCGGCGCGGAGCGCGTCGAGCTCGGCCTCCAGCTCGGCGACCCGGACGATCGCGTCGGCCGCGCGGGCCTCGGACTGCTCGAGCACCTCGCTCAGCTTGAGGCCCTCCAGCTCGGCCACGTCGGCCCGGCGGGCCTCGGTGTTCATCTTCAGCGTCGCGGTGGCCGCGCGCTCCAGCGCCTTGCCGAGCTCGCTCTCGAGCTGACCGATGGTCTCCTCGCGCTGCGCGATGCGGGTGGACATGTCCGCGGCGAAGGCGGCGCTCTCCGCCGTACGCCGGGCGGTGATGTCGCGGTAGGCCTGGGCCTGCTGCGCCCTGTCCATGGCGGCGTCGCGGCGGGCCTGCACCAGCTCGGAGTAGGTGATCCGGGTGGCGGCGGCACCGAGGACGAGGGCGGAGAGGGCTCCGCAGAGGACCAGCACGAACTGGCCAGTGGCGATCGACCCGAGGACGAGGGCGGTCGCGAGCAACAGCAGGCCGGAGGCGACGGTCAGGCGCGTGCTGCGCTGACGTCGGCGGGCGCTGGAACGAGCAGACGGGGAAGTCATGACCCTCAGGCTAGAGGTGAGGGTTGTCTTTGGGGACGCGACACGCGCGTTCGAGCAACTTGCCCGTCACGACGACCGCCGCGCCACCCACCGCGGCGACCGCCGCGTGCCGGATCCGCTCGTCGGCCAGCTCGGCCGGGGAGCCCAGCCAGGAGATCAGGTAGCCGGTGTAGATCCCGCCGACCAGGGCACCCACCAGCATGCACGCGCGGGCCAGCACCAGCCGGTTGACCATCTGGCGGGCCACGAGCCGCTCCCGCCGCACGTGGACCGCGCGCCAGGTCACCAGCGCCACCGCCCCCAGGATGGCGGCGACGAAGAAGAGCAGCAGGCCCTGGGTCCAGGACAGGACGGGCGCGGTCCCGGAGACCCGCTCGGCCACCGGGTGCCACAGCCACCCCCCGAAGAGGCCCAGCACCGTGGCGCCGGCGATCGGTCCGGGGCCGAGCGGCCGCAGGTGCGCCGGCGACACCCCGCCCGGCGGCTCCTCCCCGGACTCCGGGGAGTCGGGGTCGGGGCTGTCCGGGGGCAGGGAGGTCATCTCACCGGGAGGTGTCGACGGGCGACCGGCGGGCCGGTGCCGTCAGCTCATCTCGAGGGTCAGGTCGTCGCGCCGCCGGACGCCGGAGAGGTCGACCTTCTCCAGCAGGTCGGCGATGGGACCGCTGTCGAGCAGCACCGCGTCGGGCTCGAGGTCGTGCCACGGCTTGAGCACGAAGCCGCGCTCGTGGGCCCGGGGGTGCGGCAGCCGGAGCAGCTCGTCGTCGGCCCGCCGGTCGCCGACCTGGATCAGGTCGACGTCGAGGGTGCGCGGCGCGTTGCGGATGTCGCTGCGCTCGCGGTCGAAGGCGATCTCGATGGCCAGGGCCCGCTCCATCAGCCGGTGGGCCGGGAGCGTGGTGTCGAGCAGCACCACGGCGTTGAGGTAGGGCTTGGAGCCCTCGGGGGCGTCGACCGGGTCGGTCTCGTAGACGCCGGAGACACTGGTGAGCCAGACGTCCGGGGTGTCGGCCAGCGCGTCCACCGCACCCTGCAACGCCGCCATCCGCTCGCCCAGGTTGGATCCGAGGGCCACCACCACCCGGCGGATGGGGTGCATCTCGCCGGTCAACGCGTCCGTGTCGACGATGTGCGGGTTGGGCGTCTCGGTCACTGGTGGTTCCCCTTGCTTCTGGTGATGGTCAGCGTCACGTCCCGAAACGTGGCGTCGATGGGGGCGTCGGGCTTGTGCAACCGCACCCGCGCCCATTCAACACGGTCCTGCTCCAGGGCCACGTCAGCGAGGCGCTGTGCGAGGCGCTCGATCAGGTCCACGGGGTCGTTCTCCACCGCGTGCTTGACGCGCGCCACGAGGCTCCCGTAGTCGACGGTGTCCTGCAAGTCGTCGGTCCGCGCCGCGGTCGAGGTGTCCAGGCCCAGCGTCAGGTCGACCACGAACCTCTGCCCCTCACGGCGCTCGAAGTCGAAGACACCGTGGTGCCCCCAGCACTCCAGGCCCGAGATGGTCAGCTCGTCGCTCATCAGGCTCCCCCTCCCAGTCGCTGCCAGACCGCCAAGGCGTCGAGGGTCGCACGGACCTCGTGGACGCGCAGACCCCAGACCCCCCGCTGGGCCAGGAGCAGCGACAGGGCCGCCCCGGCGTGCTCGCGCTCCGCGACGGGCCGCGGGATGCCCTCGGCGTCGGCCAGCAGGGTGCCCAGGAAGCGCTTGCGGGAGGCGCCGACCAGCAGCGGCAGCCCGAGCCCGGCGATCTCGTCGAGGCCGCGCAGCAGCTCCCAGTTCTGCTCGGAGGTCTTGGCGAAGCCGAGCCCCGGGTCGAGGACGAGCCGCTCGTCGGGCAGGCCGGCGGCCCGGGTGGCCTCGAGCCGGGCGGCGAGCTCGTCGCGCACGCCGGCCACCACGCCGTCCTGGTAGCGGGCGAAGGAGTCCATGTGGGTGGCGTGGGCGC
Organism: Nocardioides sp. Z40_12; assembly: GCF_058215795.1. NCBI lineage: Bacteria > Bacillati > Actinomycetota > Actinomycetes > Propionibacteriales > Nocardioidaceae > Nocardioides > Nocardioides sp. Z40_12. Next base: position 200,993 of record NZ_JBZAJA010000003.1, read on the forward strand.
GCCAGTGCATCGCCACGTAGGTGGCCTCGGAGTCGGCGACCACCGCGAGCATCCGCGGGTCGGCCAGCCCGCCGCTGACGTCGTTGACGATCCGGGCGCCCGCCGCGATCGCGGCGGCGGCGACCTCGGCGCGCATGGTGTCGACCGAGACCACCGCGCCGTCCGCGGCGAGGTCGGCGATCACCGGGACCACCCGGTCCAGCTCCTCGGCGACCAGCGGCCGGGTGGCCCCGGGCCGGGTCGACTCCCCCCCGATGTCGAGCAGGTCCGCCCCCTGGGCGCGCAGCTCGCGGCCGCGGGCGACCGCGGAGTCCCGGTCGGCCCAGCGGCCGCCGTCGGAGAAGGAGTCCGGGGTGACGTTGACGATGCCCATCACCAGCGGGCGGCCGTCGGGCTCCGGGCGGGTCACCGGGTGCCGGAGCGGATCAGGGCCATCGCCTCACTGCGGGTGGCCGCGTTGTGCATGATGCCGCGGACCGCGGAGGTGATGGTGCGGGCGCCGGCCTTGCGCACCCCGCGCATGGTCATGCACAGGTGCTCGGCCTCGATCACCACGATCACCCCTCGCGCCTCGAGGATCTCGGTCATCGCGTCGGCGATCTGGGTGGTGAGCCGCTCCTGGACCTGCGGGCGCTTGGCGTAGACGTCGACCAGCCGGGCCAGCTTGGACAGGCCGGTGATCTTCCCGGTCTCGGCCGGGATGTAGCCCACGTGGGCCACCCCGGTGAAGGGCACCAGGTGGTGCTCGCACATCGACCACAGCTCGATGTCGCGGACCAGCACCATCTCGTCGTGGCCCAGGTCGAAGGTGGTGGTCAGGACGTCGCTGGGCTGCTGGCGCAGGCCGCAGGTGAGCTCGGCATAGGCGCGGGCGACGCGGGCCGGCGTCTCGCGCAGGCCCTCGCGGTCGACGTCCTCGCCCATCGCGGCGAGCAGCTCGCGCACCGCCGCCTCCGCGCGGGCGTGGTCGAACTCCGGCACGGAGCGCGGGTCGCGCGCCGCCAGACCGATCGGGTCGGTCACGCGCCCGTCCCGGGGCTCGGCGGGGTGGGGGTCTGGCCGGTGGGCGGCATCGCGCCGTGCACGTCGCCGCCGCTGCCGGGCGGGGTGAGGATGACGTTGGCCTCCGACTCCTCCTCGGCGACGGTGCCGTTGGCCTTGGCGCGGTCGCGGATCGCCTGCGGGATCTCGACCGGCGGGATGTCCGACGGCGTGCGGTCGGGGCTGCCGGTCCACGCGGGACGGCGGGGCCGCAGCCGCAGCGCCTCGAAGATCCGGGCGATCTGGGCCTTGTCCAGGGTCTCCTTGTCCATCAGCTCCAGGACCAGCGCGTCGAGGACGTCGCGGTTCTCCACGAGGATGTCGAAGGCCTCCTGGTGGGCGGTGGCCAGCAGGTTCTTGGTCTCCTCGTCGACCGCCGCGGCGACCTCCTCGGAGTAGTTGCGCTGGTGGCCCATGTCGCGGCCCAGGAACGGCTCGCCCTGGGTCTCGCCGAGCTTGATCGCGCCGAGCCGCTCGGTCATGCCGTACTGGGTGACCATCGCGCGGGCCAGGTTGGTGGCCTTCTCGATGTCGTTGCCGGCCCCGGTGGTCGGGTCGTGGAAGACCATCTCCTCGGCCGCGCGCCCGCCGAGCATGTAGGCCAGCTTGTCGAGCATCTCGCTGCGGGTGGTGGAGTACTTGTCCTCGTCGGGCAGCACCATCGTGTAGCCCAGGGCGCGGCCGCGCGGCAGGATCGTCACCTTGTGCACCGGGTCGGTGCCGGGCAGCGCCGCGGCCACCAGGGCGTGACCGCCCTCGTGGTAGGCGGTGATGAGCTTCTCCTTCTCGCTCATCAGGCGGGTCCGGCGCTGCGGGCCCGCGATCACCCGGTCGATGGCCTCGTCGAGGTTCTCGTCGGTGATCAGCTTCTGGTTGGAGCGGGCGGTCAGCAGCGCGGCCTCGTTGAGCACGTTGGCCAGGTCGGCCCCGGTGAAGCCGGGGGTACGGCGGGCCACGCTGAGCAGGTCGATGTCGTCGGCCATCGGCTTGCCGCGCGAGTGCACCTTGAGGATCTGGTGACGGCCGTGCAGGTCCGGGGCGTCGACCTGGATCTGGCGGTCGAAGCGGCCCGGGCGCAGCAGCGCCGGGTCGAGCACGTCGGGGCGGTTGGTCGCGGCGATCAGGATGACGCCGCCGCGGACGTCGAAGCCGTCCATCTCGACCAGCAGCTGGTTGAGGGTCTGCTCGCGCTCGTCGTGACCGCCGCCCATGCCGGCGCCGCGGTGGCGGCCGACGGCGTCGATCTCGTCGATGAAGACGATGGCCGGCGCGTTCTCCTTGGCCTGCTCGAACAGGTCGCGGACCCGGGAGGCGCCGACGCCGACGAACATCTCGACGAAGTCGGAGCCCGAGATCGAGTAGAACGGGACGCCCGCCTCGCCGGCCACCGCGCGGGCCAGCAGGGTCTTGCCGGTGCCGGGCGGGCCGTAGAGCAGCACGCCCTTGGGGATCTTGGCGCCGACCGCCTGGAACTTCGCCGGCTCCTGGAGGAACTCCTTGATCTCACCGAGCTCCTCGATGGCCTCCTCGCAGCCGGCGACGTCGGTGAACGTCGTCTTCGGCATGTCCTTGGTGATCAGCTTGGCCTTGGACTTGGCGAACTGCATGACCCCGCGGCCGCCACCGCCCTGGGCCTGGTTCATCAGGAAGACGAAGAGGAGGACGATCAGCACGAAGGGCAGCAGCGTCAGCAGGATCGAGCCGAAGACGCTGGGCTTGGGCACCTCGGTGGTGTACTCGGCGATGGTGCCGTCGTCGACGCCCTTGGCCACCGCCTTCTCGATCTCGGCCTGGGTGCCGTTGAGCCAGAAGGCCACGACCTTGTCCGAGCCCTCGCGGGCACCCTTGTCGAGGGTGGCGCGCATCTCCTGGTCGCCGTCGACGAAGGTCATCTCGTCGACCTTGCCGTCGGCGATGTAGGCGTTCATCTCCGACGTGGTGATCTCGTCGTACCCGTCGTTGGGCGCGAAGAGCTGAATGGCCAGCAGGACACCGAGGGCGGCGATGACCATCCACAGCCAGGGACCCTTGAAAATGCGCTTCACAGGCTTCTTTCGCGATCAGGACGACGGACGGGTTCGAAGGAAGACGTTACCCGCCGAGCCCCAGCCGCCCCCAGGGACGGCTCAGGAGTAGACGTGCGGGGCGAGGGTGCCGATGTCGCGCAGGTTGCGATACCGCTCGCGGTAGTCGAGGCCGTAGCCCACGACGAACTCGTTGGGGATGTCCCACCCGACGTACTTCGGCTCCACCGGCATCGACATCGCCTCCGGCTTGCGGAGCAGCGTCGCGATCTCGATCGAGGCGGGGTTGCGGGTGCTCAGGCTGTTGACCAGCCAGCTCAGGGTGAGGCCGGTGTCGATGATCTCGTCGACGATCAGCACGTCGCGGCCGCTGATGTCGGTGTCGAGGTCCTTGAGGATCCGCACGACCCCGCTCGACTTGGTGCCGGCGCCGTAGGAGCTGATGGCCATCCAGTCCATCTCCACGTGCACCGGGAGGGCGCGGGCCAGGTCGGCCATCACCATCACCGCGCCGCGCAGCACGCCGACCATCAGGATCTCGCGGCCCTCGTAGTCGGCCGCGATCTGCTCCGCCATCTCGGCGAGCCGGGCCTGGATCGCCTCCTCGGTGAAGAGCACGTTGACCAGGTCGTTCTCCACATCGGTGGTCTCCATGCCGAGAACCCTAACCCGCGCCGTCCCCGGTGCCGCGGGTCCGCTCGAAGTACACCCAGTCGCCCTGCGACGGGTCGCGGCGGCGCACGGCGCGCACGTGGCCGGGCAGCTCGACCCCGCGCTGCCCGCGCCAGCGCGTCACCAGCTCCTCCAGGGCCAGCACGTGGGCGTGCGCGAGCTCGCCGCCGAGGGCGCCCGCACCCAGGGCGGCCAGCCGCAGCACCCGGCGGCGCACGGCCGAGGGCTGCGACACGAGCGCCCGGACCGAGAGGCCACCCGCAGCGCCCTCCCCAGGGGGCGACGCCTCGGCGAGGGCGGCCTCGGCCAGGTCGTCGAGGCCCTCCAGGTCGACGCGCAGCGACTCGGCGGTCCGGGCCAGCGTCTCCGCGACCCCCGGGCCCAGCTCGCGCTCCAGCACCGGGAGCACGTCGTGGCGGACACGGGAGCGCAGGAACCGCGGGTCGGCGTTGTGGGGGTCGGTCCAGAAGTCGAGGCCCTGGGCCACGCAGGCCCGCTCGGTCTGCGCCCGCCTCAGGTCGAGCAGCGGCCGGGCGTAGGTCGTCCCGTCCCGCTCCAGGACGCCCCGCATGCCGGCGATCGACCGGCCACCGCTCCCCCGGGTCAGGCCCAGCAGCACGGTCTCGGCCTGGTCGTCCAGGGTGTGACCCAGGAGCACGACTGCGGCACCGGTGCGCGAGGCCACCTCGCCGAGCACCGCGTAGCGCGCCTCCCGGGCCGCCGCCTCCGGGCCCCGGCCGAGCGCGCTCACCCGGACCCGGGCGCTGAAGGTCTCGGCGACACCGAGGGCCTCCATCTGGGCCACCACCCGGGCCGCCTGCTCCTCCGACCCCGGCTGCAGGCCGTGGTCGACGGTCACCCCCACCACCCGCACCGGGCGGCTGCCCGGTCGCTCGCGGGCCTCGAAGACACAGGCGGCGAGCAGGGCCAGCGAGTCCGCACCGCCGCTGCAGGCGACGAGGACGGTGGGCGCGTCGCCCGGCAGCGCGGCGAGGGTGCGCCGGACCGCCACCCGGGTGGCGGCCACCGCGGGGTCGGGACCCACCACGACCGGCCGCCTCAGCCGTGCACCCGGGCCACCCAGGCGCCGGGTTCGTGGATCTCCGCCTTGGACGGCAGGTTGCCCGGCTCGTCCCAGACCGCGTTGAAGCCGTCCATGCCGACCAGGTCCACCACCGTGCGCACGAAGACGGCACCGTCGCGGTACTGCGCCATCTTGGCGTCGAGCCCCATCAGCCGGCGCAGCAGCCGGTCCAGGGTGCCTACGCCGCCGCGCCGCTGGTCGAAGCGGCGGCGGATCGCGGCGACCGACGCGATGACCTCGGGGCCGACGCCGTCCATCACCACGTCGGCGTGGCCCTCGAGCAGGGACATCACCCCGGTCACCTGGTCGATCAGCCGGCGCTGCTCGGGGGAGCCGACCAGCTCCAGCAGGCTCCTGCCCTCCTTGGCGCCGCGGACCACCTCGGAGACCCGGGCCAGGAGGTCGTCGGCCATCTCGTCGGGCCGCACGGAGCCCACGAGCTGGTCCATCAGGGTGAAGAGGTGCTCGCGCATCCACGGGACCGCGGTGAACTGCACCCGGTGGGTCTCCTCGTGCAGGCAGACCCACAGGCGGAAGTCGTGGGGGTCGGCCTCGATCTCGCGCTCCACGTGGACGACGTTGGGGGCCACCAGCAGCAACCGGCCGGCGGGCTCGTGGAACGGGTCGAACTGGCCGAGCACCTTGCCGCCGAGGAAGCCGAGCAGCCCCCCGACCTCGGCCGCGGTCACCCGGGAGCCGACGGCCTGGGCGATCCCCCGCGGAGCGCCCTTGCGGGCGGCGAGACGGTCGGCGAGGGGGTCGATGATCCGGGCGAAGCTGTCGGCGTTGGCCTGCACCCAGCCGGCCCGGTCGACGACGAGCACCGGGGCCTCACCCCAGGCGGCCTCCAGCCCGGTGAACTCCGAGACCAGGCCGGTGGAGCGCTCGGCCCCGGCACGCAGCTCGGCGACGGCGTCGGCCGCCTGCGCCGCGCTCACCTCCGGGCCGGCGCCGGCGGCACGTGCGCCGATGCGTGCCGCGAGCTCCCAGTCGACCATGCCCTGTGACGTCATGGGCCGACCCTAGCCGCCGCCCCCCGACGGGGCAGGGGCCTCGGGAGGCCCGCAGGAGCAGGCGGCCAGCGAGGCGGCCACGGCGTCCAGCGCCTCGCGGGCGTCCAGGCTCCGGTCGGCCGGCACCCGGTCGGCGGCCAGCACGAAGGCCATGGCGTTGCCCTGCAGGTCGACCACCAGGCCGGCCAGCGAGTGCACCCCGGTGAGGGTGCCGGTCTTGGCGCGGACCCGGCCGGGCCCCTGCGGCGCGCCCTCGCCGAAGCGGAGCGCCAGGGACCCGCTGAAGCCGGCCACCGGGAGCCCCTCAACCACGGCACGCAGCCGGGGGTGCTGGGGCGAGGCGGCCAGCCGCACCACCTCCAGCAGGGTGCGCGCCGAGATCCGGTTGTCCCGGGAGAGGCCGGAGCCGTCGTGGATCCGGTCGCCGGAGACGTCGAGGCCCAGGTCGGCCAGGGCCTGCGTCGTCCCGGCGGCACCGGCCTCGAAGCTGCCGACCCCCGAGGTGACCAGCCCGACGTGGTGGGCGAGCACCTCCGCGGTCTCGTTGTCGCTGACCTCGATCATCCGGGCCACCAGCTGGTCCAGCGGGGCCGACTCGACCGCGGCCAGCTCGGCGGCTCCCGGCGGGGCGACGGCGGGCCGGGGCTCGCCGACCACCCGCACCCCGGCGGCGCGCAGCGCGTCGGCGAACCTCTCGGCGGCCACCCGGGCCGGGTCGGCCACCCGGCCCCACCCCGAGTCGTCACGGCCGGAGTCGACCCACAGGGGGACGATCGGCGAGACGATGCCGTCGCGGACGTAGTCGGGGCGCCAGTGGGCACTCTCCTGCCCTCCGGTGAAGAGGCTGGTGTCGTAGCGGACCCGCACCTTGGGCGCACCCGCGTCCGGCTCGGCCCTGGCCTGCCGGCCGGCCACGAGCTCCTCGGCGACGAGCCCGGCGAGGGTGACGACGTCGGCCCGTGCGGGTCCGGCCGACCCCTCGGACGCGGCGGCCGGGTCCGGTTCCGCGGCGAGCAGCGGGTCGCCACCCCCGACGAGCACCACCTGGCCGTCCTTGGCGCCCTCGACGACCCGAGTCCGGAAGCGGGTCTCGGGAGGCATCACCTCGAGCGCGGCCACGCCGGTGAGCAGCTTGGTCGTCGAGGCCGGCAGCACCCGGCCTCGCCCCCGGGTCAGCACCGGCTCACCCCCGGCCAGGTCGGCGACCGCGGCCACCACGTGGTCGCCCAGGGCGTCGTCGCGCAGCCCGTCGCCGATCGCCGCGCGCACCGCGGCCGGGTCGAGCGGCGCCGGCGTCGCCGGCTCGGCCACCGGCAGCGGGTCCGCCGGGGCGGGCAGGGCCAGCGCCGTCCGGGCCTCCGGACCCCGCTCCGGCTCACTCCCCCAGCCCAGGTGGGTCGCTCCCCATCCCTGCTGCCAGGCCGCGGCGGCGCCGCCCAGGAGGACCAGGACCAGCAGGGTCGGCAGCCAGTGGGCGACCTTGCCGGGGCCTCGCGGACACGTCGGCGACGTGTGGCCTGCGTCACGTCGCGTCACGGCTACCTCCTCCCGAGTGTGTGTGCGCGCCCATTGTGCGCGACAATCACCCCCGTCACGTCCCGGGGACTCCCCTGGCGGTTGTCACCGCCGGCAGGTGAAGCTGGTCGCCGTGGCCCACAACCGCTGACGTAGAGATGACGAGGTGAAATCCGTGCTGGAGTTCGACGTGCTGGTCGAGATCCCCAAGGGCGAGCGCAACAAGTACGAGGTCGACCACCACTCCGGGCGCCTCAGGCTCGACCGGATGCTCTTCACCTCGACCGCCTACCCGGCCGACTACGGCTACATCGAGAACACCCTGGGCCAGGACGGCGACCCGCTGGACGCGCTCGTGATCCTCGGCGCCCCGACCTTCCCGGGCTGCCTGATCGCCTGCCGGGCGATCGGCATGTTCCGGATGACCGACGAGGCCGGCGGCGACGACAAGGTGCTGTGCGTGCCCACGCACGACCCGCGCATGGAGCACCTGCAGGACATCGGCGACGTGTCGAAGTTCGACCGGCTCGAGATCCAGCACTTCTTCGAGGTCTACAAGGACCTGGAGCCCGGCAAGTCGGTCGAGGGCGCCGAGTGGGTCGGCAAGGACGAGGCGATCGCCGAGGTGCACGCCTCCTTCGAGCGCTTCAAGACCGAGGGCCACGGCGACGACGTGGCCAACCTCGCCGACGACAGCCTGGGCGAGAAGAACTCCTGACACCGGCCCCTTCCGGGCCCTGAGCCGGGTGCGCAGCACGGGATCTCCCGCGCGGCGCACCCGGTTCTGTCATCTCCGGGAGAGCGCCGCCTCGACCTCGAGCGCCCGCAGCTTCTCCGGGTTGCGCACCAGGTAGAGCGCGGTCACCCGCCCGCCCTCGACCAGCATGGTGGCGATCCCGTCGGCCACCCCGTCGAGGACGAACCGCATCGCCGGCGCGCCGTTGAGCCAGATCGGCTCCAGCACCGCCGACTCCGGCCGGACGCCGGTGAGGAAGCGCAGCACCTTCTCCACCCCCACGATCGGGCGCAGCGCGGCGTGCACCTGCCCGCCGCCGTCGGTGGTGAGCACCACGTCCGGGGAGAGGACGTCGAGCAGCTGCTGGAGGTCACCGGTCTCGGTGGCGACCCGGAACCGCTCGATCACCTCCCGCGCCTCCTCGGGGTCGACCCGGGCCCGCGGCCGGCGCGCGGCCACGTGCTCGCGCGCCCGGTGGGCGAGCTGGCGCACGGCCGCGGAGCTGCGCCCCAGAGCCCGGGCGATCTCGTCGTGCGGCAGGTCGAAGACCTCGCGCAGCACGAAGACCGCCCGCTCGGCCGGGGGCAGGGTCTCCAGCACCAGCAGCATCGCGGTCGAGACGCCCTCGGCCAGCACCACGTCGTCGGCTACGTCGGGGGCGGTGAGCAGCGGCTCCGGCAGCCAGGGTCCGACGTACTCCTCGCGACGCCGTGACGCCGCGCGCAGCCGGTTGAGCGCCTGCCGGGCGGTGGTGCGCACCAGGTAGGCCCGCGGGTCGCGGACCTGCTCGTGGTCGACCTCGGCCCAGCGCAGCCACGTCTCCTGCAGCACGTCCTCGGCGTCGACGGCGGAGCCCAGCATCTCGTAGGCCACGGTGAAGAGCAGGCTGCGGTGCCGGACGAAGTCGTCGGTGGCGCCTGCCACGCTCCCCTGCCCGGCGCTCCCCCGTCCGGTGTCACTCACGCGGTCGAGGGTACGGCGAGCGGCAGCTCGCAGACGTCGGAATAGCCCTGGCTCGCCAGTCCCATCGCGGAGTTGAACCGGGAGCGCTGGTTCTCCACCGCGACCATCATCGTCAGCTCCACGACCGCCGCGTGCCCCAGCGCCCGGCCCAGACCGGCGACCATCTCGTCGGTCACGGTCGGCGGGGTGGCCGTCATCGCCTCGGCGTAGGCCATCACGTCGCGCTCGAGCGAGGAGAAGACCTCGGACTCCCGCCAGCGCGGCACCTCGCGGACCTTCGCCAGGTCGAGACCGTCCTCGCGGGCCATGAAGTAGCCGAAGTCGAGGCACCAGGAGCAGCCGATGCTGCCCGCGGAGGCCATCACCGCATAGGTCTTGAGGTGGGCGTCGAGCGCCGACCACGACGCGACCTTGCGCTCGAAACCGAAGATCGTCCTCGTCACCGCCCGGTTGTGCCAGAGCACGTAGGCGCTGTCGGGCACCTTGCCCCACATCCGCCGAGCGATACGGGTCATCACCGCGCCGTAGGCGCCGTCGGGTCGGGCCTGCGGGATCCGGAAGCTGCTGGACATCTCTCCTCCATCTGCTGAGCACCCTGCCGGTGCCGGGCTGTCGACATGGAGACACCGCCCACGGTCGATCTGTGACAGGTCGACGGCTATCTGCGTCGGGCATAGCGGATATCGCCGTTGGGGAGGCGCTTGGTCAGGTAGCGGTCGTCGTGGATGCGGTGATGGTGGTGCGAACAGAGCAGGAGTCCGTTGTCGAGGTCCGTGGGGCCCCACCGGATCCAGGGAGTGAGGTGGTGGGCCTCGCACCAGGTGGCGGGGATGGTGCACCCCTCGGCTCGGCAGTGCCGGTCGCGCAGGGCGAGGGCCTTGCGTTGGCCCGGGGAGAAGAGCCGGGCGGTGCGGCCGAGGTCGAGGGGCTCGGACCGGGTGCCGAGGACGGCGGGGACCAGGTCGGCGGTGCAGGCGAGCCGGCGCACCTGACCGGCACTGATCGCCTGCCCGTCGGCCAGGGTGCCCGCACCCAGGCCCTCGAGAAGGTCCGAGAGCTGCATCGTGATGACGAGCTGGGTGGCGTTCCCGCCGTGGATCGGCAGCCGGCCGGGGTCGAGCCCCTCGAGCAGGGAGCAGAAGGCCTGGCCGAGCCGCAGGTCGTAGGGCAGCCGCTCCCCGGTGCCGTCGCTCGCTCCTCCACGCGGGTTGGTGAACGCCTCCAAGGTAGTGACCAGCCGGGCCGCGACGTGGTCCGGGACGCGGGCCTTGACCAGCGTGGTCCCGTCGCCGAGGCTCTGGGTGGACAGGGTCGTGACGCGTCGGGCGTGGCGATCCTCGTCGGCCAGTTTCTTGCCCTCAGCATCCTCGTCGAGGTGCGGGGCGATGACGTGGAGGATCTTCGCGCCGATCCGGGCCAGGTCACGCGGCCCGAAGGTCGCGGCCTCCCGGAGCAGGTGCTCCTGGGCCAGGGAAAGCACCTCGGCCCGACGATCGGGCGTGAGGGCCGGGCTGATCCGGGGGTCGGCGGCGAGGTCGCCGAGCACGCGGTCGAGGTCGTCCAGCGCCCGGGCGATCACCTGTCCCTGGTCGGTGTTGACCGCACCCGTCTCCAGGGCGGCGCCGAGGTCGTGCCACCGCTCGTCGCAGGCCCGGGCGAGGCGTAGGAGCCGACGGTGGTGGTGCCGGTCGCGGCGGGTCCGGTGAAGGAGCCAGGACGCGACGTCGCGGTGACCTTCAGCGGCCGCGACGTCCTCGGAGGCCGCGACGACCCGGGTCTGGAGTGCGGTCACCCTGGACACCAACCGGTCCAGGACCACCAGCGCCTCGCGCTTCGCGGCGACGCTCATGAAGACCGGATCCAGGACGGCCACCTCGCTGAGCGCCGCCTCGATCACCGCCGCGCAGCCCAGGACGGGGTGCGTCTCCTCGGGGATCACCGGCCGGCTCATACCCACAACCTACGGAGGACCACCGACAGTTCTGGACTGTATTCGATAGCATGTGCGATAACTAGCCGGCCACTTTCCCGGGGCCCCCGGCGCTGAGAAGCTCCTGGCCAGCTCACGGCAGATCGTCGACTTGTGCTCCCCCACGATCGAGGCGATCTGCCCCTGCGACAACCAAGAGTGGGTGTACATGCGCCGCGAAACCGTCGACTGAGAACCTCCGGATCTGCCGCGATGAGTGCGGTTCGCATGAGCGCGTCAGGCGGCTGCCGGGACACACCCAGCTGGAGGAGCCGTGACCAGCCGGCAGGGAGCGGTCAGTCCAGTCGGCGCAGGAAGAGCTCCGTCGCCTCGGCCACGGCGTACTGGATCTCCGCCGACCGCACCGCGTCCCGGGTGCTCATCGAGTGGTCCGCCCCCGGGATCTCCAGGACGTCGTGACCGCTGCGCACCAGCTCGGCCGCCACGTCGGCGTCCCAGGCCTCGTCGGCCAGCCCTCCGACCAGCATCTGTCGCCCGGTGTTGGAGGCGATCGCCTCCGCCACCTCCGGCCGCGTCAGCAGCGGGGTGAGCCAGAGGGCGTCGAGGCCGCGCTCCGCGGCGTACGACGCGGCGAAGGTGCCGAGCGACTTGCCGACCACGAGCACCCGGCCGTCCCCCGCTCCGACCACTCCTTCCTCGGCCAGCCCTTCCTCGACCAGCGCCTCCTCGACGTGCCGCCGCACCCAGGCCTCGGGCGCGTCGTTGTCGGCCGGGGTCATCGCCGTGGTGTCCCACCAGACCTGCCGCACGGTGAAGCCGTGCTGCAGCAGCGCACGGCGGGCGAACTCCAGCAGCGGGGCGCTGGGGGCGTAGGCGCGCCCCGGCAGGACCAGCGCCAGCCCCCGGCTCGGGCCCTCCGGCTCCCACCGGACGGGCAGCCCGCCGAAGGTCATCGGTCGACCCCCACGGCCTCGTCGGCCAGCAGCTCCTCAGAGCGCAGCAGGACGCGCGGGATGCCGAAGGCGTCGACCAGGTCGACCGCGATCGGACGGATCTTGCGGCACAGGCTGGTGACCTCGCGGGTGATCGCCTTGCTCCGGGCGATGGAGAGCCGGCCGTGCTCCATGAACCAGGCCCGGTCGGCCTCGATGCGGGAGAGGGCGTAGAGGTCGCAGAGCAGGTTGAGCGCGACCTTGTTGTCACCCTCGGGCAGCTCGGCGGCCTTGGTCACGAACGCCTCGAGGACCAGCCGCTCCACGTGGGCGCGGGCGGTGGCGATCACGTGGTCCTGGACGCGGGAGAAGACCTCGCCGGGGTTGCCGCCCCCGTCGACCCCCGCCTTGAGGCGCCGGGCCACCCCGCCGAGCATGTGCTCCTCGCGGAAGCGGAGCATCGCCAGCTGGTAGTTGGGGTCGAGCAGGCCGGCCTCCTGGTCCCACTCGTCACCGCCGGGCAGCACGTCCTTGATCCGCTCGAGCAGCTTGTGGACCGCGCTCTTCTCCAGCACCGTCTCGACGGCGAGGCCGGTGACGAAGCGGACCATCCCGAACTGGTCCATCTCCTCGAACTCGCCGGCGTAGTCGGTGAGCAGGCCCTTGGCGACCAGCTGGAGCAGGACGTGGTTGTCGCCCTCGAAGGTGGTGAAGACGTCGGTGTCGGCCTTGAGGGCGTGGAACCGGTTGGTCGACAGGTAGCCCGCACCGCCGCAGGCCTCGCGGCACTCCTGGATGGTGCGGGTGGCGTGCCAGGTGCCGTAGGCCTTGGTGCCCGCGGCCCGCGACTCCAGCAGCCGCCGGGTCTCCGGGTCGTCGGTGATGCCGGAGAAGACGTCGTGGAGCTGGCCGGCGACCACCTCCTGGGCGAAGTGCATGGCGTAGTTCTCCGCGAGCAGCGGCAGCAGCCGGCGCTGGTGCATGCCGTAGTCGAGGAGGAGCTGCTCGCTGTCGGGGTCGGCGGCCTCGAACTGGCGCCGCTTGTCGGCGTACTTCACGGCGATGGCCAGCGCCACCTTGGCGGCGTTGATCGCCGCGCCGCCGACCGAGACGCGACCCTGCACGAGGGTGCCCAGCATGGTGAAGAAGCGCCGGCCGGGGCTCTCGATCGGGCTGCTGTAGACGCCGTCCTCGCTGACCTCGGCGAACTTGTTGAGCAGGTTGGCGCGGGGCACCCGGACGCCGTCGAACCAGAAGCGTCCGTTGTCGACGCCGTTGAGCCCCATCTTGGCGCCGCAGTCCTCGATCCGGACGCCGGGAGCGGGCTCGCCGTCGACCCGGACGGGGACGACGAAGGCGTGCACGCCGTGCCGCTCGCCGGCCACCTCGAGCTGGGCGAAGACCACGGCCAGCTCGGCGTGCCGGGCGGCGTTGCCGATGTAGTCCTTGCGGGAGGCCTCGTCGGGGGTGGTGATCACGAACTCGGCCGTCTCGGGGTCGTAGACCGCGACGGTGCCCAGCGCCTGCACGTTGGAGCCGTGCCCGGTCTCGGTCATCGCGAAGGAGCCCATCAGCCGCCCGCTGATGATGTCGGCCATCCAGCGCTCGTGGTGCTCCTGCGTGCCGAGCTGGAGGATCGCCCCGCCGAAGAGGCCGAACTGCACGCCGACCTTGACCAGCACCGAGAGGTCGCCGAGCGCGAGGGTCTCGAAGGCGGCGATGGAGGCCCCGACGTCGCCGCCTCCGCCGTACTCCTGCGGCAGTCCCATCCCGGTCTGCCCCGTGGCCGCGAGCTCGAGGACGACGTCCTTGACCCGCTCGCGGAACGCTTCGCTGTCCAGCTCCTCGGCCTCGGCGAGCAGGCCGGCGTGGTCGACCAGGTTGTCGCGGACGAGCTGGCGCACCTCGCCGTACCTACCGTCCAGCAGGCGGGTCAGCGCCTCGACGTCGACGACCGGCTGGCGGTATCCCTTGTCCTGGACGGATTCCTCGGCGGCAGCGGCCTGGGCGGGGGAGAGGCTCTGGGCTGTCATGTCCCCGACGGTACCCGCGAGTAGGCAGAGGGATTCGTGGGGCGGGAGTGGTCTGTACCGCCACGGCACCGGGTGGCGCACTGCGCCCGTACCGGAGGCGGTCGGTAGCCTCAGCCCCGTGACTCCCCCCCGTCCCGAGCCCGAGGAGACCCCGTTCGGTCGGCTGGGCTACAACTTCTCGATCGTCGGGGCCCAGAAGTCCGGCACCTCCACCCTGTCGGGCACGATCAGCCAGCACCCCCTGGTCTGCCGCCCCCCGCGCAAGGAGGCGCACTTCTTCAACGACGAGGAGTACGACTGGGCCGACCCCGACTACGAGCGTGACTACACCGCGCCGAAGCGGGCCCGGATCCACCGGATGGTGGGCGACTCGACCCCCGTCTACCTGATGTGGCCCCAGGCGCTGGAGCGGATGGCGGCCTACAAGCCGGACATGCCGCTGATCGCGATCTTCCGCGACCCGCTGGAGCGGCTCTTCTCGCACTGGACGATGCTGCGCACCCGGCACCCCGACTGGCCCGACTGGCCGGGCTTCCTCACCGAGTTCCGGCCCACCACCTTCCCCACCAGCCTGCCCGAGGGGGTGCGGCCGATGCGCTACAAGCACCTCTCGGGGATCGCCCGCGGCTTCTACGGCGCCCAGCTCGCCCACGGCTTCGAGGTCTTCGACCGGGACCAGTGGCTGCTGCTGGAGTTCCGGCAGATGCTGGCCGACTACGACACGGTCCTCGACCGGGTCACCGACCACCTGGGACTGCCCCGCTTCGAGCAGCGGCCGCCGCTGCGCAACCGGTACGCCGGGGCCGAGCTGGTGCCCGGGACGGCGCCGACCGCCGAGGACCTCGACGGCCTGGCCCGGCTCTATGCCGACGACCTCGCGCTCTTCGCCCGGCTCACCGGGATCGACACCTCGCACTGGCCCACGGCGCGGATCCTGGCCGGCGATCTCGACCCCGGCGAGCTGGCGGCGCGCTTCGCCACCCGCGTCGCCCCGGCCTGACCGCCCGCCCGGGGCCGCACCGCGCTAGGGGCGCTCGGCCCTAGGCACCCGCGACGCTAGGGGCGCGCGTAGAAGTTGGGCGTGCGCCAGTAGTACATCGACTCCCTGACCACGGGCCGGCCGGTGCGCGGCGCGTGCACGATCATCCCGTCGCCGACGTAGAGCGCCACGTGGTAGATCGAGGACGGGCTCGACGACGAGCCCCAGAAGACCAGGTCGCCCGGCGCCAGCTGGGCGGGCCGGACCGGCGTGGACGCGGCGTACTGACCCGCGGAGTAGTGGGGCAGCGCCACTCCCCCGGCCGCCCAGGCCATCGCGGTCAGGCCGGAGCAGTCCCAGGCGTCGGGGCCGGCAGCACCCCAGCGGTAGGGCTCGCCGAGCTGGGCGGTGGCGAAGGCGATCGCGGCCGGGGCGCCCGAGGCGGGGGCCGGCGCGGGCGGCACAGCGGGGGCCGGCGTCGGCGTCGGCGTCGGGGTCGGGGTCGGGGTGGCTGTCGGAGTCGGTGTGGCGGTCCGGGTGGGCTCCGGCGTGGACGGCGGGGTGGGCGCGGGCCTGCGGGTCGGGGTGGGCGCCGGCGTGGGCGTGCGGGTCGGGGTGGGCGTCGGCGCGGACGTCGGGGTGGGCGCCGGCGTCGGGGTGGCGCGCTGCTTCTCCGCCTCCCGCTCGGCGCGGCGCGCCTGCGCCGCCTCCTCGCGGCGTCGCTGCTCCTCGGCCCGGGCGGCGGCCTCGGCCGCGCGCTGCTCCAGCCGGGTCTGACGCCGCTCGGCGAGCCGCACGCTGATGCCCTGGAGGGTGGCGAGCTCGGCCACCAGCTCGGCCTTGCGCGCCGCGATCTGCTGCGCCTCGGCGGCGGCCACGGCGGCGGCGGACTCCGCCGACTCCCGGCTCAGCCGCGCCTCCTCGGCGAGCTCGGCGGCGCGCCGCTCGGCGTCCTCGGCGCCCGTGACCGCGACCTCGGCCAAGGTCGCGGACGCCCGGAAGCGGTCGTAGGAGCCCTCCATCGCCTCGACGGCGTTGGCGGTGGTGACCGAGCGCTCCACGTAGTCGGTGATCCCGTCGGCCTCCACCATGGCGGCCAGCCCCGCCACCTGCGGGACCGTCTCGTAGGAGCGGACCAGGGTCGCGCCGTACGCCTCCTGCTGCCGGGCCAGGTCGTCGGTCGCGGCGGCGGCGGCGACCCGGGCGGCTTCGGCAGCGGCCTCGGCCTGGGTCAGCTCCCAGGCGGTGCGGTTGGCGGTCTCCGCGGCCTGGGCCGCCCGGATCGCCGACTCGTCGAGCGCGTGGCCGGCCAGCGCCAGCTCGGCCCGGACCGCGGCGACGCCGCGGGCGGCCGTGTCGGTGGCCCGCTCGGCGGCCGCCACCTCGTCGGCGGACGGCACGGGCTCGTCGGTCGCCCCGGCGGGAGTCGCCGCCAGGAGCAGCACCAGCAGGGCACCGGTCAGGGGCACCTGTCGCCGCGCACGGGTGCGGTGGTGCCGTCGCCTGCGCACGGTGTTCCCCTCGCCTAGGTCGGCGGGGCCTGCGTGGGCCCGCCCGGACCTGCCTGGAGCTCAGCCGCTCGGCGGGTCACCGAGTCGGCTGCGCCTCGGGCGGCTTCCCCACCGCCCGAGACACATCAGGCACGGTAGTGCGCTTTCGTCACATTGGAAACACAAATCTCAAGTTTTCTTCGCCACACCGGCGTGTCGCCTTGACGAACTACACTGGTGTAATTCGCTCCGCGACCTCGTCCGGCAGGTCCACCGTCTCCCGCGACGACGTCGAGGACGAGTTGAGGAGCAGGCCCCTCTTGGTGAACTTCTGCCCCGCGGCCAGGCCCCCGGCGTAGAAGGAGACCAGCGCGATCGCGACCCCGGCGATGTCGTCGGCCACGTAGTGCCAGCCGAAGTAGAGGGTGGCCACGACGGTCACCGCGAAGTTGACCCAGAAGACGATCTTGAGGGTGCGGCTGCGCATCGTGTACTGGATCATCAGCGCGACCAGCAGGGTGACGCCGGTGTGCAGGCTGGCGAACCCAGCCACCGACTGCACCGCACCCTCGATCCCGTCGTGGATCACCCCCTTGCGCACGTAGAAGAGCGACTCCATCAACGCACTGGTGCCGGTGTCGGGGAGGTCGGCGTAGAGCCAGGGGTAGCGGAAGCCGGGGCCGAGGGTGGGCAGCGCGTAGTAGGAGGCCGTCCCCAGCGTCCAGATCAGCACCTGGGAGTTGGCGAACCAGTAGCCGAAGGTGATGTTGCGCGACCAGACCAGGAAGACCGCGACGCCGATCGGCACCAGCGGCAGGAACCAGAGGTAGATGGTGGAGAGGAAGAACGCACTGAAGCTGGTGCCGAAGACCGTGTGCAGCACCTCGGCCGGCTCGGTGCCGCCGAACATCGCCCGGTCGAGCACGTGGAGCTCGCGGTCGTACTTCGTGTCGCCCATGATGAACGGCAGGAACGACTTGAGGTTCCGGTAGCTGACGTAGGTGAGGTAGAAGCAGACGATGCCGAGCACCACGAGGGTGAGGCGCTCCCGGTTCCAGTGGGTGTGCCACCGCTTCTTCATCGCCTCCCAGCCGGCGCGAGGGTGTCCCATGCCCTCCCAGAAGTAGCGGGGAAGCATGTCGACCAGCAGCGCCGCCCCGACCAGCAGCGGCAGGCGGACGGCGGCCGGGCCCAGGAACCCCTCGGGGTCCACGAGCGGTCGGTCCAAGGAGATCGAGGCCACCAGGGCCAGGAGCCCCATGGTGGCCGCGACTCCGATGAGGAGGACGTGGGCGCGGCGGTACACCCCCGCATCCTAGAGAGTTCCGGGCAGCTGCGCCCGGACGGGCACCGGCGCGAGCCGGCTCGCGTCGACACCGAGGCGCACCCGGTCCCCGACCGCGACGCCCAGGTCGCGGGGGGCCACCGCGTGCAGCGCCCCCAGGCCCGGCACCTCGACCTGGAGCCGGAGCAGCTCCGGGGTCGCCGCGGCCAGCGTCACCGTCCCCTCCAGCCGGCCGTCGGCCGCCACCCGCAGCGCCGAGCGGCGCAGTGCGAGCCCCCCGCCGCGGGGCAGGCCGGCCGCGTCGGCCAGCCGGTGCGCCGCGGCGCCGGTGAGCACCGTGGCGTAGCCCAGGAAGACCGCGGTCTCGGGGGTGGCGGGTGCCGACCACACCGCGCCGATGGGCCCCTCCTGCACGACCCGGCCGCGGAACATCACCGCCAAGCGGTCGGCGACCGTGAACGCCTCCTCGTGGTCGTGGGTGACCATCACCGCCGTGGTCCGCGCAGCCGTGAGGATCGCGCGGAGGTCCTGGGCCAGCGACTCGCGCAGCGCGGCGTCCAGGGCGGAGAGCGGCTCGTCGAGGAGCAGCAGCCGCGGCCGCACGGCCAGGGCCCGGGCCAGCGCCACCCGCTGCCGCTCGCCACCCGAGAGCGTCGCCGGCATCCGCGCGCCGTAGCCCTCCAGCCCCACCAGCGCCAGGAGCTCAGCCACCCGGCGGGCGACCTCGGCCCGGGGACGCCGCGCCAGGCGCAGCGCGTAGCCGACGTTGCGCGCCACGTCGAGGTGGGCGAAGAGCTGGCCGTCCTGGAACATCAGCGCGAAGCCGCGCCGGTGGGTGGGGCGCCCGCCCAGGTCCTCGCCGTCGAAGCGGACCGTGCCGGCGGTGACCGGCTCCAGGCCGGCGACCGCGCGCAGCAGCGTCGACTTGCCGCAGCCCGAGGGGCCGAGCACGGCGAGCACCTCGCCCGGTGGGAGCTCCAGGTCGACGTCGACCACGGCGGGCACGCCGTCGTAGCGCACCTCGACGCCCTCGAGCTGCAGCCCCTGCTGGTCGCCGGCCATGTCAGAAGGCTCCCACGCTCGGCACCCGCAGCCGCTCCACGGCCAGCATCACCAGCGCGGTGGTGGCCGCCAGCACCACGGAGGCGGCCAGGGCCATCCCGTAGTTCATCTGCCCGGGGTGGCCGATCAGCCGGAAGATCACCACCGGCACCGTGGGGCGGTCGTCGCGGGCCAGGAACGAGGTAGCCCCGAACTCGCCCAGCGACGCCGCGAAGGCGAACCCGGTGGCCGCCAGCAGCGGCTTCCACACCACCGGAAGGTCGACGGTGACCCAGGTGCGCACCGGTCCGGCACCCATCGAGGCGGCCGCCTGCCGCAGCCGGTCGTCGACACCGGCGAGCACCGGGACCAGCGTGCGCAGCACCAGGGGCAGGGCCACCAGCGCCTGGGCGATCGGCACCAGCAGCGCCGAGTCGCGCAGGTCGACCGGCGGCCGGTCGAGGGTGATGAGGAAGCCGAAGCCCAGGGTGACCGCGGAGACCCCCAACGGCAGCATGAAGAGGGCGTCCATCCCCGACCTCAGCCGGCGCTCGGTGCGGGTCTGGGAGCGCCGGGTGACCAGCACCGCCAGCAGCAGCCCGAGGAGCAGCGCCATCCAGGTGGCGTCCACCGCGATCCGCAGCGAGTTGACCAGCGCCTCGGTCACCGGGACCAGCAGCGCCCCGTCGTCGCCACGCCCACCCAGGGCGCGGTAGTTGTCCAGGCTCCAGGCGCCGCCGACCCGCAGCGAGCCCAGCACCAGGGTGACCAGCGGGGCGGCGACGAAGGCCAGCAGCAGACCGGTCATCGCCAGCGCCCAGACGTCGTGGCGACCCGGGCGCCGGGCGCGGGCGGTACGCCGGGCGACCGCCGCCGTGGTCGCGCGGAGCCGGCCGGTCACCAGGAGCAACCCGGCCACCACCGCCAGCTGGACGAGCGAGAGGGCGGCCGCCGCCCGCAGGTCGAAGAGGGTGGTGGTCAGGAGGTAGATCTCGGTCTCCACGGTGGCGTAGCGGACCCCGCCGAGGGTGAGCACGATGCCGAACGCGGTCGCGCAGAAGAGGAAGACCACCGACGCCGAGGAGACGATGGCCGGCCGCAGGGCGGGCAGGGTGACCGTGCGCAGCACCTGCCACGGGGGGGCACCGAGGGCCGCAGCGGCCTCGGCCGGGCGCGGGTCGAGGGACTCCCACGCCGCCCCCACCCCGCGCACCACGACGGCGGAGTTGAAGAAGGCCAGGCCCAGCACGATCGCCGCCGGCGTGCCGTCGAGCCCGAGGAAGCCGAGCGGGCCGGACTCCCCGAGCAGCTCCCGGAAGGCGACGCCGACCACCACGGTGGGGAGCACGAACGGCACCAGCAGCGCGGCGCGGACCACCCGGCGCCCCGGCAGGGCGAGCCGGCTGAGCGCGTAGGCGGCCGGCAGCCCGAGCACCAGTGAGAGCAGCGTCCCGGCCAGTGCCGAGCCCACGGTGAAGGAGAGCACCCGCAGCACCCGGGGCCGGCGGAGCACCTCGAGCACCCCGCCGGGGTCGAAGGCGCCGTCGACCCAGAACCCGCGGGCCACCATTCCGGTCACCGGCAGCACGAAGAAGACGCCGAGCACCAGCAGCGGTCCGGCGGAGAGGGCGGCCAGCGCCAGCAGCCGACGGGTCACGGCCCGGTCACCGGGTGGTGAGCTCGGTCCACTCCTGGAGCCACCGCTCGCGGTTGGCCGCGATCTCCTCGGGCGCCACGGTGAACGGCTCGTCGGGCTGGACGGCGTGGGCGGCCCAGGCCTCGGGCAGCTCCACGGAGGCGTCGACCGGGAAGACGTACATCGACTCCGGCAGCGCCTCCTGCACCGACCGGCCGACCAGGAACTCCACCAGCGCCTCGGCCCCCTCGGGGTTGGACGCGCCCGCCAGCACCCCGGCGTACTCGACCTGGCGGAAACAGGTGTCGAGCAGCGCGCTGGTGGTGGAGCGGTTCTTCCCCTCGGGGACGGTGAACGCCGGCGAGGAGTCGTAGGAGAGCACGATCGGGCGGGTGCCGTCCTCGCCGCCCTGGGTGAAGTCGGTGTAGTAGGCGTCGCTCCAGCCGTCGACGATCTTGACGCCGTTGTCGACCAGCGACTGCCAGTAGACGGGCCACTCGTCGCCGTAGGCCGCCACGGTGGCGAGCAGGAAGGACATCCCGACCGAGGAGGTCGAGGCGGCCGGCACCACCATCAGGTCCTGGTACGCCGGCTCGGCGAGGTCCGCCAGCGTCCGCGGCGGCTTCACGTCCCGCTCGGCGAACCAGGTGTCGTCGACGTTGACACAGACGTGGCCCACGTCGACCGGGGTAAGCCGGTCGGCCCCCTCGGGCAGCGCGAACTCCTCGGCGCCGGCCGGCAGCGGGGCCTCGAAGGGGGCGAAGACACCCTCGGCGAGCACGCGGGAGGCGAAGGTGTTGTCGATGCCGAAGGCGGCGTCCCCGAGCGGGTTCTCCTTGGTCAGCCCGAGCTTGGCGCTCAGGGAGCCGGCGTCGCCGGAGGCCCGGACGATCAGGTCGAGGTCGTGCCGCTCGCTGAACTCCTCGATCAGCTCCTCGGGCAGCTGGAAGGACTCGTGGGTGACCAGGATGACCCGGTCACGCTCGTCCGCGCCGGCGGTGTCGTCGTTGTCGTCGCCGAGGGCGCTGCAGCCGGCCGTGACCGCGCTCAGCACCGCCACGGACGCGAGGAGGGCATGGGTCTTCACTTCTCTGACTCCCTTCGCCGGTGCTAACCGGTGCAGGTTCGGAGGGTCTGCGGCTCTCTCCGCACTCTCAGCACATGGATGTCGTCGACGCGTCGCGACACCGGGTGCTCCCCTGTCTGGTCCGGCGATACTACCGGTAGCCGAAGCGGCGCAGCACCGGCCAGGACAGGGCGGTCACCAGGCGCCTGTCGCGCGTCGTCATCTCGGTGCGCCACTCCTCGTCGGCCCGCAGCTCGGTGCGGCCGGTCCGGAAGCGCATCGGGTTTCCCGCCACCGAGTGGCAGGGCCCCAGCTCGACCTCGTGCGGCCCGAGCAGCGGGAGGGCGGGGCTGCCCGGCAGCCCGAGGGCCTGCCAGCTCGCGGCCACCGCCCCGGCCGGGTCGGCGACCAGGTCCTCGTAGCGCAGCCGGGCCAGCGGGGCGCCCCGCCAGGGGAGGGCCTGCACGGTCAGGTTGCCCGAGACCCACAAGGCGGTGCTCCGGGCCGGGGAGAAGCGGGGCATCGGCTCGCCGCCCGCCTCCGGGCGGGCCACGGTCTTGGCCCAGGAGTACGCCACCCCGCGCGGGTCGCGGAGCACGTGCAGCACCCGCAGGTCCAGGTCGGGCAGGTGGCTGAGGGTCACGGCGGTGGGGATCTCCTTGCTGGAGTCCACCAGGACCCGGGCGCCCCCCGCCACCTCGCGCGCGGCAGCGTAGACGGCGCGGTAGTGCCCGGCGTAGTCGAGCACCGCGCGGCGGGTGGCCGGCGACGGGTGGCGGCGCAGCGTGCGGGGCAGCCGGCGCTGCCGGTCGACCTGCTCCTTGAGGTGGGCCACCCGGTCGACGTCGACCCGCCCCCAGCCGCCGAAGGCCCGCTCCCCGACCGCAGTCCAGAACGGGCAGGCCGAGAACGCCGCGCCGCAGGCGCACAGCTCGTCGCGGCGCACACCGCGCTCCCAGAGGTGGACCACCTCACCGAGCAGGGTCACCCCGTCGAGCTCTCCCAGCAGCCGCTCCAGCAGCGTCGAGCCGCTGCGGCCCCAGCCGGCGAGGTAGAGCACCAGCGGGTCCGGCACGGCTGCCGCGGGACCCTCGGACGGCGTGCTGGACGGCTCGGTCATGGTGGCCTGAGCCTAGGGTGCGACCGTGACCCGCGTCCCGCACTCCGAGCTCTTCCGTCCAGGCCCCGGCCCCAGCCGCCGGCACCGGCTGCTGGCCTGGGCGCTGCCCCGGGTGCGGCGTACCGGCGAGCTCGTCGACGCCGAGCAGGAGCGGGCCGCCGTCGAGCGCCGCCACCGGGACCGCAGCCCGGCGCTGCCGACCATGCTGGTGCCGCGCTTCGACCGGCGCTTCCGTGTGGCCCGCGACGACTCGGCCGGCTACCCGACCTGGGTGGTGACGCCGCGCCGGCCCGACCACGCGGCCGGCCGGCCGACGCTGCTCCACCTGCACGGCGGCGGCTACGCCCACCCGCTGGACCCCTTCCACCTGCGGTGGCTGTGCCGGCTCGCCGCGACCACCGGGGCCCGGCTGGTGCTGCCCGACTACCCGCTGGCGCCCCGGCACACCTGGCGCGACTCGTTCGCGGCGACCACCGCCCTGGCGACCCGCTGGGCGCGGGAGGCCGCCGCGACCGGGGGCGAGCTGGTGCTGGGCGGCGACTCCGCGGGCGGCGGCTACGCGCTGGCGGTGGCGCAGGCGATGCGCGACGCCGGAGGGCCCGTGGCCGCCCGGCTGGTCCTCGTCTCCCCCTGGGTCGACCTGGCCGACACCACGCCGGAGGAGACCGCGCTGGCCAGCCGGGACGACCCGTGGCTCTTCGTGGGCAAGACCCGCGCCTACGCCCGGTGGTGGGCGGGCGGCGAGGAGGACCTGACCCGGCCCGAGGTCTCGCCCGCGCTCGGCTCGCTGGCCGGCCTGCCGCCGGCCCTGCTGCTCTACGGCACCCGCGACACCCTGGCGCCCGGCTGCCGGCTGCTGGCCCGGCGCGGCGCGCAGGCCGGCTGGGAGCTGACCACCGTGGAGGAGCCGGGGCTGCTCCACGTCTACCCGCTGCTGCCGCTGGTCCCGGAGGCCCGGCGGGCGACCGCCCAGGTGGGGTCCTTCTTGACCGGCGCCTGACCGGCGCCTGACCGGACCGCTCAGACCCGCGGGGGCAGGACCCGGTAGACCTCGGTGCCGTCCACCTCGTGCCGGGAGAGCTCGCCGCGGACCACCAGCAGCTCGAGGTGGGCCCTGGTCTCCATCGTGGCCAGCGCGGAGTTGAAGACGTCCAGCGTCGCGAAGGCGTGCGCGTGGCGGGTCCACGGCAGCCGGCCGGCGACGTCGTGGGCGGTGAGCTCCGCCGCGGCGCCGAAGGCGGCCCGGCACAGCGCCAGCCGCTCCTCGTGGTGGGCGAGCAGCTCGTCGACGCGGGCGTGGGTGGAGCCGGCGACGGGGCCGTGGGCGGGCAGCAGCCGCAGGTCGGGCAGCCCCCGCACCTTGGCCAGCGAGGCGAGGAAGTCGCCCAACGGCTGCTCCGGCGGGACGCCCTCGAAGCCGATGGAGGGGGTGATCGTCGGGAGCACGTGGTCGCCGGCGAACAGCAGCCCGGCGTCCCGCTCGGCGAAGACGTAGTGGCCCTGGGTGTGACCGGGGGTGTGCACCGCGTCCAGGGTCCGCTCCCCCACGCTCAGGGTCAGGTCGCGGTCCAGCCAGGTGTCGGGATCGGCCCACACCCCGAGGTTCTCGGTCGGCCCGGTGTTCAGCTCGTCCCACCGGCGGGCGAGGTCCGGGGCGCCGGCCCGGGCCAGCAGCGCCACGTGCGGGTCCTCGCGCCACCCGGCCCGGATGGCCTCCAGCGACGGCCGCTCGGCGAGCCCGAGGCTGATCCGAGCACCTGTCTCGGCGCGCAGCGCGACCGCCTGGGTGTAGTGGTCGCGGTGCACGTGGGTGACCAGGAAGGAGCCGATGTCGGCGACCGTGCGGTCGATCGC
The DNA here is from genome assembly GCF_058215795.1 of Nocardioides sp. Z40_12. Classification (NCBI taxonomy): domain Bacteria; kingdom Bacillati; phylum Actinomycetota; class Actinomycetes; order Propionibacteriales; family Nocardioidaceae; genus Nocardioides; species Nocardioides sp. Z40_12. The sequence continues at coordinate 225,407 of NZ_JBZAJA010000003.1, forward strand.
CTTCAGCGAGCGGTCCAGGACCTCCCGGGACGCCTCGAGCGCCCAGCCGCCGTCGACCAGGGTCAGGCCGTCGGGCGTCTCGATCGCATAGACGTTGATCGCGCGGAGCCCGTCGTTCGGCAGGGGCAGGGGGATGCGGAAGACGCCGGGGGCCACCGGCCAGGCCCCCTCTGCGGTCCAGTGCTCCCCGGAGTCGGGGGAGACGGCGGCGGCGGTCGAGGCGGGTGTCTGCACCATCCCCAATCTAGGGGGCGTCCGTGGTCGGTCGGTGGGTCAGGGGTCTCAGGGTGTGGGTTTCTCCGGACGGCACGGCGGAGGGTGGGGCACCCTGTCAGGCATGTCTGACGCCCGCTCCGCCGGCCAGCTCGCCTCGTGGCGCCGCGCCGCGCGGGTGGCCGCGGTCACCTCGGTGGTGACGCTGGCGGCGGCGCTGCTGCTGGCCTGGCTGATCGCCACCGAGTCGATGTCGACCGGCCAGCTGCTCACCACCGCGGGGGCCCTGGTCACCGGAGCCTTCGGCGCGGGCGTCGAGGGGTGGATGAGCGGCAGCTTCGTGGTCGTCTCCGGCACCGCCGAGGGCAGCGCCCGGGTGGTGCCGGCCACCCTGACGCTGCTCGCGACCGCCACCGCGGCCCTCTCCTTCCGGCGTACGACGCGCGACGCCGCCGGGGGCCTCCCGGCGCTGGTCGACGCGGCCCGGGCCGCATGCCTGCTGGCGGCCGTGGTGCTGGCCGTGGGTCTCGCCTCGCGCAGCGGCTCCGGCGGCATCCTGGTGGCGCTGGGCTGGATCGCCGAGGGCGACGCCGACCAGGTCGACGGGCAGGCGCGGGTGGTGGCCTGGCAGGCCCCGCTGGGCACCTTCGCGGTCACCTTCGCGGTGCTCGCCGCGGTCGCGCTGCTGCGCCGCGACGGCTGGTCTCCCCGGGTGGCCGGCTGGGGCGACCGGCTGCGGGCTCCGCTGCGCGGCCTGGTGACGCTGGTCCTGCTCCTCCCGGCGGCCGGGCTCGCCGGGCTGCTGATGCTGGCGGGCGGTGAGCAGAACGCCGCCGGCGACCTCACCGGCGACCTGGAGACGGCCAGCGGGATCGGGCTGCTGCTGGCCCTGGTGGCCAACTGGGGCTGGGCCGTGCTGGCGCTCGGCGCGCTCGGCCCCGCCGGCCGCACGGTGGACGGCACCGCCTCGGGCGACCTCGACGTGGCCATCGGCAGCTTCCACGAGCGCCTCGGCCACTGGACGCAGCTGGAGCCGGGGCTGTGGGCCGCCGTCCCGCTCACCGTCGTCGTGCTGTGGCTCTCGGCGCGGCGAGTGGTGCGCACCTCCGCCCACCCGGGCGCGGTCCCCGGCGACCTGCTGCGCTGGCTGGGCCTGCTCGCGGTGGCGGTGCCCCTCCTGGGGCTGGCCACCCGGGTCTCCGGCTCGGGCAGCGCGGAGGGTCAGGTCTGGGGCGAGCGCGGCCGCGGCGAGCTCGCGGCGACCCTCGGGGTGGCGGTGGTGCCGGGGAGCCTCTCCCTGCTGGCGCTGGCGGCGCTGGTGGCCGCCGTGGCCGGGTGGCGGGCCGGCCGCGGACAGGCTCCGGGACCTGTGGCCCGGGGAGAAGGGACCGTCTTGTCCTCCACCCAGGGCGAGCGCACACTTGAGGAAACCCCTGTGGCCGGCGTCACAGAAAAGACCTCACATGGACACCCTCCTCCCCCACCTACGTGAGAGCCACCGCGTCCTCGAGGACCGGCTGGCCCGGGCGGAGGTCGCCCACACGGCGAAGGAGCCCCGTGACGGCTACCCCGTCATCGACCGGTTCCTGACCGCCACCTCCCGGCACAACGCCGCCGTCCTCGCGGTTCTGGTGCCGCCGGTGCGCCACCAGCTGGAGGACGGCGACGGGATCTCCCGGGGGTTCGTCCAGCAGAGCCGTCGCTTCGAGCTGGCCCTCAACCAGGTGAAGGCCAAGCTGCACGGCGCGGCCTACGCCCAGCGGCGCAGCTGGGACTCCCTGTGGTCCGACACCCGCCGCGAGTTCGACCACCTGTGGGTGCTCGAGGAGTCGATGGCCGGGGCACTGGTCGCGGCCCGGGTCGCCACGGACCCGGACTGGAGCACGGTGCTCGAGCGGGTGGAGGTCTACCCGCCCACCCGGTCACAGCCGTGGGTGCCGCACCAGGGCGTGCGCGCCCACCTGGCCAGGTCGACCCCCTCGGGGAGCGACGGCCTGTGGCACGTCAGGCGATGAGCTCGACCTCGCCGCGCGCGGCGAGGCCGTCCAGGTCGTCGCTCAGGACGTGGCGCTGCTCGGCGCCGCACCAGCAGGTGAAGGCCAGCTCGGGCCCGGCGGGGGTCTCCCGGACGGCGTGACCGAGGCTCGGGAAGATCAGCTGCACCTTGTCGCACGCGGAGCAGTGGTGGGTGAACAGCATGGGTACCTCCTCGAGGCGGTCGGCAGACGGGTTCACCGCCATTCTCCGTCGCCGGGTCTCATAGGGGTAGCCTGTGCTGTCTCTGGCATCCAAAGGACTTCCCTATGCTCTCGATGCACCAGCTCACCTGCTTCCTGGCCGTCTACGAGCAGGGCTCGATCACCGCCGCGGCCGAGGAGCTCGGCTACGCCCAACCCTCGGTCTCCGAGCAGCTGCGGGCCCTGGAGCGCACCCTCGGCACCCCGCTCTTCCACCGCGTCGGCCGCGGGGTGCTGCCCACCGACGCCGGCGAGGAGCTGCGCCCGCACGCCGAGCGGGTGCTGGCCGCCGCGGACGACGCCAGGCGAGCGGTGGAGAGCTCGGTCTCCCTGGAGACAGGCACCATCCGGTTCGGCATGTTCGGCACCGCCCGCCTCTACGGCGGCGCCGACCTGGTCGCCGACTTCGTCTCCCGCCACCCCGGGGTCCGGGTCGAGCTCATCGGCCAGAACTCCAGCGACGTCCAGGACGAGCTGCGCCGAGGGCGGCTGGAGGCGGCGATGATCGCGGTCCCCGCGGTGAGCAGCGAAGGTCTGGAGGTGACGCCGGTGGCGCGCGACGAGCTGGTCTACGTCAGTGCCGACCCGGGCCGGCTGGAGGCGCCGGTGACCGCGCTGCGCCTCTCCCAGGCCTCGCTGGTGCTGGCCGAGACCACCTGGCGAGGGGTCGACTCCGCCCGCACCCTGCTGCGCCAGATGCTCCACGAGGTGGGGGCCAACCCCCGGACCCGGATCGAGGTCGAGGACGTGGAGACCGCCGTCGAGCTGGTCGGCATGGGGCACGTGGACACCGTCGTCCAGCGCGGGGTCGCCGAGGCCCTAGTGCCTCGGCTCGCCCCGGACGCGGGGTGGGTCTCGCTGCGCCCCCGGCAGTGGGACACCCTGGCGATCGCGCACCGCAAGGGGGCGACGCTCTCGCCCGCGACCCGGCTGATGATCGAGCTGGCGACCCGCCGGATCCAGTCCCTCACCGAGCCGCTGACGCCGCGCGGTCACCCGGTGACCGGCACCCGGTGAACGGCGCCGCCGGCCGCGCTAGGGCTGGTCGGCGTCCGGGTCGCTGCCGGCCACCGTGGTGGCGGAGGGGTCGGACAGGTCGTACACGCTCGGGTCCGGCACCCCGGCGGTGATCTTGGTGCCGTCGGCCCGGACGCCGCCCGTCTGCGGCTTGTCGCCCAGCAGGCCATCGATCCGCGGACCCTGGTGGTCCAGGGCGACCTCCACCGGCGGTCCCGCCGCCACCGTGTGCTTCTCCCCGCGCACCTCGAGCTCGACCGGGCCGTCGCCCTCGACCAGCTCGAAGCAGATCCGGTGCTGGGTCAGCTCCACCCGCAGCCGGTTCCCCATCCAGGTCAGGTGGAAGAGCAGCCGGCTCCAGCTGGCGGGCAGCCGCGGGTCGAAGGTGAGCCGGCGCTGGTAGTCGCGCATCCCGCCGAAGCCCTGGACGAGCGTCGACCAGACGCCGCCCGCCGAGGCGATGTGCATGCCGTCCACGGTGTTGGCGTGCAGGTCGCCGAGGTCGGTGTGCAGGGCCTGGAGGAAGTAGTCCATGGCGGCCTCGTGGTAGCCGACCTCCGCCGCGATGATCGACTGGACCACGGCCGAGAGGGTGGAGTCGCCCGTGGTGATCGGGTCGTAGTACTCGAAGTCGGCCTTCTTCTCCTCGGGGGTGAAGCGGTCGCCCTGGAGGAAGAGGGCCAGCACCACGTCGGCCTGCTTGAGCACCTGGAAGCGGTAGATCACCAGGGGGTGGTAGTGGAGCATCAGCGGGCGAAGCTCCTCCGGCGTCCGGGAGAGGTCCCACACCTCGCGGTCCAGGAAGTAGTCGTCCTGGGGGTGGATGCCCAGGCCCGCGTCGAACGGCACCGTCATCCGCTCCGCGCACCGGGCCCACTCGGCCGGCTCGTCGGGGGTGAGCCCGAGCCGGGCGGCCACCCGGGCGTAGGTGCGGGGGTCGACCTCGCGGAGCCGCTCCAGCACCCGGACGGCGGCCTCGAGGTTGGCCCGCGCCATCACGTTGGTGAAGAGGTTGTTGTTGACCACGGTGGTGTACTCGTCCGGCCCGGTCACCCCGTGGATGTGGAACGTCGGCTCGCCGCCGTTGCCGCGCCAGAACCCCAGGTCTCGCCACATCCGGGCGGTCTCCACCAGCAGGTCGACGCCGTCCTGGCGCAGGAAGTCGATGTCGTTGGTGGCCGCGACGTACTTCATCACCGCGTGCACGACGTCGCCGTTGATGTGCATCTGCGCGCTGCCCGCGGCGTAGTAGGCCGAGGCCTCCTCACCGTTGATGGTGCGCCACGGGAAGAGCGCCCCGCTCTGGGCCATCTCCGCGGCCCGGGCCCGGGCGGCGGGCAGCATCCGGCGACGGAAGTGCAGCGCGTTGCGGGCCAGCCGGGGCTGGGTGTAGACGAGGAACGGGAGCACGTAGATCTCGGTGTCCCAGAAGTAGTGCCCCTCGTAGCCCGACCCGGTCACCCCCTTGGCGGCGATCCCCTGGCCGTCGGCGCGGCCGCTGGCCTGGGCGAGCATGAAGAGGTTGAAGCGGATGGCCTGCTGGATCTCCGGGGTGGCTCCGACCTGCACGTCGGAGGCGGCCCAGAAGTCGTCGTACCACTCGCGCTGCAGCGCCTGGTAGTGGGCGACGTCGTGCCGCGCGGCGCGGTCCAGGGTCCGCTCGCACCGGTCCAGGAGCTCACGGACCGGCACTCCCCGCGAGGAGTGGTAGGTGACGATCTTCTCCAGCCGGGTGGTGGTGCCCTCGGTCGCCTCGATCCGGTAGACCTGCTTGGCGAGGTCGTCCTCGCTGCGGCTGCGCAGCTCGCAGTGGTCGGTGGAGGTGAAGCGGTGCTCGGCGGAGACCGCCATGGTCATTCCCGAGTGGGTGCACCGGTAGCCCAGGGTCAGCCGGCCGTCCCGGGCGGAGTGGTGGCAGGGCTGGAGCACGCGCCCCTCGAAGGCCCCGGCCTTGCGGGGGTCCATCGACTCGTCGGTCGACCGGACCTGGTAGTACTCGTCCCGGCCGTCCTGCCGGTTGAGCAGCTGGGAGGAGATCACCAGGGCCGCGTCACCGGTCAGCATGGTGACCTCGAAGGTGATGATCGCCAGGTGCCGCTCGGTCATCGAGACCATCCGGGTCGAGTCGACCTTGACCCGCTTGCCCGACGGGGTGCGCCAGACCAGCGAACGGCGCAGCAGCCCGGCCGCGAAGTCGAGCTCGCGCTCGTAGCTCTCCAGCTCGGAGGTGCCAAGCATCAGCGGCTCGTCGTCGACGTAGAGCTTGACCAGCTTGGCGTCCGGGACGTTGACGATGGTCTGGCCGGTGCGGGCGAAGCCGAAGGCGGCCTCGGCGTGGCGGATCGGCCACGTCTCGTGGAAGCCGTTGAGGTAGGTGCCGTGCTCGCCGGCCTCACGCCCCTCCTCCGGGTTGCCCCGCATGCCGAGGTAGCCGTTGGCGACGGCGAAGAGGGTCTCGGTGGTGCCCAGGTGCTCGCCGGTGAAGTCGGTCTCGACCAGCCGCCACGGATCGGCGGGGAAGCGGTGGCGGTCCAGGGGGCGCAGCGCGCGGGCGCGACGGCCGCGGCTCATCGCGCGCCCTCCGTCGCGGGGACCAGCTCGTCGAGGTCGCCGACGACCAGGTCGGCGCCGGCCTCGGCCAGGGCGTCGTGGCCGGCTCCCCGGTCGACCCCGATCACCAGGCCGAAGCCTCCGGCGGCCCCGGCCCGCACGCCCGAGACGGCATCCTCGAGCACCACGGCCCGCTCCGGGGCGGCGTCGAGCAGCTCGGCGGCGTAGAGGAAGGTGTCAGGTGCCGGCTTGCCCGGCAGCCCGCGCTCGGTGGCGACCGCGCCCGAGACCACGGTGCGGAAGCGGTCGGCCAGGCCGGCTGCGGCGACCACCGCGGGGGCGTTGCGGGAGGAGGAGACCACCGCCAGCGGGACGCCGAGGTCGCGCAGGTGGTCGAGGAGGTCGACCGACCCCGGGTAGGCCACCACCCCGTCGCGCTCCAGGACGTCGTTGAACGCCTCGTTCTTGCGGTTCCCCAGACCGCGGACGGTGGCCGCGTCGGCGGGGTCCTCGTCGGTGCCCTCGGGCAGCTCGATGCCGCGGGAGGCCAGGAAGTCGCGCACCCCGTCGTAGCGGGGCTTGCCGTCCACGTGGGCGAAGTAGTCGGCGTCGGTGTAGGGCGCGCGGTCGCCGCCGCCGGGTGCGCCCGGCGCGGCGAGGAAGTCGTTGAACATCTCGGCCCACGCCCTCATGTGGACCTCGGCGGTCGGGGTGACCACCCCGTCGAGGTCGAACAGGACGGCGTCGTAGTCGCCCCAGGCCACGGTCTCCAGTGCTCTGCTCACGCTTCCACACTAGGGGCCGCGGTGGCGGGGACCACAGCCGGTGGCGCCTCGTCCGGTGTGACGTCTACCGCCTCAGCATCGCCTCGAGGACGGGGCCCGCGGTGCCGGAGCCCGACTCGCCGCGCTCCACGAAGACGGCGACGGCGAGGTCGTCGCGGTAGCCGATCATCCAGGCGTGGGTGGCGAGCTCCCCGTCCGCACCGGGCGAGCCGAACTCCGCCGTGCCGGTCTTGGCGCCGACGGCGCCCGGCAGGTCGGCCAGGCCGCGTCCCGAGCCCTCGGTGACCACCGCGCGCATCAGCCCGCGGAGCTGCTGGGCCTCGCTCTCGGTCAGCGGCTCCCCCGTCGGCTCGGCCGCCGGCTGACCCGGCAGGAGCACCGGCAGCACCGTGCGGCCGGCCGACACGGAGGCGGCGACCGCGGCCATCGTCATCGGGCTGGCCAGCACCCTGCCCTGCCCGATCATGGCGGCCGCCCGCTCGGTCTCCCCCTCGGGCTCCGGCACCTGGCCGAAGTAGGCGGGGAAGCCCAGGTCGTGGTCGACCCCGAGGCCCAGCGAGGCGGCCGCGGCGGCGAGCCCGCCGGGAGCCAGCCGGGCCCGGGCGTCGATCATCGCGGTGTTGCAGCTGTGGGCGAAGGCGGTGCGCAGCGTCGTGCGCCCCAGGCGGTCGGCCGGGTAGTCGTCGTAGTTCTTGAACCTCCGCCCGTCCACCACCGTGGTCGCCGGGCAGGCGAGCACGTCGTCGGTCGCCGTGCCGGCCCGCAGCAGGGCCAGGGCGGTGACCACCTTGAAGGTGGAACCGGGTGCGTACTGCCCGTAGGTCGCGGCGTTGAGGTCGCTGCCGGGCCCGGTGGCGGCGGCCAGCACATGACCGGTGGAGGGCTGGATCGCCACGGCGGCCGAGGCGTGCCCCACGATCGGCTCGAGGAGGGCCTCGGCGCGCTCCTGGAGCACGGGGTCCAGCGTGGTCTCCAGGTCGGCGCCGGGCTGCGGCTCGCGCTGGTGCAGCGTCACCGCCTCCCCTCCGCCGCCGTCGGCCGGCACCGCAGCGACGGTGAGGCCGCGCGAGCCGAAGAGCTGCGCGTCGTACCGCAGCTGGAGCCCGGAGAGACCGACGTCGTCGCCCTCGCGGACCCTGCCGTCGGACCCCTCGATGATCTCCGCGGTGGCGGGGCCGACCCGCCCCAGCAGCTCGGCGGCGAAGTCACGGGTGGGCGCCAGCGGCAGCTCGCCCTGGAGGACGCCGACCCCCGGGATCTCGACGTAGCCGGGCGGGACCTGGTCGACGGCGTCCTCGGCGCGCAGCACGATCGCCTCGACGAACGCCTCCGGACCGTAGGCCTTCACCTTCTTCAGGTAGGCGGCGACGTCGAGGTCGAAGAGCTCGGCCAACCGGCGGGCGCCTTCCCGCGCCCCGCGGGGCGAGACCTTCGCCTTGTTGATCCCGTAGCGCAGCACCGGGCGGTCGACGACGAGGGGCTGACCGCCGGCGCCGAGCACCCGGCCGCGCGACGGGGCCGGCTCGCTCAGCACCAGCTGGTGCCCCTCGGCGAGCTCGGGGTGGAGCAGGGTGGGCGCCCACGCCACCTGCCACTCCTCGCCGGTCCTGACCAGCTCGGCGCTGGACTCGTAGTCCCAGAAGTCGCCGTCCACCTCCCACGACCAGCCCAGGCGGACGACGGCCCTCGCCGGGGCGGAGTCGTCGTCGGAGCCGTCCTCGGGGACGGCCGTCTCCTCCACCTCGAGGAGCTCGACGCTCACCGGGTGCTCGGCCAACGGCTCGGCCAGGTCGGCCAACGGATCGCCCTCGAGCTCCTCGGTCAGTGCCAGCCCGTCGAGGGTGAGCTCCCCGGCCGCCGCCGCGAGCTGCTCCGCGGCCGCCCGGGGGCCGGTCTCCTCCTCGTCACCGCCGAAGAGACCGCACCCCGAGGCCAGCAGGCAGCAGAGGAGGGACAGGACGACGAGGCGCGTGCGGGGCATGGTCCGAATCCTGCCGGACCGCGCCCGCCTTCAGACGGCGACGCGGCCGAGCCGCGCCAGCACCCGGGTCTGCCGGTCCGCCCCCTCCGGCGCCGCCACGGCCGGGGCGCAGACCCCCTCGCTGTGCAGCGCCTCCCCGAAGCTGTCCGCCGACGCCTCGATCCGGTCCAGCTCGTCGTCGGTGAGCCAGCCCTCCGCGCCGGTGGCGACCGCGAGGTCCCAGCGGTGGACCAGCATGTCGAAGACGTAGAACCGGGCGAAGGTGGCACCGACGGTGCTGGGCCCGTCGTGCCCGGCGAACTCGCCGGCCATCGCCGCGTCGTCGGCGACCAGGGGCGCCACCTGGTCGACGTGCGCCTGCCAGGCGGCGGCCGGGTCCGCCGGGTCGGGGGCGGGCCCGAGGCCGAGCCCGAGCCGGTCGAAGAAGTCGCGCTGGGTGCCGATGACGTGGGTCAGCACGTCGCGGGCCGTCCACCCCTCGCAGGGGGAGGGCGCCTCCCAGGCGTCGGGGGCGATGCCGCGGACCACCGCGGTGAGCGGGGCGAGGGCGGAGTGGTAGGCGGCGGCGGTGCTCGTCGAGGTCTCGTTCATGGCAGCCACGCTAGCCAGGCACGGCAGGATGGCGCTTGATGAAACCCGACAGGCTCGACGAGATCGAGCGGGCCCACCTCCGTGACCCCGCGGACTCCTCGCACGCCATCCACCAGCTCGGACCGCCCACCGGTCTCGAGGGGCTGGTGCGGCGCTTCTGGTTCCCGGTCTGGTCGGTGCCCCCGGGCGAGGAGGCGGAGCAGCGGGTGCTGCAGTACCCGGTCAGCCTGATGGTGGTCACCGCCGAGTACGCCCGGTTCTACGGCGTGACCCCCGGCCTGAGCCGCACCACGCTGCGCGGCGACGGGTGGGCGGCCGGCGTGATGCTCACGCCCGCGGCCGGGCTGCTGCTCACCGGAGCACCCGCCACCGAGCACGCCGACCGCCACACCGAGCTCGCCGAGGCGGTCCCGGGCGCGGCCGCGACCGTCTCCCGGGTTCGGGCGGCGATGCAGGCCGCCCCGCACGATCCGGACGCGCACGCGGCTGCGGCCGCGGCGTACGCCGACCTGCTGGAGCCGCTGCAGCCGATCGACGCCGAGGGCGAGCTGGTCAACCGGGTGGTCGCCTTCGTCGAGGAGCACCGCGACGTGCTCCGGGTGGCCCAGGTGTGCGAGGCGTTCGGCCTCACCGAGCGGACGCTGCAGCGGCTGGTGCGGCGCCGGGTCGGCCTCTCGCCCAAGTGGCTGATCCAGCGTCGCCGGCTCCAGGAGGCCTCCGAGCTGCTGCGCCGCGGCGACGCCGGGCAGGCTGAGGTGGCCGCGACCCTCGGCTACGCCGACCAGTCGCACTTCATCCGGGACTTCGCGCACGTCACCGGCATGACCCCCGGCGCGTTCGCCGCCCGGCAGACCTCTGAGTGAGGCCGCCGGGCGTGCGGGTCAGTCGTCCGCGGTCGCGTTGACCACGTCGCGCTGCTCGGCGAAGTGACAGGCGCTCGGGTGCGGGTGCGCCGGGCGGTCGATCAGGGGCGGACGCTCCTCGGCGCAGATGTCCTGCGCCTTCCAGCACCGGGTGCGGAACGGGCAGCCCGACGGCGGGTCGGCCGGCGAGGGCACGTCGCCCTCCAGCACGATCTCGTCGCGGAGCCCGCGCAGCGTCGGGTCCGGCACCGGCACCGCGGAGAGCAGCGCCTGGGTGTAGGGGTGCGTCGGGTGCTCGTAGATGTCGGTGTCGCTGCCGATCTCCATCACCTGGCCCAGGTACATCACCCCGACCCGGTCGGCGATGTGGCGCACCACCGAGAGGTCGTGGGCGATGAAGATGTAGGAGAGGTCCAGCTCGCCCTGGAGCCGCTCCAGCAGGTTCATCACCTGGGCCTGGACGGAGACGTCGAGCGCGCTCACCGGCTCGTCGCAGACGATGATCGAGGGGCGCAGCGCCAGCGCGCGGGCGATCCCGATGCGCTGCCGCTGGCCGCCGGAGAACTGGTGCGGGTAGCGGTTGATGTGGTCGGGGTTGAGCCCGACCAGGTCGATCAGCTCCTGGACCTTGCCGCGCCGGCTCCCCTTGGGCACCACGTCGGAGTGGATGTCGAAGGGCTCGCCGATGATGTCGCCGACCGTCATCCGCGGGTTCAGCGAGGTGTAGGGGTCCTGCATCACCAGCTGGATGTCACGCCGGGCCTTGCGGACCTGATGTGGCGAGAGCGTGGACAGGTCGGTGCCGTGCACGGAGATCGAGCCCGACGTCGGGGTCTCCAGGCCGGTCAGCAGCTTGGCCAGGGTCGACTTGCCGCAGCCGGACTCACCGACGATGCCGAGGGTCTCGCCGCGGCGCAACTCGATGTTGACGCCGTCGACGGCCTTGACGGCGCCGACCTGGCGGCGCAGGACGATCCCCTGGGTCAGCGGGAAGTGCTTGACGAGGTCGTGGGTCTCGAGGACGATCTCACTCACCTTCACGGACCTCCTTCCAGAAGTGGCAGGCGCTGGTGTGCTGGGCCGCGACGACGTAGTCCGGCGGCGGCGGGTCCTGACGGCACACGTCCCGGGCGTAGCGGCAGCGGGGGTTGAACGGGCAGCCCGGCGGGATGTCGGTGAGCACGGGCGGGAGCCCGCCGATCACCGCGAGGTCCTGTCCCTTGCGGTCCAGTCGGGGGATCGACTCCAGCAGCCCCTTGGTGTACGGGTGCGAGGGACGCGCGTAGATGTCGTAGACGGGCGCGTGCTCGATGATCCGGCCGGCGTACATGACCGCGATCTGGTCGGCCACGTCGGCCACCACGCCCATGTCGTGGGTGATCAGGACCAGCGCCATGTTGCGCTCCTCGCGGATCTCCGCGAGCAGCTTCATGATCTGTGCCTGGACGGTGACGTCGAGCGCGGTGGTCGGCTCGTCGGCGATCAGCACCTCCGGGTCGAGCGCCAGCGCCATCGCGATCATCACGCGCTGCCGCATGCCGCCGGAGAACTGGTGGGGGAAGTCCGAGACGCGCTGCTTGGCCGCCGGGATCCTGACCAGGTCGAGCATCTCCACGGCCCGGGCCTTGGCGTCCTTGCGGGACATGCCCCGGTGCTTGCGGAAGAGCTCGGCGAGCTGGTAGCCGACGGTGAAGACCGGGTTGAGCGCGGAGAGGGCGTCCTGGAAGATCATCGAGATCTTCTGGGCCCGGTACTCGCGGCGCTCCGACTCCGGCAGGGTGAGCAGGTCGGTGCCCCGGTAGAGCACCTGCCCGCCGGTGATCGCGGCCGGCGGGGTCTCGAGGATCCCCATCACCGCCTGGGCGGTGACGCTCTTGCCGGAGCCGGACTCGCCCAGGATGGCCAGGGTCTCCCCGGCGTCCACCCGGAAGCTGACGCCGTTGACCACGTGCGCGACGCCCATCCGGGTGCGGAACTCGACGTGCAGGTCCTTGACCTCGAGCGGAGGGGCCTCGCGGCCGGACCTCGGGGTGGGAGCCACCGAGCCTTCCTGGCTCAGCACCTCGGTTGTGGGTTCAGACATCGGCCCTCACTGGAGCTTCGGGTCGAGGGCGTCACGCAGAGCGTCGCCCGCGAGGATGAACGAAAGGACGGTGCCCACCAGGAGACCCACCGGGAAGAGCAGGAGCCAGGGGTCGGTGTCGAAGTAGACCTGGTGCATGTTGATCATCACTCCCCACGAGGCGGCGGGAGGCTGGAGCCCCACGCCGAGGAAGGTGAGCGTGGCCTCGGCGGCGACGAAGCTGCCGAGCATGATCGTGGCGTAGACCAGCACCGGGGCGATGGTGTTGGGCAGGATGTGCCGGAACATGATCCGGGAGTTCGTCGCCCCCAGGGCCCGCGCCGCCTGCACGTAGTCGAGGTTCCTCGCCTCGATCACGCTGCCCCGCATGATCCGGGCGATCGTGGTCCACCCCAGCACGATGAGGGCCAGCGCCACGGTCCAGATGTTGCGCGAGCTCACCATGGCCAGGATCACCAGGGCCCCGAGCAGGAACGGCAGCGACAAGAAGATGTCGGTGACCCGCGACATGATCGCGTCCAGCCAACCGCCGAAGAAGCCCGAGAGCAGGCCGATCACGCCGCCGAGCAGGACCACCGCCGCGGTCGCGAGCACCGCGATGGCCAGCGACGGACGCGCCCCGTAGATCGCGTGGGCGTAGTAGTCGCAGCCCAGCAGGTTGTAGCCGAACGGGTGGCCCGAGGTCGGAGGCTGCCGGGAGAGGCTGATCGAGCAGTTGAACGGGTCCTGGCTGGTCCAGAGCTTGGGGAAGACCGCCATCGAGGTCACCACGAGCAGGTAGACCACCGAGAGCATGAAGATCGGGCTTCGGACCAGGCGCTTGCGGGCGTCGCCCCACAAGCTGGTGGGCTTGCCGGTGCTGGCGGCCTCGACCACTCCCTCGGCGCCGTCGCCGGCGGTGGGGGACGTGGTGCCGGTGGCACCGGTGGCCATGGACGACGGGTCAGTCATAACGGATCCTCGGATCGAGAACGGCGTACAGGATGTCCACCAGGAGGTTGACCACCAGGAAGACGAGCACCAGCGCGGTCACGATGCCCACGACGACCGACGGCTGCTGCTGCTGGATGGCGCGGAAGATCTCGCGCCCGATCCCGGGCACCCCGAAGATGCCCTCGGTCACCACCGCGCCGCCCATCAGGCCGCCGAAGTCGATGCCGATGTAGGTGATCACCGGGATCAGGGAGTTGCGCAGGGTGTGGACGCCGATGACGCGGCTCTCCGACAGACCCTTGGCCCGGGCGGTGCGCACGTAGTCGGCGCGGACGTTCTCCAGGATGCTGGTCCGGGTCAGGCGGGCCGTGGTGGCGAGCGAGATCGAGCCGAGCACGAGGCCCGGGATGATCAGGCTGGCCCACGGGTAGTCCGGTTTGAAGACCGGACTCATCACGCCGTAGGCGAACCAGTCCGGCCAGTCGCCGCTCTCGCGGAACCAGTTGCCGACGTTGACCAGGAACACGTCGCGGACCAGGAAGCCCAGGACGAAGACCGGCACGGAGATGACCAGCACGGTGCTGATCTTCACCAGGTAGTCGATGAAGTTCCCGGAGCGCAGACCGGCCAGCACACCGGCGGTGATGCCGACGACGATCTGGAAGAGGATCGCGATGATCACGATCTTCACGGTGTAGGAGAGACCGTCGGCGATGATGTCGGTGACCGGGCGCCGGGTGAAGTTCATGCCCAGGTCGAAGTGGAGGAAGATGCCGCTGAGGCGGTCGAGGTAGAGCCCGAAGCACGGGTCGCCGACCCGGGTCAGGCACTCGTCGCCGAGTCCGAGGGACTCCGACATCGCCTCGAGCTGGGCCTCACTCGGCCGTCGGTCGCCGAAGATGGCGCGGGCCGGGTTGCCGGTGAGCTGGATGCCCAGCGAGGTCAGGTAGTGCAGAAGAAAGATGGCGCCCAGGACAGTAGGGATGAACTGGAGCAGGCGCCGTACGACGTAGCGTCCCACGCGGGGGTCCTCCTGAGGAGGCCGACCACGAGACGGCGGCGACCTCCCGTGAGGGAAGCCGCCGCCGCCATCGGGGCCGGCGTGATGGTACGGACTTGCTAGTTCATCGAGATCTGGCCGTAGTCCACGTCCGTGATCGGGTTGTGAACCATCTCAGCCACGTTCTCGCTCCAGACGACCGTCGTCAAGCCCCACCACATCGGGATGACGGGCATGTCCTCGACGAGGAGGTCCTCGGCCTGCTGGTAGAACGGGATGGCGTCCTCCAGCGAGTCGGCGCTGTCACCGTCGGCGATGAGCTGGTCGAACTCCTCGTTGGCGTAGCCGGAGTTGTTGCTCGGAGCACCGGTCGTGTAGAGCGGAGCCAGGTAGGTCTCCATCACCGGGTAGTCCGGGCCCCAGCCGAGGCGGTACGGGCCGGTGAACTCCTGGTTGTCGGCGATGGCGAGGTACTGACCGAAGTCGGTCACGTCGACCTTGAGCTTGTAGTCGATGCCGAACGCGCTCTTCCAGCCGTCACCGATGGCCTGCAGCCACTCCTCGTGACCGGCGCCACCGTTGGCCCACAGCTCCACCGGGCCGTCGATGCCCTCGGACTCCTCGTAGAGCGCCTTGGCGGCGTCCACGTCGTACTCGCAGTACTCGCAGATGCCCTCGCGGGCGCCGTCGAAGTTCGGAGCCACGAAGCCGGTCGCCGGGGAGAGCGAGCCGTCGAAGATGGCGTCGATGATCGCCTGGCGGTCGATCGCCATGGAGAGCGCCTGGCGCACCTTCGGGTCCTGGAACCGCTTGTCGTAGTTCGGCAGGCCGAGGTAGGTGAAGCTGGAGCTGGGCTCCTTGAGCAGCCGGTCGCCGAGGTTCTGCTCGAGCTCGGCGATCTTGTTCGGCGGCACGGTGTACATCACGTCGAGCTCGCCACCCTCGAAGGCGGCGTAGGCGGCGTCGACCGAGTCGAAGATGCGGTAGGTGAGGGTGTCGGGCTTGCCCTTGTCCTCACCCGCGTAGTCCTCGTTGCGGGTCAGCTTGATCTGGACGTTGTTCTCCCACTCGCCGTCGATCTTGTAGGGACCGTTGCCGATGGGCTGCTTGTTGCAGGCGTCCCAGTCGTCGACGCACTCCTGGGCCATCGGGAAGAACCCGGAGTAGCCCAGGACCGACTCGAAGCCCGAGAAGGGCTCGGTCAGCTCGATGGTGAAGGTGAGGTCGTCGACCTTCTTGAGGCCGGAGAAGGTCGCGTCCTTGGGAGCGTTCTTCTTCTGCAGCTCGTCGAAGCCGGCGATGCGGCTCATGAAGTAGGAGTTGTTCTGCGTGTTGTTGATGTTCGCGGCGTAGTTCCACGAGCGCAGGAACGAGTCGGCGTCGACGGGCTCACCGTTGGTGAAGGTGTAGCCGTCCTTCAGCGTGACCGTCCAGGTCTTGTTGTCGTCGCTCTCGATGGACTCCGCGACGTCCAGCTGGGGAGCACCCTCCTGGTCGTACTTGACCAGGCCGCGGTACATCTGGCGCACCACGAGGATCGAGGGCTCGTCGTCCGCGGCGCTGGGCACCAGGAACGCGGGCTCGGAGCTGTAGATCCGCAGGTCGCCGCCGGCCGAGCCGGCGTCCGAGCTGCTGTCCGAGCTGTCGTCGGAGTCCGATCCGCCGCAGGCGGCGGTGAGCATGCCGAGTGCCGCGACGGTCGCCGCGAGCCTCACCCTTGCTGTCCTTCGCATAAAAGTCCTCCATCTAGAACGCCGTCCCCGGCGCACGGTCAGGACGATTTCGTCCCGCGCGGTCACCATGTCACCGATCCGCCGAAAGGACGAGAGGGTGTTATCGACTTGTGACTGCACCGATGCCGGAGCGACTCGTTGACGGGTGGTTGACAGTCGTTGACCGGTCGTCGACCCGCTGCGCCGGGGAGGCCGCGTCCTACTTGGTGAAGGCGCCCGCGTCGACGGGCAGGGTGACGCCGGTGACGTAGCGGCCCTCGTCGCTGGTGAGGTAGATGAGGGCGTTGCTGACGTCGTCGGACTCGATCCAGGGCACGTCCAGCGAGTTGAGACCCACCATGCCGGGGATGGCCTTCTCCTCGGTGGGCTCGGGGTCGTCGGGCACGAACATCGAGTAGGTCCCGGGGTTCTGGATCATGATGGTGGCGACGTTGGTCGGGTGCACCGTGTTGACCCGGATGTTGTAGGGCGCGAGCTCGTTGGACATCGTGCGCATCAGGCCGACGATGCCGTGCTTGGCGCTCACGTAGTGCGCCACGTGCTGGATCCCCTTGAGTCCGCCGATCGAGCTGGTGAAGACCATGGAGCCGCCCTCGCCCTGCTCGATGAGGCGGGGCACCGCGACCTTCGCGGTGTGGAAGACACCGGTGAGGTTGACGTCGATCATGTCGCGCCACATCTCCGAGGTCAGCTCCCACGACTTGCCGTAGGTCGCGATCCCGGCGTTGGCCAGCACGATGTCGATGCGGCCGAGCTCGTCCACGCCCTCGTCGAACGCCTTCTGGAGACCGTCGAGGTCGCGGACGTCGGCCTTGCGCGCCACGATGCGCTGACCCGTGGCCTCGACGGCCTTCACCGTCTCCTGCAGCTCGTCCTCGGTGGCGAGCGGGTAGAAGGGCGTCACCGTGTCGATCTGCTCGCAGATGTCGACCGCGATGATGTCGGCCCCCTGCTCGGCCATCCGGATCGCGTGATTGCGGCCCTGACCACGTGCGGCACCCGTGATGAATGCGACCTTGCCTGCCAGGCGTCCTGCCATGAGGAGACTCCATTCTATGCGCATGATTGGGATTAATATGATCCTCGCGACATCAGTCCCCGTCAAGGCCGGAGTGCGGACGCTGAGCCGTGAGGGCATTGTGACGCAGGTCATAGATGCGTATGGTTCGCAGAGTTGACTACCCGCACCACTCTCGGAGGCCACCATGACGTCCACGACCGAGGCGAGCGGCGCGACCGCCGACGCGCCCGACATCTTGTCGCCGGAGTACCTGGCCGACCCCTACCCCTTCCAGCGGGTGCTCCGCGACCAGTACCCGGTGCTCCACCACGAAGCCACCCAGAGCTGGCTGCTGAGCCGGTTCGAGGACGTGGCCGGCGCCTTCCGGAGCCCGTCGTTCTCCAGCCGCAACTACGAGTGGCAGCTCGAGCCGCTGCACGGCCGCACCATCTTGCAGATGGAGGGCACCGAGCACTCCCGGCACCGGGCCCTGCTCAACCCGTTCTTCCGGGGCAAGGGCCTGGAGAGGTTCATGCCGGTGATCACCGAGAACGCGATGGGACTGATGGAGGAGGTGGTGCAGCGCGCCGGCAGCGAGCTGATGGACAGCGTCGCGGGCAGCGGCCGGACGGACTTCGTCGCCGACTTCTCCACCTGGTTCCCGATCAACGTCATGGTCGACATGCTCGGCCTGCCCAAGAGCGACCACGCCCGCTTCCACCGCTGGTACGAGTCGATCATGGCGAGCCTCAACAACCTGGCCGGCGACCCGGAGATCGCAGCGGCGGCGGAGGCGACCCGCCACGAGCTGCGCGACTACATGCTGCCGATCATCCAGGAGCGGCGCAGCGGCGACGGCGAGGACCTGCTCTCCCGCCTCTGCCGGGCCGAGGTCGAGGGCCAGCAGATGTCGGACGAGGAGATCAAGGCGTTCGTGAGCCTGCTCCTGGTGGCCGGCGGCGAGACCACCGACAAGGCGGTGGCCAGCATGGTCCGCAACCTGATCCAGAACCCCGACCAGCTCGAGGCGGTGCGCCGGGACCGCTCCCTGGTCGACAACGCGATCGCCGAGACGCTGCGCCACTCGGGTCCGGTGCACATGATCATGCGCCAGACCGAGGAGGACGTGGAGCTGCACGGCACGACCATCCCGGCGGGCTCGACCTGCATCATGATGCTCGCCTCGGCCAACCGGGACGACCGGCAGTTCGCCGACCCCGACCGGTTCGACATCTTCCGCGAGGACCTGGACGTGGCCAAGGCGTTCAGCGGGGCGGCCAACCACGTGCAGTTCATCCTCGGCCGTCACTTCTGCGTGGGCTCGCTGCTCGCCCAGACCGAGATGCGCATCGCGCTCGAGCTGGTGCTCGACCACATGGAGAACCTGCGGTTCGCCGAGGGCTTCGAGCCGCGGGAGGTGGGCCTCTACTCCCGCGGCATCCCCGAGCTGCTCATCGAGTTCGACCCCGTCACCCGGTGAGGGGCGACGGGGCCGGCGGGGTCAGCCGCGGCCGTCGACCGGCTCCACGTCGAGGCCGGAGCCCTGCGCCGCCTTGCCGATCGAGCTCTTGATCAGCGACTCCAGGTCGAGTCCGGTGGAGGTCTTGAGCATGTTGAGGGTCTGCACCACGTTGTCGTTGACCTGACGGGGCAGGGCACCGGCACCGTCGGTGGAGATCACGGTCAGCTGGTCGATGTTGGACATCGGGGCGGCGACCTCGCGGGCGATCGCCGGGAGCACCTCGATCAGCATCTGCAGCACCGCCGCGTCGTTGTAGTGCGCGAACGCCTCGGCCCGCTTGTCCATCGCCTCGGCCTCGGCCTGCCCGACGGCCAGGGTGGCGGCCGCGGTGGCCTCGCCCTCGGCCCGGGTGGCGTCGGCCTCGGCGACCCGGCGGGCCTTCTCGGCCTCACCGCGCCGGGCGCCCTCGATCGCCTCGGCCTCGGCCAGCGCCGTACGCCGGGACTTCTCGGCCTCGCCGTTGAGCCGGGCCTTCTCGGCCTCGGCCTGGGCGGCGGCGATGGTGGCGGCCTTGCGCGCCTCGGCGGCGGCGATCTCGGCGTTGCGCTGCGCCTCGGCCTCCTGCTCCACCTTGTAGCGGGCGGCGTCGGCGGGCTTGCGCACCTCGGTCTCCAGGTTGCGCTCGGTCAGCGCCGCCTGCCGGACGGCGACCTTCTCCTGCTCGAGCAGGATGGCCTGGTCGCGGTCGGCCTGGGCCAGCGGGCCGGAGGCGGCCGCGGTGGCCGCGGCGGCGTCGGTCTCGGCCTTGATCTCGGCCTGCTTGAGGGCCAGGGTCCGGGTGGAGACCGCGATCTCCTGCTCGGCGGCGATCCGCGCCTGCTCGGCCGCCTGACGGGCGTTGGCCTCCGCGATCGAGGCCGCCTGCTGGATCCTCGCCGCCTCGGGACGCCCGAGGTCGGCGAGGTAGGTGCCGTCGTCGGTGACGTCCTGGATCTGGAAGGTGTCGAGGATCAGCCCCTGGCCGGTGAGCGAGTTCTCCGACTCATCGGCGACCCGCTGGGCGAAGGCGGCCCGGTCGCGGATGATCTGCTCGACGGTGAGACCGCCGACGATGGAGCGGAGCGCACCCGCCAGCACCTCCTGGGTGAACGCCTCCACCTCCTGCTGCTGGCTGAGGAACCGTTGCGCCGCGAGCCGGATCTGGTCGGCGTTGCCGCCCACCTTGACGATCGCCACGCCCTCGACGTTGAGCTTGATGCCCTGGCCGGAGACCGCGCCGCGGATCTGCACCGAGATGCGCCGCGAGGAGAGGTCGAGGGTGCCGAGCCGCTGCACGAAGGGGATGACGAAGACGCCGCCGCCCAGGATCACCTTCTGGCCCGACAGGTCGGTGCTGAGCGCGCCCGTCTCCGGGTTGAGCACCGCCTTGCCCTTGCGGCCGGTGACGATGAACGCCTGGTTGGGCCCGGCCACCTTGTAGCGGCTGGTGACCAGCAGCACCAGGAGCACCACCAGGAGGACGAGCCCCGCGATGGCGACGACGGGGGTGGACGGTTCCATGGTGTGCTCCTCGGGAGTGCGGGTGGAGTGCGGTCAGGGAAGCTCGGGCCACACCGGCGCGACGGTGACCGCGGTGGGCGACAGGACGCCGGTGACGTGGACCGGGGTGCCGGGCTCGATCGGCTGCTCGGCGCGGGCGTTGAGACGGAGCACGTGGCCGCCGACCAGGATGTCGACGACGCCGAAGCCGTCGCCCGGCACCGACGTGACGACCCGCCCGTCCCGGCCGATCGTGTCGTCGATCGAGGGGGTGGCGTCGCTGCTGCCCTCGCCCAGCAGCCGGGTGAGCCACCAGGCGAACCAGCCGAACGCGACCCCGGTGACCACGCCGACGGGCAGCGCCAGCACGGTGCCGAGCGCGGGCTGGACGGCGGCGGCGCCGAACCCGAAGGCCGAGACGAAGGCGCCGATCACCGCGCTGGAGAAGGCGTCGCCGGCGAGTGCGTCGAGGGCGCCGTCGAAGAGGTCGCCCACGACCAGCGAGACCGCGAGGAGGGCCAGGCCCACGACTCCGATCACCAAGAAGGTCGTCACTGCGCGTCTCCCCCGCCCGCCGCCCCCTGCGGCGCGCCTAGCATGTCACGGACGCCCCGCGACGCCGTCGGCGGGCGAGGAGCGTGAGGCACGAAAGGTGCGCGATGACGCAGGGCACGACGCGGAGCACGGACTGGCAGCCCGACCTGCTGGGCCCGGGCTACCAGCAGCTCAGGTTCGACCTCGGCGACGACCCGGACGGCCAAGGGCCGATCGAGGCGGTGCTGGTGCGCCGCACCGTCCGCGAGGACGAGCGGGTCGGCGGCGCCGTCCTCTACGTGCACGGCTTCTCCGACTACTTCTTCCAGACCGAGCTGGCCGACTTCGCCGCCGCCCGCGGTCTGGCCTTCTACGGGCTGGACCTGCGCAAGTCCGGCCGGGCCCGCAAGCCGGACCAGACCCCGCACTTCGTCAGCGACCTCGCCCTCTACGACCGCGAGCTCGAGCTCGCCGTCGAGCGGATCCGGGCCGAGACCGGGTCGGCGCCGGTGGTGGTGGTGGCCCACTCCACCGGAGGGCTGATCACGCCGCTGTGGCTGGACCGCCGCCGCCGCGCGGGTCGGGTCCACCCGGTCGCCGGCCTGGTGCTCAACAGCCCCTGGTTCGACCTGCAGGGCGGGGCCACGCCGCAGGCCAACGCGGTGCTGCGCGGCCCGGTGACCATGGCGCTGCGGGGGCTGGCCAGGGCGCAGCCGATGCGCGAGCTCAAGCTGGGGGTCACCTCGGCCTACGGCGCCTCGCTGCACGTCTCCGGGGGCGGCCAGGGCGAGTGGGACTACGACGTGGCGCTCAAGCCCATCCTCGGCGACGCGGTGACCCTCGGCTGGGTGGCGGCGGTGCGCCGCGGTCACGCCCGGCTGCACCGCGGTCTCGACGTCGGCGTCCCGGCCCTGGTGCTCCGCTCGGACAAGTCGAAGTTCGCCCGCCGGTGGAGCCCCGAGTGCGACCGGGCCGACCTGGTGCTCGACGTGCAGCAGATCGCCAAGTGGGCGGGCTGCCTGGGCAACGAGACGACGATCGTGCCCATCCCCGACGCCCGGCACGACGTCTTCCTCTCCCTCGCCGAGCCGCGGCAGCGGGCCTACGACGTGGTGGACCGCTGGCTGGCGAGCCACGGGCTCGGTCGCCCTTGAAGCCCCCTTTGCCTCCCCTTAGCGGGGCACTACTTCGCGCTTAGCGCGCGGCGGGCGAGGCTGGCGGCCAGACGACCTCGCACGGACTCGGGAGCTGACATGAGGAATGCAGTGCTGGCGGTCGCAGTCATCGTGCTGATCGCCGCCGTCGCCCTCGGCGCCTGGCTGATCTGGGGGGGCGACGACAACTCGACGACCACCGGCGAGTGCGACGGGCACGCCTACGAGCTCACCCTCGAGGAGGAGGACCAGGGGCTCGAGATCACCTTCGAGCTCCAGACCGACTCCCCCAACGAGACCTGGGACGTCGTCATCGAGCAGGACGGGCAGCCCCTGCTCGAGGGGGAGCGTGCCACCGACGGCGGCGCGGAGCTCGAGATCGACGCGCTCGCCCGCGACGACCAGCCCAAGGACTTCGTCGTCACGGCCACCCCCTCGGAAGGCGAGCCCTGCGTCGCCTCGATCAACGGATGACCAGGAGCACCGACGATGATCCTCACCCGACGCCTCGCCCCCTTCGCGGCCACCGCCCTGCTGGCCCTGCCGCTCACCGCGGTCCTCGGAGCCGCGGCACCCGCCCAGGCCGACGTCGAGCGCCGGGGTGCCTGCGGAGACGGCAGCTACGACTTCTCCGTCGACTGGGAGGGCCGCGGCTACGACGTCACCGTCGAGCTCGACCGGGTCGGCGCGGGCACCCGGTGGCGGGTGGCGCTGCGGCACAACGGCAGGCGGGTGACCCGGGTCAGCCTCGTCGCGGACCGGGAGGGCGAGATCGACCTGGAGCGCTACCTGCGCGGCCGCCGCGGCCAGGACACGTTCAGGTTCACCGCCAAGCGGGCCGACGGCTCCCAGTCGTGCCGGGCCCGGGTGCGCACGCCCTGACCCCGGACGGCACCCGCACCGAGCCGGCGCACCGGCACCGGTAGTCAATTCCCGTGTTCGGGCTCGGGGGCGCCGCCGGCTGCGGCATCCTCGTGCGGTGGACCCGAGACGACAACGACCCGTCCACGTCATGCACCCCGGACCCGCGGGTCCCCCCGCTCGCAGCGTCCGCCGGCGGCCGGGCGCCCGGCTGCGCCGCACCGGTGCGCTCGCCTCGGTGGCGACCCTGGCCGCACTGCTCTGCGCCGCGCTCCCGGCCGGCGGCGCCACGACCCCCGCCGCCCCCGACCCGCGGGCCCTCACCGACCTCGAGCTCACCGGCACGCCGGGCGCCGTCACCCTGAGCGGCTCGGTGCCGTCGGTGCCCGCGCCCCCCGACGCGGCAGCGCCGTACCCCGTCTCCGACCCGGCCGGCCACTCCCCGCTGACCGCCCCCGCCGGCCTGGTGCGGGCCGCGTCGGTCTCCGACCCCGCGCTGACGGCCCAGACCTACTCCCTCGCCGTCGGTGGCCACCTCACCCCCGCGACCGGCTACCGGGCCGCTGACCGGGACGCCTCGGGCGTGGCCAACCTCGCCCAGGTCTCCCGGGTCCTGGACGGTCACCACCCCCAGCTCCCGGGCGAGCCGGCCGGGCTGGGCGACGACGACGAGCGGGCCGCGGCGGTCCAGGCGGCCATCTGGTGGTTCACCGACGGCTTCGTCCTCGACCGCACCCCCGAGATGGCGCCCCTGCGGGCGGCGACCGCCTCGATCGTCGAAGCCGCCCAGACCCCCGACCCGAGCGAGGACACCTCGGGCGGCCCGGCACCCGAGCCGGGTGCGCCCGACCTGACGCTCGACCCCACCCACGACCTGGTCGCCCCCGGGAGCCCGGCGGGTCCCTTCACCGCGGAGTCGGGCAGCCCCGCGGTGACCCTGACCGCGCCGCCCGGCCACACGCTCTACGCCGACGAGGCCGCGACGCTGGCCCTGGCCAGCCCGCACACCGCCGAGCCCGGCACACCCGTCTGGCTGGCCCAGAACGCCGGTGACCCGGGCGAGGCGGTGCTCGGCGCACGCACCCAGGTGAGCGTCGAGGCCGGCGCGGTCTACCTGCCCGTCGCGGGGACTCCCGACGGGCAGGCCGGCGCGGCCGCCCCGCTGGTCCTCGCGCAGGCGGCCGACCTCGACGCCACCGCGGCCGCGACCGCCGGCTTCCACCCGGTCGCGGACCTGACCGTGCACCAGGCCTTCGCGGGCGACGCCGTCGGGACCCAGCCCGAGAGCCGGCTCGCCGTCGACTGCGGCGACGACCCGACCACGACGTTCGACGTCCCGGCGGGCGCGACCACCACCCAGACCTTCACCCGTCCCGCGGCCCGCGTCGGCGCGACCTGCGTGGTCACCTCCACCGCCGGCGAGACCGGCACGGGCGCCGTGCAGGTCTCCACCGACGCGCCGCGGAGCGTGGTGGTCGCGGCGGCCGGCTCGTCGGTGACCGTGACCGACACGGTCACGACCGGGCCGCTGCCCACGCCGGCTCCGACCACGGAACCCACCCCTGAGCCCACGCCTGAGCCCACACCTGAGCCCACACCGGAGTCCACGCCCGGCGAGGCCCCCGGGGCCACCCCGGAGGCGACGGACGACCCCGAGATCGGCGTACGGCTGAACGCGCAGCGCCGAGGGGAGCGGGTCCGCCTCTCCTGGGTGGTGCGCAACACCGGCGACGTCCCGCTCTCCTCGGTGCGGGTCCGCGCCGGGCAGCGCCACCCCTCGCTGGACCGGGGCTGGCGCCGGCACCACGGGGTCCTGGGGGCCGGCCGGCGGGTCGGCGCCTCCGCGCTGCTCACCCCCACCCCCGCGGACCGGGCGCGCGGCCACGTCGAGGTCCGGGCCCGGGTCGTGGCCCGGGCGCCGGACGGGTCGCGGGTGGAGTCCCGGACCGTGCTGCGGGTCGCCGTCCCCGACCTCGGCCCCCGGGAGCAGGCCGCCCCTGGACCCACCCCGTCGCCGGCGCCCCCGGAGGCGACCCCCGGCGAGCGCCCGACCCCGGCCGCGGGACCGCGCGAGCCGCAGGAAGACGGCACGCCCCTGAGCCTCGGGCTCGCCCTGGCCATGATGGCCGTGCTCGGCGGCGGTGCCGTGGCGCTGCGGAACTGACCGACCGCGCACAGCGGTGTCGCCGGGTGGGCTCAGGCCTGCGGCGCGTCGAGCCGGACGCCGACCCCGCGCACCGTGTGCAGGTAGCGCGGGTGGTCCGCGCTCTCCCCGAGCTTGCGCCGGAGCCAGGAGATGTGGACGTCGACGGTCTTCTCCGAGCCGCCCCACGCCTGGTGCCACACGTCGTGCAGGAGGCTCACCTTGCTCACCACCTCGCCCGCGTGCTCGGCCAGGTGCTTGAGCAGGTCGAACTCGCGCGGCGTGAGGTCGACGACCTGCCCGTCGAGGCTGGCCCGGCGCCCGGGGACGTCGATGTCCAGCCCGCCCACGTGCAGCAGCCGGACCGGGTCCGGCGCGCTGTCGCGGGCCCGGCGCAGCACCGCCCGGATCCTGGCGCCGAGCTCGCCGACGGAGCAGGGCCGGACCACGTAGTCGTCGGCGCCGGCGTCGAGGCAGGCCACCACCGAGGCCTCGTCGTCGCGGTCGGAGGCGACGATCACCGGCACGTCGCTGACGGCCCGCAGCATCGTCAGCACCTGGTGGCCGTCGACCTCGGCCAGGTCGAGCTCGAGGACGACCACGTCGGGGGGGTGCGCCACGGCCAGACCCAGGCCGGCCATGCCCGAGGTGGTCGAGGAGACGGCGTGGCCGAGCTCTCCGAGCGAACGCACCAGCTGCGGGCGGATCCGGTCGTCGTCCTCGATGATGAGCACCTGCACCACCTCACGACGGTAGCAGCGCCGCCGGCCCTGGCACCCCGCCACAGACGCGCGGAAGGCGAGGCACCGCTCAGTCGGCCGCGCGCTCCGAGGGCGGTACGTGCCGCTCCTGGGCCTCGTGGCCCGGCGTCAGGTGGGAGACGTCGGAGAGCCGCAGCGGCGTGAACGCCCCGCCGCTGCTGACCGAGACCGGCTCGGTGACCAGGCACAGGTGGTCGCCGCCCTCGTCGAGCAGGCTCGTGCGCCGGACCACCAGGCGGTGCGGGCAGTCGAGCAGCACCGGCACCGAGCCGGGGCCCGGCTCGGTGCGCAGGCCCGCGAACTTGTCCTCCCGGTCGCCGGTGCGCGTCCCGAAGAGCTCGGCCAGCGCCAGGTCGGCGTCGGTGAGGAAGTGCAGCGCCAGGTGGCTGGAGCGCTGGGCGACCCGGGCGGTGTGGTTGGCCTTGGAGAGCCACACGCAGTAGCGCTCGGGCCCGATGCTGGACTGGGTGTGGAAGCCGACCAGGCAGCCGCCCCGCTCGGGCACCCCGTCGGTCTCGTAGCCGGTGGTCACCACGATGAGCGGGGTGTCGAGCGACGACACGATCGCGGAGAAGTCGTCCTGGTCAGCCACGGCTGCCCCCGGCCGCGGCGAGGGCCAGCTCGGTGAAGCGCGCGACGGTCAGCGGCGCCTCGGGCGGCGGCTCCGTGCCGAGCCGGACGGCCACCACCTTGCGGGAGGGCGAGACGTGCAGGATCTGCTGGCCCAGTCCGATCGCCCAGTAGGCGTCGTCGTCGGCGGCGGGCACCATCGGGCCCTGCGGCACCTCGGCGGTGTCGGCCGGCAGCGGCGGCAGCAGCGGCCCGGGCTCGTTGATCCAGAAGAGCAGCCCGTAGCCGGCGTTGAGCTCGGAGCTGGGCCGCTGGGTGGCCTCGCGCAGGAAGCTCCTGGAGACGATCCGGCGCCCGCGGTACTTTCCGCCGTCGGCCAGCATCACCCCGAGCCGCGCCAGGTCGGAGCAGGTGGTGAGCAGCCCGGCGAAGACCATCATGTTCCCCGAGGGGTCGCGCAGCAGCGTGCTGTCGCGCATCTTCAGCGGCCCCAGCAGCGTCTGGTGGGCGAACCGGTCCACGGGTCGCCCGGTGGCCTTGCGCAGCACCTCCTCGAGCACCTGGATCGCGGAGTTGTTGTAGAACCAGGTCGTCCCCGGCGGGTGCTGCTGGGAGAGCCGGATCGAGAAGCGCGTCTTGTTCCGCGCGGCGATCATCTTCTGGTAGTCGGTCTCGAAGGCCCACTCGCGGCCCGAGGTGTTGGACAGCAGGTGACGGATGGTGATCGTCCGCGACGGCGTACGCCGCCACTGCGGGACGTACTTCGAGACCCGGTCGTCGAGCCGCAGCATCCCCCGGTCCTGGGCGATGCCGACCAGGAGCGCGGTCACCGACTTGGTGATCGACCAGGCCGGCGTGGTGGCCTCCTCGGGCGCGAGGTCGCGGGAGAGGACCGTGCGGCCGCGGCGCACCACGGTGACGCAGTGCGAGCCCGCCGCCCGGGCCTCCGCGACGAGCGTGCGCCCCGCGCCGCCGGCACCTGCCGTGCCGCCGGCGGGGCCGGCGGGGCTGTGGGGGGCGGGCCCGTCCGCGACGGGCACCGCGGAGGCGGACGCCGTGGCGCACAGGACGACGACGGCGACCAGCCCGGCCACCGCCCGGGCCGGAGTCGTGCGCGATCTCATGAGCGCACATTACGCGGCGGGGCCACGGGCCGGGTGGTCCTGGACACGGCTTGTGTCGACGTCTTCGACCGAACCCACCACGAGGTGACGGTTCGTCCTGCACCCTGGAGGGGTGAGCGACGAACGACTCGAGACCCTCGCCCTCAACCTGGCCTGCGTGGTGGCGGCCGGCTTCACCGCCTTCGTGCTGGGACTGTGGGCCGAGACCGGCGAGACCACCCCCGGGGCGGTCGCCGGGATGCTCCTGGTGTGGGCGGTCCTGGGCGTCGGCTGGCTGATGGCGCCCACCCGCCGGGGCCTCTCCTGACCCACCCCCGGCAGGCCGGTCGCAGGTCAGTCGCCCACCGCGTCCCGGCCGCGCCTGACCAGCTCGGGGTCGGGAGCCAGGACGATCTGCTCGTCCTTGCCCTCGTAGTCGAAGAGGCTCAGGAAGAGCCGCATCGCGGCGATCCGTCCTCGCTTCTTGTCGTTGCTCTTGATGGAGTGCCAGGGGGCCTCGTCGACGTCGGTGCGCAGGAACATCTGCTCCTTCGCCTCGGTGTAGGCCTTCCACCGGTCCAGGCTCTCCAGGTCCATCGGTGAGAGCTTCCAGCGCCGCACCGGGTCGAGCTGGCGGATCGCGAACCTGGTCCGCTGCTCCTGCTGGGTCACGGAGAACCAGAGCTTGGTGACCTGCACGCCGGACTCGTTGAGCATCCGCTCGAAGAGGGGCGCCTGCCGCATGAAGACGTCGTACTCGTCGTCGGTGCAGAACCCCATCACCCGCTCGACCCCGGCGCGGTTGTACCAGGAGCGGTCGAAGAGCACGATCTCGCCGGCGGTCGGCAGGTGGGTGACGTAGCGCTGGAAGTACCACTGGCCCTGCTCGGTGGTCGTCGGCCGGTTGAGCGCGACCACCCGGGCGGCGCGGGGGTTGAGGTGCTCGGTGAACCGCTTGATGGTGCCGCCCTTGCCCGCCGCGTCGCGGCCCTCGAAGACGACCACGAGCCGGCGCCCGGTGTCCTGCACCCAGTACTGCAGCTTGAGCAGCTCGATCTGGAGCAGGTACTTCTCGACCTCGTAGTCCTCCCGGGTCATCAGCTCGTCGTAGGGGTAGTTCTCCCGCCAGGTGTCGACCGCCTCCCCGTCGGGACCGATGAGCATCGGGTCCTCGCCCTGGTCGTCGCGGACGGTGTAGCCGCCCTCGCGGAGGCTGTCGATGTAGTGGCGGAGGTCCATGTGTTGCGGCATGGACCCTGTGTACCCGGAACACCCCTACGCTGACGCGTGTGACACCCGAGCAGCCGGACCCGGCCGACCCCCGCCGCCGGTGGTCCGCGGACCGGACCATGGGGGTGGTCGGGGCGGCCGGCCTCGCCGTGGCGCTGGCCGGCCTGGGCCTCGACGAGACCACCATGGTCACGGTCGGATTCCTCGTCCTCGTGCTCGCCGGCTGGTGGTTCCTCGCCTTCTGACCCGCGCGTCAGAAGAGCCCTGCAACCGCGCAGGGCCTTTCTGCGTCCTCTACGCAAGAATGAGGAGGGGAGCGTGGACGGCACCATGACGGCATCGGGGGGCTCGGTGGGCCTGAGCACACGAGGGCGGGGGTCGACGCGGGACGCCGACTTCTCGGCGTACATGAGGGCCCGTCAGCCCTCGCTGCTGCGCACCGCCTACCTCCTGACCAGCGACCTCGCCAGCGCCGAGGACCTGGTGCAGAGCGCCTTTGCCAAGCTCTACCTCTCCTGGGACAAGGTGCGGGACCGGGAGTCCCTGGACGGCTACGTGCGGCGGATCGTGGTCAACGAGCACAACTCGCTGTGGCGCCGGGCGTGGAAGCGGCTCGAGCGCAGCTCCGACGTGGTGCCGGAGACGGCGGTGCTCGACGAGTACGACGACCAGCGGGGCACCGCCCTGTGGCACTTCGTGGAGTCGCTGCCGCCGAGGCAGCGCGCGGTGATCGTGCTGCGCTACTACGAGGACCTCTCGGAGGCGGAGATCGCCGCCACGCTCGGGATCAGTGCCGGGACCGTGAAGTCGCAGGCGAGTCGCGCGCTCGCCACCCTGCGAGAACGGGCCGCGGAGCATCCGACGACTCTCGGGGAGCAGGAGGAGGGACGATGAGGGACTTCGAGCAGGAGCTCCGGGCCGCCCTGAGCCGCCGGGCCGAGGGCGGGGTCGCCGGCTCCTCCCTCGACCTCGCGGGCGTCAGGCTCCGGGCCCGCCGGATCGAGCGGCGCCGGCGCGGGGTCGGCGCGGCGGCGGCCGCCGCGGTGGCCGCGGTCGCCATCCCGGGGGCGGTCGCGCTGGGCCCGGCCCTCGACCGCACCTCCGAGGCGCCGACGGGCTCGCCGGCCACCTGGTCCCCCGCGCCGACGCCGGAGCACGCCCTGCCCGGCGACGGCTCCCTGGACTTCCGCGACCTGCCCCTGGGGCCGGACCCGGCGATCGGCTACCTCGACCTCAGCGACCGGGCCCCGGTCGTGGTGGAGCCGGGCGGCAACGAGACCGTGCTCGAGCTGGAGCACACCCCGGTGCGCTACACCGACCTCGAGGACGGGCGCTACGTCGTCCTGACCCGCGACGACGAGGGCGAGCGGTACGTCGAGATCACCGACTCGGCCGGCACCACCCGGCAGGTGCACCGGAACACCGGCGGCTTCGCCGTCGACGAGGCGCACTCCCAGGTCGCCTGGGGCAACGCCGAGGGGGAGGTGCAGGTGATCGCGGCCGGGGTCGAGGAGCCGCGGGTGCTCGGCGAGCTGCCGTTCGCCGCCGTCCTCACCGTGACCGACCTCAACGGCACCGACTGCTTCGCGGCCGGGTCGATGGACTTCGGCTGCGTCGCCTGGGTCGAGGCCACCGACGCAGCCGGCGGCTTCGCCGGGGCCTTCACCATGAGCATGGACGCGGCGGCCCCGGTGGCGGGCACCACCGCCGACTTCCAGCGGCACGCCGACTCGATCACCGTCGGGGACCGCGAGGACCCCGGCAGCCTCGACTACGCCGCCGGGACCGTGGGCCCCGGCGAGGACGGGCGCCTCTGCTCAGAGGTCCGCGGCGACGGCCCCGACGAGTCGCTCAGCCGCTCGCAGCTGACCACCTGCGAGCACACCTTCGACTCCTTCTCCGCCGACGGCCGCACCCTGCTCGCCTGGGAGTCCGAGGGTGACGGCGCGGGCCACCACACGATGGCCCTCTACGACCTGCCCACCCGGACGCTGCTGTGGGAGCGGAGCGCGACCACCGACCGGATGGGCCTGCTCCCCCACGCCGAGTGGGAGGACGAGGAGCACCTGCTCGCCCCGGTCTTCCAGGTCGGGGGCTGGCAGCTGGTCCGGTTCTCCCGCGACGGGGCGCTGGAGCGCGTCACCGGGCAGGTGATGGGCGAGGAGCAGGAGCCTCCGTTCCTGCCCGAGTCCCAGCACTCCGCCCGGTGACCGGCGAGGCTCAGTCCAGGGGCAGCAGCACCGCGCCGGCGTGGGCCGGGAGCTCCACCCCGCCGGGGACGACGCTCGCTCCCGCGGGGGTCGCCCAGCGGACCACGTGGTCGCCCCCGAGGTCGACGGTGACGGGCTCGTCGGAGAAGTTGACCGCCACCGCCACCTGGCCCCGCGACATCACGAACCACCGCGCGTCCTCGTCGTACTCGCACGAGGTGCGGCGCAGGTCGGGGTCGGTCAGGTCGGGCAGCTCGCGACGCAGCGCCGCCAGCGACCGGTAGACCTCCAGCAGCACGGCGTGCCGTCCCGCCTCGGCCTGCGACCAGTCCAGCTTGGAGGCCAGGAAGGTCTGCGGGTCCTGAGGGTCCGGGACGGTCGAGACGTCCCAGTCCATCCGCTCGAACTCCTTGACCCGGCCCTCCGAGACGGCCCGCCCCAGCTCCGGCTCGGGGTGGGAGGTGAAGAAGGCGAACGGCGTGGCGGCCGCCCACTCCTCCCCCTGGAAGAGCATCGGGGTGAACGGACCGGCGAGCGTGAGCAGGGCGGCGACGGCGAGCTGGTCGTCGTCCAGGTGGGCGGTGAGCCGGTCTCCGGCCGCCCGGTTGCCCACCTGGTCGTGGTTCTGGTTGCAGACCACCAGCCGCCAGCCGGGCATGTGCTCGACGTCGACCGGGCGGCCGTGCTCGCGGCCCCGGAACGACGACCAGGTGCCGTCGTGGAAGAACCCGCGCTCGCAGACCTTGGCCAGCGCCGAGAGCGGGGCGAAGTCGGCGTAGTAGCCGGTCGTCTCCCCCGTCAGCGCCACGTGGACGGCGTGGTGGAAGTCGTCGCTCCACTGCGCGTCCAGGCCGTAGCCGCCCCCCTCGCGCGGCGTGATCAGCCGCGGGTCGTTGAGGTCCGACTCGGCGATCAGCGTGAGCGGACGCCGCTGCTGGGCCGAGAGCCGCGCGGTGAGCACAGCCATCTCCTCCAGCAGGTGGGTGTCGGAGGAGTCGGGCAGCGCGTGCACGGCGTCGAGCCGCAGGCCGTCGACGTGGAAGTCCTCCAGCCACATCCGCACGTTGTCCAGGATCAGCGCCCGGACCTCGCTGCTGCCCTCGCCGTCGAGGTTGAGGTGCTCGCCCCAGGTGCTGCGCCCCTCGCTGGACAGGTAGGGGCCGAAAAGGGGCAGGTAGTTGCCCGACGGGCCGAGGTGGTTGTAGACGACGTCCTGGATCACACCCAGGCCCGCGGCGTGGCAGGCGTCGACGAAGCGGCGGTAGGCCGCGGGGCCGCCGTAGGCCTCGTGCACGGTGAACCAGGCCACGCCGTCGTAGCCCCAGTTGTGGGTGCCGTTGAAGCCGTTGACCGGGAGCAGCTCGACCAGGTCGACCCCGATCTCCTTGAGGTGGTCGAGCCGGCCGATCGCGGCGTCCAGGGTGCCCTCGGGGGTGAAGGTGCCGACGTGGAGCTCGTAGATCACCGAGCCGGCGAGCTGCCGGCCGGTCCAGCCGTCGTCCTGCCAGGCGTACGCCGCGGGGTCGTCGGTGCGTGCCGGGCCGTGCACCCCGTGGGGCAGCCGCCGGGCCCGGGGGTCGAAGACCAGGTGGTCGCCGCCGTCGATCCGGTAGCCGTAGTCGACCTCGCCGAGGGGCTCGGGCCCCACCGGGTGCCACCAGCCGTCGTGCTCGCCACCGGTGGACCGCTCCATCTCCACCGTGCGGCGCGACCCCTCGGGGCCGACGACGAGCTCGAGCGACTCCGCGTGCGGGGCCCAGACGTCGAAGCGACCGCGGCCGCGTGAGGTGTCGGGGACCAGCAGGGCCACCGGGTAGTCGGCGAGCAGGTGGGCCACCTCGACCAGGCCGTCGCTGTCCGGACGGACCCGGCGGTCGGTGAGGAGGTCGACGTACTGGCCGGGCGGGAGCTCCAACGCCGTCTCGCCCCAGCCGCCGGCGCGCACCAGGCCGACGGGCAGCCGGGTCGCCACGGTGATCGCGCCGGGCCCGTCGGCACCCCGGGAGAACGCCAGCACGTGGTCGGCCGCCGGCCCGTGCGCGGTGAGCGGCCGGTAGCCCTCGAACCACTCGGGGTGGTCGCGGCGGGCGGTCAGGGCCACGTGGGTCACCAGCAGCTTGGCGGCGCCGTCGTCGTCGGCGTGGGCGTGCACGTGGGGGCGCTCGCCCAGCCGGAGCTTCTCCAGCAGCCCGATCCGGCGCGAGAAGTCGACGGGACGCCTGTTGTCGGGGTCGACCAGGCTCTGCTCCCACAGCTCGCTGCCCTGGTAGACGTCGGGGACGCCGGGCACGGTGAGCCCGACCAGCTTGGCGCCCAGCGAGTTGACCCAGCCGGGAGCCGCCAGCGCCTCCACCAGCTCGGCGACCACCGCGTAGACCTCCGGGCGGTCGAAGACGGCGTCGACGCACCGGTGGATCGCCGCCTCGACCTCCTCGTCGGGCGCGGTCCAGGTGGTCCCCTGGGCGGCCTCGCGCATCGCCTTCTCCGCGTAGCCGTGGAGCCGCTCCCGGTAGGGCTGCACCGGCTCCTCCAGCGCGGAGGGCCAGGCGCCGACGATCGCCTGCCAGAGCAGGTTGGCGAACCCCGCGTCGGGCACCGGCACCAGCTCGAGGAGCCGGTCCAGGGCGGCCGCCCACTGCTCGGGGATCTCGGCGAGCACGGTGATCCGGGCGCGGGTGTCCTCACCGCGCTTGGTGTCGTGGGTGGAGGCCGCGGTCATCGCGTGCGGCCAGTCGGCCTGCCGCCGGGTCATCGCCTCGTGCAGGTCGCCCGGGGCGACGGCGAAGATCGCGGGGTCGGCGCCGACCTCGTTGAGGGAGGTCAGCCGGGCCCAGCGGTAGAACGCGGTGTCCTCGACGCCCTTGGCCATCACCATGCCGCTGGTCTGCTGGAACCGCAGCGCCGGGTCGGCGGCGCCGTCGGCCAGCACCGGGCCGACCACGTCGAGCACCGCGATCAGGTCGGGGCGGTGCCGGCGGGCCTCGGCGAGCGCCCGCTCGAGGTGGGCGTGCCCCTCCGGCAGGTAGGACCGGTAGACCGGGAAGCAGGCCAGGAGCTCGGCGACCGCGTCGGCCAGCTCGGCGGGCTCGGGGACGCGCTGCTCCTGCGCGGCGAGCACGTGGGCGACCTCCCGGGAGATCCGGCGCACCTCGGCCTGGAGGATCCCGTCGGCGATCGCCCGCTTGGAGTCGTGCACCATCGCGCGCCAGTCGACCCGGGCCCCGCGCAGCCGGGCCTCCAAGGCGTCCAGCGGCTCCTCGCCGGCCGGGTCGACGAAGACCCGGTCGACCAGCGCCAGCACGTCGTAGCCGGTGGTGCCGTCGGTGCGCCAGGAGGCGGGCAGCTCCTCG
The DNA here is from genome assembly GCF_058215795.1 of Nocardioides sp. Z40_12. NCBI lineage: Bacteria > Bacillati > Actinomycetota > Actinomycetes > Propionibacteriales > Nocardioidaceae > Nocardioides > Nocardioides sp. Z40_12. Next base: position 259,310 of record NZ_JBZAJA010000003.1, read on the forward strand.
CCGGGGTGCAGGATCTTCTCGACCAGCACGTAGCCGTCGCCGGTCAGCTCGGCGAGGTCCTCGAGGTAGCCGGCCGGCTCCCGCAGGCCGTCGGGGTGGTCGACGCGCAGCCCCTGCACCAGCCCCTCGTCGAACCAGCGCCGGATCTCGGCGTGCGAGCGCTCGAACCACTCCGGCTCCTCGACCCGCAGCGCGGCGAGGGTGTTGACCGCGAAGAAGCGGCGGTAGTTGAGGTCGGTGTCGGCGCGGCGCCAGCTGACCAGCTCGTAGTGCTGCCGGGCGTGCACCTCGTCGGCGTCGGCCTCGTGCGGGCCCAGCGCCTGCACGCTCTCGGGAGCCAGCGGGAAGCGGTGGCCGTGGTAGTGCAGCTCGCCGGCCAGCACGCTCAGGTTCTTGATCCGGGTCACGCCGTCGACCTCGACCAGGTCGTCGTCGCCGACCACCGGGATCAGCAGCCGGCCGCCGCCGGCGTCCCAGTCGATGTCGAAGGCGCCGGCGTACGGCGACTCCGCCCCGTGGGTGAGCACGTGCCACCACCACTCGTTCTGCCAGGGGCTGGCGATGCCGACGTGGTTGGGCACGATGTCGACCAGCACCCCCATCCCCAGACGCTGTGCCTCCGCCGCCAGGGCGGCCAGCCCCGAGGCACGCCCCCGCGAGGGGTCGATCGCGCGGTGGTCGGCCACGTCGTAGCCGTGGCTGCTGCCCGACTCCGAGGCCAGCAGCGGGGAGAGGTAGACCCAGTCGACGCCGAGCTCGTGCAGGTAGGCCAGGGCGCGGGCCGCCTCGAGGAGGTCGAACTCCTCGGTGACCTGGAGACGGTAGGTGCTGCGCGGGACGCGGCGTCCCGGGTCCGGGGCGCTCACTGCTCGGCCATCGCCATCAGGGAGGCGGCGACCGAGGTCTCCGGCTCCACCTCCGGGGTGTCGTACTGGCGCAGCACCAGCACGCTGCGGCCCTCCAGGGTCAGCCCCTCGCCGGGCTTGAGCGGGGTCCGGGAGATCTCGGCCGCGGCGGTGTCGACGACCGCCTCCCACGAGGCGGCGTACTCCTCGGCGGGCAGCACCAGGTCGACCGGCGCCTCCCCGGCGTTGAAGTAGAGGAGGAAGTGGTCGTCGACGAACGGGTTGCCGGTGGTGTCCAGCCCGGGGATCCCGTGGCCGTTGAGGTACATGCCGATCACCTGGGCGCCCTCCTCGGTCCACTGACCGTCCTGCATCGGCTCCCCGTCGGGGTGCAGCCACACGATGTCGTTGAGCCGCTCGCCGTCGCCGGTGCGGACGGTGTCTCCGGTGAAGAAGCGCCGGCGGCGGAAGGTCGGGTGCTCGCGGCGCAGCCGGGCCACCGCGGCGGTGAACTCGGCGAGCGGCCAGTCGGCGCGCTCCCAGTTGACCCAGGAGATCTCGGAGTCCTGGGCGTAGGTGTTGTTGTTGCCCTCCTGGGTGCGGCCGATCTCGTCGCCGTGCGCGATCATCGGCACGCCCTGGCTCAGCAGCAGGGTGGCGAGGAAGTTGCGCTGCGCGCGGGCGCGCATCGCCAGCACCTCGATGTCGTCGGTGGGGCCCTCGACGCCGAAGTTCTGCGACCGGTTGTGGCTCTCGCCGTCGTTGTTGTCCTCGCCGTTGGCCTCGTTGTGCTTCTCGTTGTAGGAGACCAGGTCGCGCAGGGTGAACCCGTCGTGGGCGGTGACGAAGTTGATGCTGGCGAAGGGCCGGCGGCCGGAGTGCTCGTAGAGGTCGGAGGAACCGGCCAGCCGGGAGGCGAACTCGCCCAGGGCCGGCTCGCCGCGCCAGAAGTCGCGCACGGTGTCGCGGTACTTGCCGTTCCACTCGGTCCACTGCGGCGGGAAGTTGCCGACCTGGTAGCCGCCGGGGCCGACGTCCCACGGCTCGGCGATCAGCTTGACCTGGCTGACCACCGGGTCCTGCTGGACGAGCTCGAAGAAGGTGGCCAGCCGGTCCACGTCGTAGAACTCCCGGGCCAGCGCCGAGGCGAGGTCGAAGCGGAAGCCGTCGACGTGCATCTCGGTGACCCAGTAGCGCAGCGAGTCCATGATCAGCTGGAGCGAGTGGGGGTTGCCGGCGTTGAGGGAGTTCCCGGTGCCGGTGTAGTCCATGTAGTAGCGCTTGTCGTCGTCGACGGTGCGGTAGTAGGCCGGGTTGTCGATGCCCTTCATGCTCAGCGTCGGGCCGAGGTGGTTGCCCTCCGCGGTGTGGTTGTAGACCACGTCGAGGATGACCTCGATGCCCGCGGAGTGCATCGCCTTGACCATCGCCTTGAACTCCTGCACCTGGTGGCCGGCGTCGCTGTTGGCGGCGTACTCGGCGTGCGGGGCGAAGAAGCCGAGGGTGTTGTAGCCCCAGTAGTTGCGCAGGCCCTTCTCCAGGAGGGTGGAGTCCTGGACGAACTGGTGGACCGGCATCAGCTCGATCGCGGTCACCCCGAGCTTGGTCAGGTGGTCGGTGACCGCGGGGTGCGCCAGCCCGGCGTAGCTGCCGCGCTGCTCCTCCGGCACGTCGGGATGGAGCTGGGTGAGCCCCTTGACGTGGGCCTCGTAGATCACCGACTCGCTGTAGGGCACCCGCAGCTGCCGGTCGCCCTCCCAGTCGAAGAACGGGTTGATCACCACGCCCAGGGTCATGAAGGGCGCGGAGTCGTCGTCGTTGCGGCTGTCCTCGTCGCCGAAGTCGTAGCCGAAGAGCGCCTGGTCCCACTCGATCTCCCCGTCGGTGGCCTTGGCGTAGGGGTCGAGCAGCAGCTTGTTGGGGTTGCAGCGCAGGCCGTTGGCGGGGTCGTAGGGCCCGTGCACCCGGTAGCCGTAGCGCTGGCCGGGCTGGACCAGCGGCAGGTAGCAGTGCCAGACGTGGGCGTCGACCTCGGTGACCTCCACCCGGGTCTCGACGCGGTTGCCGTCGTCGTCGAGGTCGAAGAGACAGAGCTCGACGCGCTCGGCGACCTCGCTGAAGAGCGCGAAGTTGGTGCCGCTCCCGTCGTAGGTCGCCCCCAAGGGGTAGGCGGATCCGGGCCAGACCTGCACGTGCGCACTCCTGGGGTCGAGGGGTGCCTCGAGCGCGAGGACCGAGGCGGTGACGTGATGCATGTTGAACGTTCCAACCGGGTGGTACCCACCGTCCGGGGGCCACACACCCACGGTCGCGTCACACGCCGGCGACCCCGTCGACGGCGTTCTCCCCGGCGACCAGGCGCATCGCCACCAGCGCCACGTCGTCCTCCGGCTCCACCGGCAGCAGCTGCTCGAGGACCCGGTCGCACAGGCCCTCCAGGGACTCCTCGTCCGGGCCCAGCGAGAGCGCGTCGGCGAGCCGCGCGATGCCCTCGTCGAGGTCCTCGCCGCGGCGCTCCACCAGCCCGTCGGAGTACAGGAGCAGGATCGAGCCGTCCGGCACCCGGGCCCGGGAGGCACTCCGCGGGGTCTGCGGGTCGAGCCCCAGGAGCAGGTCCGGACCCGGGTCGACGTCGTCCTCGCCACCGTCGCCCACCAGCACCCGCACCTCGCCGTCGGGGGTGAGCACCAGCAGCGGCGGATGCCCGGCGCTGGACCAGGAGAGCTCAAGCTCGGCGGGCCGGACGGCCGGGAGCGGCTCCAGGCGGACCACCAGCGCGGTGGCCATCGCCTCGATCGCCAGCCCCGCCATCGCCTGGTCGGCGCGGGCGAGCAGGCCGGCCGGGCCCTCGCCGGTGGTGTAGCCGATGCCCCGGAGCAGCCCGCGGATCTGGCTCATCCCGGCCGCGGCCCGCCGGTCGTGGCCGATGACGTCGCCGACCACCAGCACCGTGGCCCCGTCGGGCTGGGCGAAGGCGTCGTACCAGTCGCCCCCGACCTGGGCCTCGTGCGCGGCCGCCACGTAGCGCACCGCGATCCGGCCGTGGGAGACCTGCGGGGGCGCGGTGAGCAGGCTGCGCTGCAGCTCGCCGGCGAGCTCGTGCTGGCGGGCGTAGAGCCGGGCGTTGTCCAAGGCGATGCCGGCCCGGCGTCCCGCCTCCACCGCGACCGCGAGGTGGGAGCGGCGGAACGCCCCGCGCGACTCGTCGCGCACCAGCACCAGCGAGCCGAGGATGCCGTCGCGGCCGGGCAGCGGCACCGCGATCAGGCTGGAGACGCCGAGGGTGCGGAAGTGGGCGCGCAGCGTCTCGTCGTCCACCGACCGGGTCAGCTCCTCCTCGTCGATCTGGGTGAGCAGCAGCGGGCCGGCGCCACGGACCACGCGCCGGCTCGGGGCCTCGTCGGAGGCACGGTCGGCCTGGAGCCGCTCGACCTCCGCGACCGTGGCCTCCAGGGCGGGGTCGCGGTGCCGGACGGTGACCAGGCTGAGGTCCCCGAGCTCGTCGGCGAGCTGGATGCTCACCCAGTCGGCGAACTCCGGCACCAGGACGGCGGCCAGATGCTCCAGCCCCTCGTCGATGTCCAGGCTGCTCACCAGCGCCTCGGAGGTGCGGCCCAGCAGGTCGACCTGGGCGCTGAGCCGCCGCCGCTCGCGCTCGGCACGCCGCTGGTCGGTGACGTCGACCAGCAGCAGCAGCACCGCGTACCGGCCGGCCACCGCCTCGGTCGCCACCGCGGTCACCTCCAGGTGGCGTCCGCCGGGGGTGGTGGCCACCAGCCCGAGCTCGACCGGGTCCTCCCCGCCGTCGGGCTCGGTGACCGCCCGCAGCAGCGGCAGCGCGTCGGCCAGCACCACGTCGAGGCCGGGTCCGGCACCGTGCCCGGGCAGCTCCAGCAGCACCGCCGCGCGGCGGTTCCAGCCGCGAAGCCGGCCGTCGGGCTCGCAGAGCACGACGCCCACCGGCGCCTGGTCGAGCAGGGACCCGAGGTCGACGGCGGGCGCCGCGGGCGCGGCGGTCGCGGGGCCGAGGGTCGCCACCAGGGGGCCGGGGGCACGCCGCGTTCGCACCCGGGCCAGCCCGGTGGTGACCGCCTGCCGGAGCCCGTCGATCCCGGTCACCACCGTCGTCTCGCGCGGCGGCGAGTCCAGGGCGGAGAGCTCGTAGCGCACCGCGATCTCGCGGCTCGGGGAGACGATCAGCACCACCGGCACGCGGGGGGCCAGCCGCCCCACCAGCCGGACCAGCGCCGCCGGCCGGGCCACCGCTGACCCGACGACCACGAGGTCGACGTCCGGGTGCTCGGCCAGCGCCCGCTCCACGTCGTCATCGTCACAGCGCGGGCCGGGCACGTCGTCGAGGGCGTAGGACTCGGCGCGTGAGCCGGCCACCAGCAGCAGGTGCTGTCGCCCGGCGACGGCACGCACCGTCTCGCCGGCGCGATGAGGGGGTGGCGGCACGGCCGAAGGGTACCGAGCAGGACGCCCTCCGCGTGGCGGTTCGCACACAGACGTGAGCCCCGTCGCACTCCGGGCGGGAGTCGCGGGTCCCGACGCGGGGTACGACCGCGCCGATGGACGGCGTACTCGACTGGTTGGTGGCGATCATGCGAGCCGTCGGGGCTCCCGGCGTCGGCCTGGCCACCGCGCTGGAGACCGTCTTCCCGCCGGTGCCCTCGGAGGTGGTGCTCCCGCTGGCCGGCTACACCGCGAGCCTGGGCCACTACGGGCTGGTCGCCGCGGTGCTCTGGGCCACCGCCGGCTCGGTGCTCGGCGCCCTCCTCCTCTACTGGGCCGGTGCGGCCTGGGGGGTCCAGCGGGTGCTCGAGCTGGCCGACAGGCTCCCGCTGGTCGGTCGGCACGAGGTCGAGCGGGCCATCGACTGGTTCGCCCGGCACGGCCGGGCCGCGGTGCTCCTGGGCCGCCTGGTGCCGGGGGTGCGGAGCCTGGTCTCGGTGCCGGCGGGCGTCGACCGGATGCCCCTGCCCGCGTTCGTGGCCCTCACCGCCCTCGGGTCGCTGGCCTGGAACGCGCTGCTCATCGGCGCCGGGTACGAGCTCGGGGAGCAGTGGCACCTGGTGGAGGGCTACGTCGGCGGGGCCTCCCGGGTGCTGCTCGGGGTCCTGGTGCCGGCGCTCGGCTGGCTCCTGGTCCGGCGCGTCCGAGGCCGCCGGGGTCGCCGCCGCTGGTGAGCCTGCCGACCGGCTCGGAGCTGGTTGCGCAGTCAGGGCGGATTCTCGGCTCCGGCGTGTGAGACTGTGCCGAGCCCCGGAGGAAGCCCTGATGCCTGAGACGACGCCTGCGCAGTCCTCGACCTTCGTCGATCTCGTCTCGGCCCCGGCCGGGGACAGCGGGACCGACCGGGTCGAGCGCCTCGTCGAGCTGTCTGCTGCCATGCTCCGCGCCACCCGGGCGCAGGTCACGCTGCTGCCCGACCTCACCACGGTGATGGCCGGTCTCGGCCGCAGCCCGCACCGCCAGCTGATGAAGCGGCCCTCCGAGGACGCCCTCTGCGCGGTCACCCTGCGCACGGACGGTCCCCTTGTCGTCTCCGACGCCGCGCACGACGACCGGGTCAACGACCTGCCCCCGGTGGTCGCGGGCGAGGTGGGCGCCTACCTGGGCGTCCCGCTGGTCGCCGAGGGCCACACCGTCGGGGCGCTCTGCGTCCTCGACACCTCACCGCGCGAGTGGCAGCAGCACGAGGTGGCCATGCTCGAGCTGCTCGCCGAGACGATGTCGGCCGAGCTGCGCCTCGCGGCGCTGGCCACCAGCCACCAGGACGACCGGCTGGTCTGGCAGCTGGCGGTCGACGCCGCCGAGGTCGGCGCCTGGGACTGGGACCTGCGCTCGGGCCGGCTGCGCTGGGACGACCGCCTCCTCAACCTCTTCGCCACCGACCAGGAGTCCTTCGGCGGCACGATCGAGGCCTTCCAGGAGTGGGTGCACCCGGAGGACCGCGACCGGGTCGGGACGCTGCTCACCGACGCCATCGCGACCTGCGGGCAGTTCGCCGCCGACTACCGCATCGTCCAGGACGACGGCACGGTGCGCTGGGTCACCTCGCGGGGCAACGTCCTGGTCGGCCAGGACGGTGCCGCGGCCCGGCTCGTCGGCGCGGCCTTCGACTCCACGCTGGTCCGCGACAGCGACGCCCGGGTGGCCCGCATCCTCGAGGCGATGCCGGCGGCCTTCTTCCACCTCGACACCGACTGGCGCTTCACCTTCGTCAACCCCGAGGCGGAGCGGATGCTCGGCGCGGTCACCTCGCGCCTGACCGGCGGCGTGATCTGGGAGCTGTTCCCCGACGCCCTCGGCACCGACTTCGAGACCCGCTACCGCCGGGCGGCCGACACCGGTCGGCCGGAGGAGTTCGAGGCCTACTACCCGCCCCCGCTCGACGCCTGGTACGAGGTGCGGGTCTGGCCCTCCCCGGACGGGCTCTCGGTCTACTTCCTCGACATCACCGAGCGGCGCCGGGTCCAGCAGGAGCTGGCCCACAGCGCCACCCGGGCCCGGCTGCTCGCCGAGGTGACCTCCGCCCTCACCCGCACCCTGGACCCCGAGCGCGGCGTGGCCGCCCTGGCCAAGGTGCTGGTCCCCGAGAAGGGCGACTGGTGCATCGTCACCGTCGCCGACGGCCCGGAGCCGTTGGAGGGCCAGGACTGGCGGCGCAACCTGCGCGACCTCGGCTGGTGGCACCGCGACCCGGCCATGCGCGAGGCCCTGGAGCACTACGCCCGGGCCCGGATCCCGGCCCTGCTGGAGGACTCCTTCCAGGCCCGCGCCCTCAAGAGCCGCACCACCCTGGTCGCCGAACGGGCGCGCGAGACCGTCACCGCCCGGATGGCTCCGGGGCCGGCGGTCGACCGCTACCGCGAGCTCGACCCCGAGCAGGCCGCGTTCGTGCCGATGGTCCGCCGCGGCCGCGTCATCGGCCTGCTCACCGTGGGCCGCAGCGCCGACCGCGAGCCGTTCACCCCCCAGACGCTGGAGATGCTCGACGACGTCGCCGGGCGGGCCGCGCTGGCCCTGGACAACGCCCGCGCCTACTCCGCCCAGCGCGACATGGCCGAGGGGCTGCAGCGCAGCCTGCTGACCGACCCGCCGCGCTCGGACCGGGTCGAGGTGGCGGTGCGCTACGCCCCCGCCGCGGAGGCCGCCCAGGTCGGCGGTGACTGGTACGACGCCTTCGTGCGGCCCGACGACGACGACCTCATGGTCGTGATCGGCGACGTGGTCGGCCACGACGTCGAGGCCGCGGGGGCGATGGGCCAGGTCCGCGGCCTGCTGCGCGGCATCGCCGTCACCAGCCAGGGCACCCCCGCCGAGGTGCTGCGCAGCGTGGACCGGGCGATGGAGGCCCTGAGCGTCGAGAGCACCGCGACCGCGATCGTGGCCAGTCTCGGCACCCCCGGCCCGGACGGCTCCCTGCCCCTGCACTGGTCCAACGCTGGCCACCCGCCCGCCCTGGTCCTGCTGCCCACCGACGAGGGCAGCTACCTCGTCGAGGTCCTGGGCTCGGTCCAGCCCGACCTGCTGCTCGGCCTGGACGCCGACTTCGAGCGGGACGACCACGCCTACCTGCTGCCGCCCGGCGCCCTGCTGCTCCTCTACACCGACGGGCTGGTGGAGCGGCGCGGGCAGGACCTCGACGACGGCATCGAGGAGCTGCGCGCGGTGGTCGCCGAGCTGGTGACGACGGCGCCGGACCTCGCCACGCTCCTCGACGGCCTGCTCAGGCGGTTGCTGCCCCAGCACGCCGAGGACGACGTCGCCCTGGTCGCCGTCCGCGTCACCCGGACGCCTGCCTGAGCGGCCGGCGCCCTCCCACCTGCCTGCGCACCCGCGCTCAGCGGCGCAGCCGGACGACCTTGCTGAGTCCCTCGGCCATCCCGTGCTGGGCCGGCACCACCACCCGGTAGCGGCCCCTCGACAGGTCCAGCACCCGCTGCCCCTTCGCCCCGCGGGTGGTGGAGCGCTTCACGCGCTTCCACTTCTTGCCGGCCTTGCGCTGCACCACGAAGGCGTAGTCGACCTCGGCGCTGCCGGGGGTCACCCGGACCCGCAGCCGCGACTTCTTCCGCACCGCGGTCGCCGAGACCGAGACCGGGACCGGGACGGGGGCGGGCGGCTCGACGACCCCGGGAACCGGGGGCTGGACCGCCGGGACCACGTCGAAGGCGTGGACCGCCGGCTCCCCCTGGTTGCCGGCCGGGTCCTTGGCCCGCACCCGGAACACGTGGGCGCCGGTGCCGACGGCGACGGTGGCCGGGCTGGAGCAGGCCACCCAGGCGCCGCCGTCCAGGCTGCAGGTGAAGGTGGAGCCCGCCTCGCCGGCGACGAAGGTGAAGGCCACCGAGCGCGTCGCCCCCGCCTCCACCTCGAGCCGTGCGGCCGGGGCCGAGGTGATGGTGGTGGCCGGAGGGACGGTGTCGAGCGCCACGTTGACCCGGCGCTTGACCACGATCTGCTCGGTGACCAGGCGCCCTTCGGCGTCCAGCACGAACGACCCGTCGGGGTGCCGGTCGAACGCGTAGACGTCCACCGCCACGTCGCCGCCCCGGTCCGACTCCACCACGACGTCGAGGTTGCCGAGCACGTCGGTCTTGAACGCCTCCGGCTCCGGGGTGTCGTCGAGCACCCAGATCATCAGGCTCACCGGTCCCGCGACGTCGGGGTCCACCACCCGGCCGGTCACCCGGATCCTGCGGTCCTGGGGGGAGGTGATCTGCATCGGCCCGTCGCTCACGACCGGCACGGCCGCGACGGCGGACGGCGCCGGCACGAGGACCAGCCCCGCGGACAGCAGCACCGCGCCCGTGATGGCCCCGGCGACCCGGCGACCTCTTCCCCTCATCGGCTCCCCCTCCGTCGGGCGCCGACTCGTCTTGTGCCGGTGCCGGCGGCAGGCTACCGCTCCCCGTCGCCCGGCGGCGCGACGCGAGGCGGGGGTGGACTCACTCGGGGACGGCGTGGCGCGGCGGGAGGCCGGAGAGCGCCTGCTTGACCAGGGCCACCCGGGCGGCCACCACCACCCGGCGCCGCAGCCTGCCCCCCTCGTCCCCGAGCTGCTCCTCGACGGCCGCCAGCACCTGGGCGTCGGTGAAGGCCGGCCGCTCGCCGGGCGCCACCTCCACGTCGGGGAGCGCCGCGAGGACGGGCAGCAGCTGGTCTCCGAGCCCCTCGAGGACCTGGTAGCGGGCGTACCGGTCCATCGACTCCCACACCTCGTCGGCCGTGGTGCGGCCCTTGCGGACGTCCTTGCGGCGGGCGGCCACCACGGCCTTGGCCGCCGTGGTCAGTGCGGTGGTGAGCTCGTGCTCGGTGAATCGCATGCCTCCAGCATGCCCGCTGACCCGAACGGATGGAGTCGTGGCGGACCGGGTACGTCGGCGTCGGCGCGGAGAGCCCGCGCGGGAAGGGTGGAAGGACGACATGCGCGAGAGCGACGACATCGGCGACCAGCACGAGGAGCGGAGCAGGCCGAGCACGGACCAGCCGCTCAACGGGCCCCGCAAGGGACCGTGGAAGCCGCTGCTGGTGACCGTCGCCCTGTTCGCCGCCCTGATCGCCCTCTACCTGCTGGGCACCTACTTCCTGGTGCCCGCGGACTGAGCGACTCAGCGGCCCTCAAGGACCCCCAGCGGCCTCAGCGGCGCAGGCGCACGACCTTGCTGCGGGCCGCGGCCATCCCGTGCTGGGCCGGGACCAGCACCCGGTAGCGCCCCTTGCGCAGGTCGAGCAGCTGCTGCTCCTTCGCGCCGCGGGTGGTGGAGCGCTTCACGCGCTGCCACTTCTTGCCGGCCTTGCGCTGCACCACGAAGGCGTAGTCGACCTCGGCGCTGCCCGGGGCGACCCGGACCTGCAGCCGGGACTTCTTCTTGACCGCCTTGGCCTTGACCGAGACCCCTGCGCCCGGGAGCGGGCCCGGGGGCGCCGGCGGCGCGGTCGCGGGCACCACGCTGAAGGCGTGCGAGACCGGCTCGCCCTGCACCCCGGCGGGGTCCTTGGCGCGCACGCTGAAGACATGGCTGCCGACGCCGACCTGCACCGTGGCGGGGCTCGCGCACGGCGCCCACCCGCCTGCGTCGAGGGCGCAGGTGAAGGTGGCGCCCGGCTCGTCGGCGGTGAAGGTGAACGGGACCGAACGGGTCGTCCCGGCCTCCACCTCGACCACCGGGGCGGGACCCGAGGTGATGGTGGTGACCGGCGGCCTGGTGTCGATCATCACCTGGAAGGGCGGCACCCTGTCCTTGGTGGTGAACAGGTAGAAGCCCTGGCCGTCCGGCCGCGGGTCGACGACCCAGACGTCGACGATCACGTCACCGCCCCGGTCCGCCTTCACCGTGACGTCGACCTGCATCTGGGCGTCGGGGTGAGCCACGTGCCTCGACGAGCCCGTGACCTCGCCCTTCGCGTCCAGGTAGTGGACGTAGATGTGCACCTCGGTGGGGCCGCCGACCGGCTCGGGGTCGAAGACGGTGCCGGCGACCCGCACCTGCAGGTGCCCGGGCGAGGTGACCTGCACGCCTACCGCGGACAGCATGGGCCGGTCGGCGGCACCGGCGGAAGGCGCTGGCAGGGCCGCCAGCCAGGCGGTCAGGAGGACGCCGATCAGGCTTCCCCGCCACGTCGTCGCTGCTCGTGTCCTGGTCATCGCATCCCCCTCCGGCGCGGGCCGCGCCTCCCCACCGTGCGGCCGCAGGCAGGGTACCCCTCGCCGGCCCCGCGTTCAGCGCGCATTCAGCCAGCGGGCGCACAATGACGAAGGTCAGGTCCGGACCGCCAGGCGGGAGAGTGGGATGCGGGTGCTCGTCGTCGAGGACGAGAAGCGACTGGCGCGCTCGCTGCAAGTGGGTCTCCAGGCGGAGGGCTTCGCGGTCGACGTGGCCGGTGACGGCACCGACGGGCTCTGGCTGGCGCGCGAGCACGACTACGACGCGATCCTGCTCGACCTGATGCTCCCCGGGATCAACGGCTACAAGGTCTGCGAGACCCTGCGCGCCGAGGGCAACTGGACGCCGGTGCTGATGCTGACCGCCAAGGACGGCGAGTGGGACCAGGTCGAGGGGCTGGACACCGGCGCCGACGACTACCTGACCAAGCCGTTCTCCTTCCCGGTGCTGGTGGCGCGGCTGCGCGCCGTGATCCGCCGGGGCGCGCGGGAGCGGCCCACCCTCCTCGAGGCCGGCGACCTGCGGCTCGATCCTGCGGCCCGGCGCGCGTGGCGCGGCGACACCGAGCTCGAGCTGACCTCCCGGGAGTTCTCCCTGCTCGAGCTCCTGGTGCGGCACAAGGGCGACGTGCTCTCCAAGACCCGGATCCTGGACTCGGTCTGGGACGTCGACTTCGAGGGCGACCCCAACATCGTCGAGGTCTACGTGCGCCACCTGCGCAACAAGATCGACCGGCCCTTCGGTCGCGCGGCCATCGAGACGCTGCGCGGCGCCGGCTACCGGCTGGCGAGCAACGGTGGCTGAGCGGGGGCGGGCCGCCCGGTCCTCGGTGCGGCTGCGCACCACGGCCGCCGCCACGGTGGTGGTGGCGCTCGCCCTGCTGGCCGGTGCCGCGGCGCTGGTCGCCATGGTCCGCGGGTCGTTGCTCGAGGGCGCGGAGCGCACCGCGGAGCAGCGCGCCACCGCCGTCGCCGAGCAGGTCGACTCCGGCGACCTCCCCGCCGAGGTCCCGCGACGGGACGACGGCCGCTCGGACGAGCGCGACGAAGACGAGGCCGACGAGGACGACGGGGCCGACGACGCGGTGGAGGACGCGCTCGACGACGGGGCCGTGCTGTGGCAGGTGCTCGACGCCCGGGGACGGGTGCTGCGCTCCTCGCCGCCCGGACTGCCCGCCCTCCCCGCCGAGGACCGGAGCCGGGTCCGGCTGCCGGGCGCCGAGCACGACCACCTGGTCGTCGCCGAGGAGGCCGACCTCCCCGGCGACGAGCCGGGCACCGTGGTCGCGGCCGTCTCGCTGGAGGAGGTCGACGACTCGATCACCGCCCTGCTCCCGCCGCTGGCCGTGGGCCTCCCGCTGGTGCTCCTGGTGGTCGCCGGGGTGACCTGGGTGGTGGTCGGGCGCGCCCTGGCGCCGGTCGAGCGCATCCGTCGCGAGGTGGAGCAGATCACCGGGGACCGCCTGGACCGCCGGGTGCCCGAGCCCGGGTCGCGCGACGAGGTGCACCGGCTGGCCCGCACCATGAACCAGATGCTGGCCCGCCTCCAGGCCTCCCAGGACCGGCAGCGGCAGTTCGTCGCCGACGCCTCCCACGAGCTGCGCTCCCCGCTCGCCGGCATCCGGCAGACCGCGGAGGTGGCCACGGCACACCCCGGGGCGCTGGCCGAGGGCGAGCTGGCGGAGGCGGTGCTCGAGGAGTCGCTGCGGATGCAGCGTCTGGTCGAGCAGCTGCTCCTGCTCACCCGCGCCGACGCGGGCGCCGTCGTGCCCCGTCGCGAGGTCGACCTCGACGACCTCGTCCTGACGGCCACCCGCGCCGTGCGCCGCGACGACCTGCGGATCGACGCCTCCGGGGTGGAGCCGGCCCGGGTGCTCGGCGACCCGGTGGGGCTCGGTCAGGTGGTGCGCAACCTCCTCGACAACGCCGTCCGGCACGCCCGCAGCACGGTCCGGGTCTCGCTGCGAGCCGCCCCGACCGAGGCGGTGCTGGTCGTCGACGACGACGGGGCCGGCATCCCGGAGGGCGAGCGCGAGCACGTCTTCGAGCGGTTCGTCCGGCTCGACGAGGCCCGGGCCCGCGACGACGGCGGGAGCGGCCTGGGCCTGGCCATCGTCCGCTCGATCGTGGAGGCGCACGGAGGGCGGGTCGGCGTCCAGGAGTCCCCCGCCGGAGGGGCGCGGCTCGTGGTGCACCTCCCCGCCAGCCGTTAGCCTCGCTGCGTGAGCACCCCGGACGACGGTCGCGCGCCCCTCCCCGAGCACCCCGGCTTCCTGCGCCAGGGCGTGCAGGACCTCTGGGACGACGCCCGAGGGGTGGTGCTGGTCTCGTTGCCGGTGCTGCTGGGCGCGTGGATCGGCTACCTGGTGGCCGGCATGGACGGCCTGGTGGTGGGCGGGGTGCTCGCCGCGGTTCTCGTCGCCCTCTACGGCGGGTGGCTCCTGGTCGCCGTCGTCCGCGACGGGGTCCGGCGGCTGCGCGGCTCCGGTCGCTGAGCCCGCCCGACCGTCCGCCTCAGGCCTGCGGGGGCCGCGCCAGCGCGAGGGTGACGGCCACCGTCGTGCCCTCGCCCGGCGCGCTGGTCAGCCGGTAGGTGCCGGCGTACAGCCCGACCAGCTCCCGGAAGACCGCCAGCCCCAGGCCGGTGCCGCCGTGCCGCCGGGTCATCGACCCGTCCCCCTGGATGAACGGGTCGAAGAGGGTGGCCTGCCGCTCGCGGCTGATCCCGATGCCGGTGTCGGCGACCTCCAGGCACAGCGCGACCCGCTCCGGGCCGGGATCCACCAGGCCGAGCCGCACCCGCACCTCGCCCTCGTCGGTGAACTTCACGGCGTTCTCCAGCAGGATGTCGGCCATCTGCGCGAGCTTCGGCGGGTCGCCGATCAGGGTCTGCGGGACGGCCGGGTCCACCTCCACCGAGACCGTCAGTCCGCGCCGCTCGGCCTCCGGGGCGACCTGCGCGTTCAGGCGCTCCAGCATCTCGCGCGGGTCGAAGGGCTCGCTGCTCAGCTCGGCGCTCCCGGTGGCCAGGCTGATGTAGTCGAGCAGGTCGTCGACCAGCCGGAGCAGCCGCTCGCCGGAGCGCTGGGCGGTGCCGAGCAGCATCGGGCCGGGGGCCGCCATCTCGACGTCCTCGAGCATCTCCAGCGCGGCGATCGTGGCGGCCAGCGGCGTGCGCAGCTCGTGGCTCACGTTGGCCAGGAAGAGCGACTTGGCGGTGTTGGCGTCCTCGGCGTCCTTGCGGGCCTGCTCCAGCTCGCGCAGCGCGCGCTTGGGCGCGGTGACGTCCTCGACGATGCCGTGGACCCCGACCACCTCGTCGTGGACGATCACCGGCACCCCGGTGATCACCACCTCGACCGTGGTGCCGTCCTTGCGGAGCAGCTCGCACTCCACGGTGGAGGGGTGCCGGTCGACGACCCGGCCGAAGGCCTCCACCACCCGGTCGAGGTCGGCGGGGGCGACGAGCCGCTCGAAACCCATCGCGAGGAACTCGTCCTCGGTGTAGCCGGTCAGCTCGCTGCTCACCCGGTTGACCGCCTGGTAGCGGCCCTCGAGGTCGAGCGCGAACGCGGCGTGGGGGGTGTGGGTGAACAGGGACCGGTAGCGCTCCCGGTCCTCGGCACAGGAGAACCCCGCCCACGAGCGGAGGCTCTGCTGCCCCACGACCGGTCCCGGCTGCCGGCGCTGCTCCATGCGACCCTCCCGAAAAGGTGCCCCGTCGCGTCCGACCCTAAGTCAGGGCACCGGGCTCCGGGACAGGTATCCCCGAGATGGGCCGGACTGACCGGGGCCGCAACCGGGTACCGGTGGGCGACCATGGAGATCCTCTCAGTCGCGGGCGCCCTGCCTCCGCACCGTCACCGCCAGCGCGAGATCACCGACGCGATGGCCAGGGTGGTGGCACGCGGCGCCCTGGACGAGCGCAAGATGCGGGCCCTGCACGCGAACGCCGGCGTCGAGCAGCGCCACCTCGTGCTGCCGCTGGAGCAGTACGCGGAGCTCTCCTCGTTCGACGAGGCCAACGACCTCTTCCTCGAGCACTCCGTCGCCCTGGGCGCACGGGCCCTGCAGGAGGCGCTGGCGGCTGCGGGCCTGGCGCCGAGCGACGTCGACCTGATCGTCTCCGCGACGGTGACGGGGCTGGCCGTCCCGTCGCTGGAGGCCCGGATCGCCGCGGTGGTCGGGCTGCGCCCCGACGTGAAGCGGCTCCCGCTGGTGGGGCTCGGCTGCGTGGCGGGGGCGGCCGGCACCGCCCGCCTCCACGACTACCTGGTCGGCCACCCCGACGAGGTGGCCGCGCTGGTCGCGGTGGAGCTCTGCTCGCTGACGGTGCAGCGCGACGACGTCTCGGTGGCCAACCTGGTGGCCAGCGGCCTCTTCGGCGACGGCGCCGCGGCGCTGGTCGGCGCCGGGGCGTCCCGCAGCGGAGCGGTCCGGGTGATCGACAGCCGCAGCCGGCTCTATCCCGGCTCCGAGCGCACCATGGGCTTCGACGTCGGCAGCACCGGTCTGCGGATCGTGCTCGACGCGCAGGTCCCCGCGATCGTCGGCCGCTACGTCCGCGACGACGTCGACGGCTTCCTCGCCGGCCACGGACTCACCCGGGACGACGTCGGCTTCTGGGTCTGCCACCCCGGAGGGCCCAAGGTGATCGAGGCGCTGCGCGACACCCTCGAGCTGACCGACCACGACCTGGCGCTGACCACCGACTCGCTGCGCCGGATCGGGAACCTCTCCTCGGCCTCGGTGCTCCACGTCTTCGCCGACACCCTGCGCGAGCGGCCCCCCGAGCCGGGTTCCTTCGGCATGCTGATGGCCATGGGACCGGGCTTCTGCTCCGAGCTGGTGCTGCTGCGGGCGCCCGAGGACCCTCGCCCGTGACCTCGCTGACGGCCTTCGTGGTCCTGGTGCTGCTGGTGGCCCTGGAGCGGCTCGCCGAGATGGTGGTGACCCGGCGCAACGCCGCGTGGAGCTTCGCCCACGGCGGCGTGGAGAGCGGCCGGGGTCACTACCCGGTGATGGTGCTCCTGCACACCGGCTTCCTGGTGGCGATGCTGGTGGAGGCGTTCTGGCGCCGGCCCGACGTCCCGGCGCCCCTGGCCTGGTCGATGCTGGCGCTGGTCGTCGCGGCCCAGGCGCTGCGCTGGTGGTGCATCGCCACCCTCGGCCGCCGCTGGAACACCCGGGTGATCGTGGTGCCCGGGCTGCCGCCGGTGACCTCCGGCCCCTACCGCCGGCTCTCCCACCCCAACTACGTGGCCGTGGTCGTGGAGGGGGTCGCCCTGCCCCTGGTGCACGGCTGCTGGATCACCGCGCTGGTCTTCACCCTCGCCGACGCCGTCCTGCTCCGGGTCCGGATCCGGGTGGAGGAGGAGGCGCTGGCCACGCTGCCGGCCCGCTCCCCCAGGACCCCGCGTGATGCGTGACCTGGTCGTCGCCGGCGGCGGGCCGATCGGCCTGGCCACCGCCTTGTACGCCGCCCGCGCCGGGCTCGACGTGGTGGTCCGTGAGCCCCGGGCCGGGGTGGTCGACAAGGCCTGCGGCGAGGGCCTGATGCCCGGCGCGGTGGCCCGGCTCGGCGACCTCGGGGTGCGGCTGGAGGGCCGGCCGCTGGCCGGGATCCGCTACCTCGACGGCCACGGGCACGCCGCCGAGGCGCCGTTCCGGCACGGCCCGGGTCTGGGGGTACGGCGCACCCGGCTCCACGCCGCCCTGGGCGAGCGCGTCGCCGAGGCCGGCGTCGAGGTGCAGCACGCGGCCGTGCGCGAGGTCCTCGAGACAGGCGACCACCTGCACATCGACGGGGAGCCCGCCCGCTTCCTGGTCGCCGCCGACGGCCTGCACTCGCCGGTGCGGCGCCTGGTCGGCCTCGAGGAGCGCCCGCGGGGCCCGCGCCGCTACGGCCTGCGCCGCCACTTCCAGGTCGCGCCCTGGACCGACTTCGTCGAGGTGCACTGGTCGGCGCAGGCCGAGGCCTACGTGACCCCGGTGGGCCCCGGCGAGATCGGCGTCGCGGTGCTCAGCGCCCGGCGCCTCCCCTTCGAGGAGCTGCTGGCCGCCTTCCCCGCGCTGCTGGACCGGGTGGGGGGCCACCCGGGGGGTCCGGTCCGGGGGGCGGGCCCGCTGCGCCAGCGGGCGCGGGCGCGCTCCCGTGGGCGGGTGCTGCTGGTGGGCGACGCGGCCGGCTACGTCGACGCCCTCACCGGCGAGGGCATCGCCCTGGGAGCGGCCCAGGCGGAGGCGGCGGTCCGGGCGGTGGTGGCCGGCGACCCGGCCGGCTACGACACGAGGGCCCGGCGGCTGGGCTGGCGCCACGACCTGCTGACCCGGGGCCTGCTCGCCGGCACCCGCTCGCGGACGGCCCGCCGGGCCATCGTGCCGATCGCCGGCCGGCTGCCCGGTCTCTTCGGGGCCGCGGTCGACCAGCTGGCGAGGCCGGTGTGAGCGCCGCCGCCCTGGCCCGGGCCACCCATCCGGGGCCGGCCCTGGCGGTCACCGTGCTGGCGGCGGCGCTGGCGGTCGCGGGGGGCCTGGGGCCCGGGCGCGTCGCGCTGGTCACCGCCGCGGTGCTCACGGGCCAGCTGAGCGTGGGGTGGTCCAACGACCTGGTCGACCGGCGCCGCGACCTGGCGGTCGGGCGGCGCGACAAGCCCCTGGCCACCGGCGAGCTCGACGTGCGGCTCACCCGGGCCGCCTGTGCGGCGGCGGTGCTGGCCACCGTGGTGCTGTCGCTGGCCTGCGGCTGGGCGGCGGGGCTGGTGCACCTGGGGTGCGTGGCGGCGGCCTGGGCCTACAACCTGGGCCTGAAGTCGAGCGTCCTCTCCTGGCTTCCCTATGCCGCGGCCTTCGGCGGCCTGACCGTCTTCGTGGCCCTGGCCGGCGCGGAGCCCGCGCTGCCGCCGTGGTGGGTGCCGGCGGCGGCCGCGATGCTGGGGGTCGGCGCCCACGTGGTCAACGCCGTCCCCGACCTCGCCGACGACGCCGCCACCGGCGTCCACGGGCTGCCGCACCGGCTGGGCGCCCGCCGGTCGACCCTGGCCGCCGCCTCGGTGCTGGTCGCCGCCTCGGTGGTGGTCGCCGTCGGCGCCTCGTCCGCGCCGCGACCGCTGGTCGTGGCGGCCCTGGTGGTGGTCCTCGTGCTGGGGGCGGTGGCGGTGCTCGCGCGTGGCCGCACCCCCTTCCGGGCGGCGGTGGCGATCGCGCTGGTCGACGCGGTCCTGGTGGTCGCGGCCCGCTGAGCCCGGCGGCTCGTTTGACAGGGGCGCCGGCCGGCGCTTCCATGACCCATGACCTCCGACGTGACCCACGCCACATCCAGCCCCGTCGCGTCCGGCGCCGCGCCGCCGTTCGACACGGTGATCCGCCGGGCCCGCTGGTTCGACGGGACCGGCGGCCCGTCGGGCGTGCGCGACGTGGGGCTGCGCGACGGGCTGGTCGCCGCCGTCTCGGCCGACCCGCTCGACACCACCGGCTGCCCCGAGGTGGTGGAGGCCGCCGGGCGCTGGCTGATGCCCGGGATGATCGACATCCACACCCACTACGACGTGGAGGTGCTGCGCGGGCCCTCGCTGCGCGAGTCGCTGCGCCACGGCGTGACCACCGTCCTGATCGGCTCCTGCTCCCTCTCCACCGTGCACGTCGACAGCGTGGACGCCGGCGACCTCTTCGGCCGGGTCGAGGCGATCCCCCGCCAGCACGTCATCGACCACCTGCAGGATGCGAGGTCCTGGCGCGACGCGGCCGGCTACGTCGAGGCGCTGGAGGGCTTGGCGCTCGGCCCCAACCTGGCGGCGTTCCTCGGTCACTCCGACATCCGGACCGCCACCATGGGCCTGGACCGCGCCACCCGCGCCGAGGAGCGCCCGAGCCCGGCCGAGCAGCACCGGATGGAGGAGATGCTCGCCTCCGCGCTGGACGCCGGGTTCGTGGGGATGTCGGCCCAGCAGCTGCTCTTCGACAAGCTCGACGGCGACCTGTGCCGCTCCCGCACCCTGCCCTCGACCTTCGCCAGGAGCCGCGAGATGCGCCGGCTCCGGTCGATCCTGCGCCGCCGCGACCGGGTGCTCCAGGCCGGCCCGGACGCCTCCCACCCGCACACCGTCGTGGTGCAGGCACTGCACTCGATCGGCCTGCGCGCCCTCGGCCGCCGGCCGCTGCGCACCAGCCTGCTCTCGGCGGCCGACCTCAAGGCGATCCCGTTCGTCATCCACCTGATGCGCGGGCTCGCCGCGGTGGTCAACCGCCTGGGCGGCGACTTCCGCTGGCAGCACCTCCCGGTGCCGTTCGAGGTCTATGCCGACGGCATCGACCTGGTCATCTTCGAGGAGTTCGGCGCGGGGGCGGCCGCGCTCCACCTGAGCGAGAGGATCGCCCGTGACGAGCTCATGCGCGACCCGGCCTACCGGGCGGCGTTCCGCAAGGACTACGAGTCGAAGTACTCCCCGCGGGTGTGGCACCGCGACTTCTTCGACGCCGAGATCACCGCCTGCCCCGACGCGGACGTGGTCGGCAAGTCGTTCGGCCAGGTCGGCGTCGAGCGCGGCGGCCAGCACCCGGTCGACGCCTTCCTCGACCTGGTCGTCGAGCACGGCACCGCGGTGCGCTGGCGGACCACCATCTCCGGTCACCGGCCCGAGGTGCTGCGCAAGATCGCGGCCGAGAAGGGCGTGCAGATGGGGTTCTCCGACGCCGGGGCCCACCTGCGCAACATGGCGTTCTACAACTTCGGGCTGCGCCTGCTCAAGCACGTGCAGGACGCCGAGCGGGCGGGCTCGCCGTTCCTCACCGTGGAGCGGGCGGTGCACCGGATGACCGGCGAGCTGGCCGACTGGTACGCGATCGACGCCGGTCACCTGCGGGTGGGCGACCGGGCCGACCTGATGCTGGTCGACCCCGCCCGTCTCGACGAGACGGTCGAGACCTACGCCGAGGAGCCCTGCGAGCAGTACGGCGGGCTCTCGCGGATGGTCAACCGCAACGACGCGGCGGTGCCGCTGGTGATGGTGGGCGGGCGCACGGTGTTCCGCCACGGCACGCCCACTGACCTGGTGGACCGCGAGCGGACCGGCCGGTTCCTGCGGGCGGGCGCGGTCGACCGGGCTCCGGTGGCCGCTCGGACGGCGCACCCCGTGAGCCGCGGGGCATGAGCCGCCCTCACCCCCTACGCTGCGTCCCGTGACCCGCTCCAGCACCGACTCCGCCCCCGACTCGCCCGACTCGCCCGGCACCCCCGCGGCGCGGCCGCGCAGGAGGCGCCGGTGGGTGCGCCGCACCGCGCTGGGGCTCGTCGTGGTGCTGGTCCTCGCCGCGGTCGGCTTCTTCACCCTCGCCCCGCGGATCGTGGAGAACTCCCTCAACCAGCTCACCGACGCCGACCTGCCGGCGGTCACCGAGGAGACCAGGGCGCTGCACGACCGGCTGACCATCGTCGACATGCACTCCGACACCCTGATGTGGGACCGCGACCTGCTCGAGCGGGGCGACCGCGGCCACCTGGACCTGCCCCGCCTGGAGGAGGGCAACGTCGCCCTCCAGGTCTTCTCCTCGGTCTCGAAGTCGCCGAAGAAGCAGAACTACGACTCCAACACCGACGAGACCGACAACATCACGCTGCTGACGCTGGCCCAGGCACAGCCGCCGCGGACCTGGACGTCGCTGCTCGAGCGCTCGCTCTACCACGCCGACAAGCTGGACCGCGCGGCCGAGGAGTCGCAGGGCAGGCTCCGCACCATCCGCACCCGAGGCGACCTCGAGGAGCTCCTCGCGGCCCGCGGGAACGGCGAGCAGGTCACCGGCGCCCTCTTCTCGGTCGAGGGGCTGCACAACCTCGAGGGTGACCCGGCCAACCTGCAGCGGCTCTTCGACGCGGGCGTCCGGATGGCCGGCTTCACCCACTTCTTCGACAACGAGACCTCCGGCTCGATGCACGGGGAGGAGAAGGGCGGGCTCACCGACCTGGGCCGCGAGGTGCTGGCCGAGATGGAGCGGCTCGGCATCGTCGTCGACATCGCCCACGCCAGTGCGCCCGCGGTCGCGGAGATCCTCGAGACGGCGACACGACCCCTGGTCTCCAGCCACGGTGGCGTGCAGGCGACCTGCGGGGTCAACCGCAACCTCAGCGACGAGCAGATCAAGGCGGTCGCCGCCACCGGCGGGGTCGTCGGCATCGGCTACTGGGACGCCGCGATCTGCGACCCCACGCCCGAGGCCGTCGTGGACGCCCTGGAGCACGTCATCGAGGTCGGCGGCCTCGAGACCGCCGCCCTGGGCAGCGACTACGACGGCGCCACCACGGTCGCCTGGGACGTCAGCGAGATCGCGGTGATCACCCAGGAGCTGCGGGACCGGGGCCACAGCGAGGCCGACGTCGCCGCGATCATGGGCGGCAACACGCTGCGGGTGCTGGGCGAGGTTCTCCCCGACTGACGCGGCGCTGAGGGGTGAAGGGCCTCGCGGCTGGGTACGCAAGGGCCCTCACCGCACCGCGCCCCGAGGAGCACCATGAAGCTCGTCCCCTCCGCCCTCACCGGGCTGGTGTCGACGCCCCGCGCCTACGACCCCGGGCGGGAGGTCAACCTGGCGGGCTTCGCCGGCAGCCTGCTCTCCTACTCCGCGATCGTCGCGCTGACCACGGCGGTCGCCAGAGCGCGGCCGGGGCAGGTGCCGGAGAGCTACGGCGTCCAGGACCTGCTGCTCGGCGGCGTCGCCACCCACAAGTTCACCCGGCTCGTCTCCCGGTCCTCGGTGGCCAGTCCGCTGCGGGCGCCCTTCGTGCGCTTCGAGGCACCCGCGGGCTCCGGTGAGCACCTCGAGCACCCCACCGACGACGGCCCGATCCGCCACACCGTCGGCGAGCTGCTCACCTGCCCGTTCTGCCTCGGGGTCTGGGTCAGCACGGCGTACGTCGCCGGCCTGACCTTCGCGCCGCGGGCGAGCCGGGCATGGGCCGGGGTGATGGTGGTGGTCTCGGTCTCCGACTTCCTCCAGCACGCCTACGCGCGCCTGCGCGACGACTGAGTGCCGGCCGCGTCCACTTTGCCGGTTCCGGCCCACGGGGCACCCCGCCCACGCTTCACTGTCGTGCACGAGCCCTCGGGGTGAGCCTCGACGCACCACACGACCAAGGACGCGACCACTGCCATGACCGACACGCCGCCCAGCTGGAGAGACGTCGCCAACGGACGCTTCGAGGTCGAGCCGAAGCCGCTGCCGACCTACGAGGCGGAGCGTGACGAGCCGGTCGCCACGGTCGGCACCGCGGCGTCCGAGACCGAGGAGCGGCACGGGGGCGCGGGCCGTCTCTGGGCGGTCGGCCTCGTCGCGGCCCTGGCGGCCGGGGCGGCGGGCTTCGCCGCCGGCGCCGGCGACCTGCTCGGCGACTCGGACTCCGGCCGGCAGGTCCGCGCGGCCGAGCTGAGCTCGCTCGAGGAGGACCTGAGCAGCCGCGAGGAGGCGCTCGAGGAGGAGCAGAAGAAGCTCGCCAAGGCCGAGCGCAGACTGACCAGGAAGCAGAAGGCGCTCACCACGCGGGCCAAGGGCCTCGAACGGCGCGAGCAGGCGGTCACGGCCGCCGAGGAGACGCTGGCCGAGCAGTCCGGCCCGGCCGACCGCGTCCTCGGCGACGGCGTCTTCCAGGTCGGCGTCGACCTCCGCCCCGGGACCTACCGCTCGTCGGGGGGCAGCGACAGCTGCACGTGGGCCGTGCGGTGGGCCGAGATCGGTGGCGAGACCCTCCTCGAGGGGTCGGTCACCGGTGGCGACGAGGCCACGGTCACCCTGGACGCCGGGCGCTTCCTGGAGACCTCCGGCTGCGGCGACTGGTCGCTCCAGCCCTGACCCGGCGGCGCCGGGCAGCACCGCTCAGGCGAAGAGGGAGACCGCCAGCACCATCGGCAGGGAGACCACCGAGGCCACCGAGGTGGCCAGGGTCAGCGTCTTGAGCGCGCCCTTGGTGGAGAGGCCGAGCAGGGCCTTGAACATCCAGAAGAAGTTGCTGTTGACCTGGAGCGCGAACATCGCCCCCGAGGCGATGGCGAGGCCGACTGCGACCGGGGCGACGTCGAGCGAGCCGACGATCGGCCCGATGATCCCGGCCGCGGCGATCGCCGCCACCGAGACCGACCCGATGGCCAGGTGGAGCAGCGCGGCGACGAACCAGGCCAGCAGGATGCTCAGGATCACCGGGGCGCCGGTGTCGGCGGTGAAGAACCCCTCGAGGACCTCGTCGAGGTCCGTCGCGCCGATCACCGCGCCGAGCGAGCCGCCGACGCCGGTCACCAGCAGGATCTCGCCGGTGGTCTGGAAGCCGTCGTCCAGGGCCTCGCGGGTGCGGTCGAGCCCGGCCGTGCCGCGGGAGAGCGCGTAGGCCCCGACGAGCCCGACGAAGAGCGCGAAGTTGGCGTTGCCGAGGAACTCGATGAACGGCGTGGAGAAGTCGAGCAGGTCGGCGAAGGCCCCGAAGGCGATCATCGCCAACGGCACCAGGATCGGCAGCAGCAGCACAAGCAGCGGCAGCCGTCGGGCGCCACCCGCCTCACCTTCGGTGTCCGCCTCCTCCTCCGCGGCCGCCTCCGCGGCGGCCTCCCGCTCGGCCAGCGCCTGGTGGAGCTCCTCGTCGGTCTCGGGCTTCCAGAAGCCGCGGCTCAGCACCACCCGCATCACCAGCGAGGTCAGGACCGCCGTCAGCGGCCCGATCACGATGCCGAAGAGCAGCCAGGTGCCGAGCGAGACGTCGAGGAGGCCGGCGATCGAGATCGCCGCCAGGCCGGGGATCACGAAGACGTAGCCGGCGAAGATGCCGGCGCCCAGGGCCGAGGCGAGCAGCGGCAGCCCGATCCGGCCCAGCCGCGGCGCGGCCGAGCGGGCCACGGGCGCGGCCAGCACCACCTGCACGTCGACGTAGATCGACGGCAGCACGGTGGAGAGCAGGGTGGAGAGGGTGTAGGGCAGCCGGGTGGCGCCCACGACCCGGACCAGGACGTCGACCAGGCGCTGGAAGGTGCCGTTGACCTGCAGCAGCGCGCCGATCAGCACGCCGAACCCGATGAGCAGGCCGACCTCGGCCATGATCTCGCCGAACCCGAGGGTGATCGCCTCGATCGTCCCGGTGACTCCCACGCCGGAGGCGAGGCCGAGGTAGAGCGAGGCGATGATCAGCGAGATCACCGGGTCGACCTTGAAGCGGATGATCAGGCCGATCGCCAGGACGATCGCGACGGCGGTGTGCAAGGCGATCACCCGGTCAGTGTGGCACGTCGGTGAGACGCAGATCACTGCGACGCGGCGGCCGTGAGACGCGCCGTAGCCGAAAGACGCCACGACGCCCGCCTGGGTCTGCCATCCTGCGCCGATGGAGATCGACGAGCTGGACGTGAGCGAGGAGCTGCGCCGTCGCGTCGCGGCGACGGGGCAGACCACCGACACCTGGCCGGTGGTCGTGGACGGGCAGCCGCACGTCCTGGCGGTGCGGGAGGGCGCGCTCTGCGTCTACGGCCTGGAGACCGAGCGGGTCTTCCGCTGGGCCGAGCTGCGCCGGGTGGTGGCCGAGGGTGGGACGCTCGGCCTCCGCGCCGCCCACTCGCCGACGATGACCAGGCTGGGCCTGGTCACGGCCGCCCACGGGCCGCAGATCGTGCGCGCGGTGGAGCGGGCCGGCGGACCGGTCGCGGCGCCCGAGGGAGCCGAGTCGCCCACCGACGCCGAACGGGCGCAGCGGATCCTCAACCTGGCCGTCGCCGGCGGGATCCTCCTGCAGCTCGCAGCGGCCTTCGTGCTGTGGGTGGTCGCGGCACGAGAGGCGGAGCGCGTCCTGGACGGCACGGCGACGCAGGCCGGCAGCCCGGGGGCCACCGTGCTCGCCCTGCTCCTCGCCTCCGCGGGCGGACTCTGCGTCCTCCTCGGGGTGATCGGCTGGGGCGTGGTGCTGGGCCTGCGGGCCGCGCGCCGGCCCTGACTCTCAGGCGTACTGGATGAGCTTGGTCTCGAGGAAGGCGCTCAGGCCCTCGACGTTGCCCTCGCGGCCGAGCCCCGACTGCTTGTAGCCGCCGAAGGGCTGCACGACGCACATCCCCCAGGTGTTGACCGAGATCTGCCCGGTGCGCACCCGTCGGGCGATGCTCTCGGCGAGCTCCACGTCGGAGGCGTAGACGGCCCCGGAGAGTCCGTAGTCGGAGTCGTTGGCGATCTGGATCGCCTCCTCGACCGTGTCGAAGGGGATCACGCAGACCACCGGCCCGAAGATCTCCTCCTGCGCGATCCGCATGTCGTTGCGCACGTCGGCGAAGATCGTCGGCGGCACGTACCAGCCGCGGTCGAGATCCTTCGGTCGCTCGCCGCCGGTGACCAGGCGGGCGCCCTCCTCGATGCCGATCTGGATGTAGCCCTCGACCCGCTCGCGCTGGCGCTCGGCGGCCAGCGGGCCGATCACGGTGTCGGCCTCGCGGGGGTCGCCGACCTTGACGCTCTCGAAGATGCCCTTGAGCGCCTCCACGACCTCGTCCTGCCGGTGCCGCGGCACCACGATCCGGGTGATCGCGGCGCAGACCTGGCCCGAGGAGCCGATGCCGGCGAAGGCCAGCGTCGGGAGGACCTGGTCGAGCGGGATGTCGTCGGCGATGATGCCGGCCGACTTGCCGCCGAGCTCGAGGGTGACCCGGGCGATGCGGTCCCCGGCGAGGCTCATGATCCGGCGTCCGGCGGCGGTGCTGCCGGTGAACGAGATCTTGTCCACGTCCTTGTGCTTGACCAGGTACTCCCCGACCTCGCGACCGCCGGGGAGCAGGCTGATGACGCCCTCGGGCAGGCCCGCCGCCTCCAGCGCCTCGGCCAGGATCAGGGTGCTGACCGGGCCCTCCGGGGCCGGCTTGAGCACCACGGTGCAGCCGGCCGCGAGCGCCGGGCCGATCTTGAGCGAGGCGGTGGCGACCGGGCCGTTCCACGGGATGATGACCGCGACGACGCCGACCGGCTCGCGGACCAGCTTGCCGTGCCCGTCGGCCCAGGTGCGCTCCTCCTCGAACTCGAAGCGCTCGTGGAGGGTGGCGGCGTCGCCCCACATCTTGATCGCGTTGCCGTGGAAGGCCTCGCTGATGGCCGCGGGAGCCCCGATCTCGGCGGTGAACGACTCGATCATCTCCGGCAGCCGGTTCTCGACCTCCTTGCCGACCCGCGCCAGGACCTCGGCCCGCTCGGCGGGCGACATCCGGGGCCAGGGGCCCTCGTCGAACGCCCGGCGGGCGGCGGCGACCGCCTTGTCCATGTCGGCCTCGGCGGCCTCGGGGACGGTCGCGATCACCTCCTCGGTGATCGGCGAGACGACCTCGATGGTGCGGTCGGTGCTGGGCTGGACCCACTGGCCGCCGATGAAGAGCTTGTCGAAGCTCCTGATGTTGCCCTCGCTCATGGACTTCCTCTTATCTCTGGGGTCTGGTGGGTCTGGTGGGTCTGGGTCTGGGGTGCCGGAGGGTGGGGTGGCGGGGTGGCCGCCGCCGGCTCAGTCGTCGTAGACGATGACGCCGCGGACGTTGCGGCCCTCGCGCATGTCCGCGAAGGCGGTGTTGATCTCCTCGAGCCTGTACTCCTTGGTGATCAGCTCGTCGAGCTTGTGCTCGCCGCGGCGGTAGAGGTCCGCGATCAGCGGGATGTCGATCTGCGCGTTGGTGGTGCCGTAGAGCGTGCCCTGGATCCGCTTGCCCGACATGGCGAAGGTGTAGAGGTCGAGCTGGATGTCGCGCTGGGTGACCGGCGCCGCGGAGGTGACCACGATGGTGCCGCCGCGCCTGGTCATCTCCTGGGCGGGCTGGAGGATCTCCGGGGTCAGCACCCCGACGGTGATGATCACGACGTCGGCGCCCTGGCCGTTGGTCATGCCGGAGACCAGCTCGGCCGCCTCGGCGAAGTCGGCGGCGCTGTGGGTCGCGCCGAGCTGCTTGGCGAGGTCGCGCTTGAACTCGACCGGCTCGACCGCGACCAGGTTCCTCGCGCCCTTCTGGCGGGCCCCCTGCACGGCGTTCATGCCGACGCCGCCGGTGCCGATCACGACCACCGTGTCGCCGAGCTGCATGTCGGCGGCGCGGACCGAGGAGCCCCAGCCGGTGGGCACGCCGCAGCCGATCAGCGCAGCGGACTTCAGCGGGATGTCCTTGTCGATCCTGACCAGCGCGTTGGTCGGCACGGTCACGTAGGGGGCGAAGGTGCCGAGGTAGGACATCGCGCCGATGCCCTTGCCGCGGGCGTGGATGCGGTGGGTGCCGTCGGGGGAGGTGCCGGCCAGGACGCCCGCGCCCAGGTCGCACATGTTGGCCCGGCCGCTGATGCACATCGGGCACTTGCCGCAGCTGGGCAGGAAGGAGAGGACGACGTGGTCGCCGACCTCCATGCCCTCCACGCCCTCGCCGAGCTCGGTCACCACGCCGGCGCCCTCGTGGCCGCCGAGGACCGGCGCCCAGTCGAGGGGGATGTCGCCGGTGTCCAGGTGGTCGTCGCTGTGGCAGATTCCGGAGGCGGCGAGCTTAACGGTGGCCTCACCGCGCTTGGGCGGGTCCAGCTCGATCTCCTCGACCGTCCATCCCGAGTTCGTGCCCGGCTCCCACAGCAGTGCGCCCTGAATCTTCATCCGTGCTCCCAGTCCCGAGGTCTCATCGATTGATTCGATTGATGCATATGATCTTGCCCACTGGAACAAGGAAAAACAAGGGGCAGGCACGTCGATCGCGAGCCCGACCAGGACGCGCGGGACGCGAGTGACCGGCGGGGCCGGAGGGGTGACCCGGAAGCGATCCCCAGGGCGATCCCCAGGGCGATCCCCAGGGCGATCCGAGAGCGGGTCAGCGAGCGAAGTGGTCCGCGAGCGCGGCCATCCCCTGCTCCAGCAGGTCGGTGACCTCGCGCGCGGGGTCGTCGAGCCAGAGCTCGTAGGCCGTCAGCGCGAGCGCCAGGCCGACGTGACCCAGCAGCCGCGGCTCCAGCGCGTCGGCGTCCACCCCGAGCCGCTCGGCGGCGAACTCCGCGATCACCCGGCGCCACTCGGCGTACCGCAGCGCGGAGTGGGCCTGGAGCGCGGGCGTCTCCAGGATCAGCCGCATCCGCTCGATGTGCGGCGGCGTGGCGTCGTCGGGGAACCGGTTGAACTCGACGATCGCCCGGCCGACGGCCTCGTGGACTCCGAGCCCCTCGGGCGACTCGGCCAGGAGCCGGCGGAAGCCCTCGAGGGTCAGGTCGAACCGCCCCCAGGGGATGTCGTTCTTGGACGGGTAGTAGTTGAACAGGGTGCGCCGCCCGACGCCCACCGCTCCCGCGATGGCCTCCAGCGTGGTCGCCTCGAAGCCGCGCTCGCGGAAGAGCTCGAACGCCGCCTGCTCGATGGCGGCGTGGCTCGTCACCTCGGGCCGGCCGACGTTCGCTCTCCTGGACACGGGTGAAATGTAGGCCTTCCCTTTTGACCACGAGTGCACTTATTGTTGAGGTCCACGTCACATTTCCTGGGAAGGACCCGCCATGAACCCCGAGAACACCACCGCCCCCCAGACCGACGACACCCTCACCGCCGAGAGCCTCATCGAAGAGGTCTCCATCGACGGCATGTGCGGCGTCTACTGATGCTCGACGAGGCCTGGACCCTGTCGCCGGCGGTGGCGCTGCGCCCCGAGCCCTTCGGTGCGCTGGCCTACCACTTCGGCAACCGCAAGCTCACGTTCCTCAAGCGGCCCGAGCTGGTGGCAGTGGTCCAGGCCCTGGGCGAGCAGCCCGACGTCCGCTCGGCGCTGCTCGCCGCCGGCGTCCCCGAGAGCCAGCACCCGGCGTACGCCGACGCGCTGGCCGGCCTCGCCCGCACCGACATGATCCGCCCCCGCGAAGGAGTGGCCGCGTGACCATCGCCCCCGAACGACCCAGCGCCCCGGCCCGACCCGTCAACGGCACGCTGGTCGAGCAGTTCGAGCTCGGTCTCGACGCGCCGATCTGCCTGACCTGGGAGCTCACCTACGCCTGCAACCTGGAGTGCGCCCACTGCCTGTCCAGCAGCGGCCGCCGCGACCCGCGCGAGCTCACCACCGAGCAGTGCGAGGCGGTGATCGACGAGCTCCAGCGGATGCAGGTCTTCTACGTCAACATCGGCGGCGGCGAGCCCACCATCCGCCCCGACTTCTGGCACCTCCTGCAGTACGCCGTCGACCACCAGGTGGGGGTGAAGTTCTCCACCAACGGCGTCCGGCTCACCCCCGAGCGGGCGGCCTTCCTCGCCTCCCCGGCCTGCAACGGCTACGTCGACGTGCAGATCTCCCTGGACGGCGCCACCGCCGAGGTCAACGACTACGTGCGCGGCCCCGGCTCCTACGACACCGCGCTGACCGCGCTGGCGAACCTCCAGGAGGCGGGGTTCTCCGACGCCAAGATCAGCGTCGTGTGCACCCGGCAGAACATCGGCCAGCTCGACGAGTTCAAGGCGCTGGCCGACCGCTTCGGCGCCACCCTGCGCCTGACCCGGCTGCGCCCCAGCGGCCGCGGCGCCGACGTGTGGGACGAGCTCCACCCGCTCCCCGAGCAGCAGCGCGAGCTCTACGACTGGCTGATGGCCCACGGCGAGGGCGTACTGACCGGCGACTCGTTCTTCCACCTGGCCGCCTTCGGCGAGGCGCTGCCCGGCCTCAACCTCTGCGGCGCCGGGCGGGTGGTCTGCCTGATCGACCCCATCGGCGACGTCTACGCCTGCCCCTTCGCCATCCACGACAACTTCCTGGCCGGCAACCTCCTCGACGAGGGCGGCTTCAAGCGGGTCTGGCAGGAGTCCGCGCTCTTCACCGAGCTGCGCTCCCCGCAGACCGGCGGGGCGTGCTCGTCGTGCGCGTTCTTCGACGCCTGCCGCGGCGGCTGCATGGCCGCGAAGTTCTTCACCGGGCTGCCGCTCGACGGCCCCGACCCCGAGTGCGTCCAGGGCTACGGCGAGACCGCGCTCGCCGGCGAGCGCACCGTCCCGGCCGCGAGCCAGGACCACTCCAAGGCCAACCCGACCCGCAACCAGCCGGTGATGCTCACCCTCGGCCGCCGCCCCGGCCTGGACCAGCCCGCGCCCAGCGCTCCCCCGGTCTCGGCGTGCGCCGAGAACCCGCTGGCCGGCTTCGCCGTTCCCACCAACTGACGAGGACCCCTGACGATGGCGCCCAAGAAGCCCGAGTGGCTGCAGAACCCCTGGAAGCAGAACCCCTGGTTCGAGTCCGTCGCGGTCGCGCAGGAGCGCGCCCGCAAGCGGCTCCCGGCGCCCGTCTACGGCGCCCTGGTCGCCGGCTCCGAGCGTGGCCAGACGGTCGGCGACAACCAGGCCGCCTTCGCCGAGATCGGCCTGGCGCCCCACGTGGCGGGCCTCCAGGCCGTGCGCGAGATGACCACCTCGGTGATGGGCCAGGAGATCTCCCTGCCGGTGCTGATCAGCCCCACCGGCGTCCAGGCCGTCCACCCCGACGGCGAGGTGGCCGTCGCGCGTGCCGCGGCCTCCCGCGGCACCGTGATGGGCCTGTCCAACTTCGCCTCCAAGTCGGTGGAGGAGGTGACCGCCACCGGTGCCACCACCTTCTTCCAGATGTACTGGACCGGCGACCGCGACGTGGTGGTCCAGCGGATGCAGCGCGCCCACGCCGCCGGCGCGGTCGGCCTGATCGCCACCCTCGACTGGTCCTTCTCCATGGGCCGCGACTGGGGCAGCCCGGAGATCCCGGAGAAGGTCGACCTCAAGACGATGGTGCGGCTGGCGCCGCAGGTCGCCACCAGGCCGCGCTGGCTGTGGCAGTTCGGCCGCACCGGCCAGATCCCCGACCTGACCGCGCCCAACCTGGCCCCGCCCGGCGGGGAGGCCCCGACCTTCTTCGGCGCCTACTACGAGTGGATGACCACCCCGCCCCCCTCCTGGGAGGACGTGGCCTGGATGCGCGAGCAGTGGTCGCAGATCAGTGGCGGCAAGCCCTTCATGCTCAAGGGCGTCTGCCGGATCGACGACGCCCTGCGGGCCCGCGACCTCGGCGCGGCGGCGATCTCGGTCTCCAACCACGGCGGCAACAACCTGGACGGCACCCCGGCCGCGATCCGGATGGTGAAGCCGATCAGCGACGCCGTCGGCGCCGACCTCGACGTGGTCATGGACGGCGGCATCCGCCGTGGCTCCGACGTGGTCAAGGCGGTGGCCCTGGGGGCCCGCGCGGTGATGATCGGCCGCGCCTACCTGTGGGGCCTCGCGGCCAACGGCGAGCAGGGGGTCGGCAACGTGCTCGACGTGCTGCGCTCCGGCATCGACTCCGCGCTGCTCGGGATGGGCGTCTCCTCCCTCGACGAGCTGACCCCGGACCACCTGCTGGTGCCCGAGGGCTTCCACCGCGCGCTGGGCCAGACCCGTCCGGTGGGCCAGACCCGTCCGGTGGGCCTGCCCGCGGCCGAGCGCACCCAGGGCTGAGCGTGCTGGCCCGGGCGACCTCCGCCGAGACGGCCGGGGCCGGCCTGGTGCTGGTGCCGGTGGGCTCGACCGAGCAGCACGGGCCGCACCTGCCGCTGGAGACCGACACGATGATCGCCGTCGCCGTCGCCGAGGCCGCCGCCGAGCGCCTCGGCGGCCCGGCGGCCGGGGTCTGGGTGGCGCCGCCGCTGGCCTACGGCTCCAGCGGGGAGCACCAGTCCTTCCCCGGCACGGTGTCGATCGGCACCGAGGCGCTCCGGCTCGTGGTGGTCGAGCTGGTCCGCTCGCTGCGCACCTGGGCCGACCGGGTCGTGCTGGTCAACGGCCACGGCGGCAACCTGGGCGCGCTGCGCTCCGCGGTCGACCAGCTCGTCGCCGAGGGCCACGACGTGGCCTGGGTGGCGTGCGCGACCGAGGACGTCGACCTGCACGCCGGGCACACCGAGACCTCGCTGCTGCTCCACCTCGCGCCCGAGGCGGTGCGGCTCGAGCTCGCCGAGGCCGGCGACTGCCGCCCGCTCGCCGAGATCCTGCCCGCGCTGATGGCCGGCGGCATCGCCGCGGTCTCGGCCAACGGGGTGCTCGGCGACCCCGCCGGCGCCTCGGCGGCCGAGGGTGCCGCGGTGCTCGAGACGATGGTCGGCGACGTCGTCTCCCGCCTCCGGCGCGCGGCCCCGGCCCCGTCGTGAGCCGGACGGCCCTGGTCACCGGGGCGGCGCGCGGCATCGGCGCCGCCACGGTGGCGCGACTGGTGGCCGACGGCTACCGGGTGATGGCGGTGGACTCCTGCGAGGGGCCGCCGCTGGCCACCCGCGACGACCTGGCGGTGCTCGCCGCCGAGCACGGTGACCGGGTGCTCTGCCGGGTCGTCGACGTCCGCGACCGGGCTGGCCTCGCGGCCGCGGTCGACGAGGCCGTGCAGGCGTGGGGCCACCTCGACGTCGCCGTCGCGGCGGCGGGGATCATCCTGGGCGGCCAGCCGCTGTGGGAGACCCCCGAGACGGTCCTCGACGACCTCTGGGCGGTGGTGACCAAGGGCGTGTGGAACACCGCGGCCGCCGCCGTTCCCGCGATGCTCGCCGGCCCCGACCCCGGCACCTGCCGCTTCGTCGCCGTCGCCTCCGCGGCCGCCACCCACGGCCTGTTCCACCTCGCCGCCTACAACGCGACCAAGCACGCCGTGGTGGGCCTGGTGAAGGGCCTCGCGGCCGACCTGGTCGGCACCGGGGTCACGGCCAGCGCCGTCTCCCCCGGCTCCACCGACACCGCCATGCTCCGCACCACCGCCACCCTCTACGACGTCCCGACCGACGAGCTGGCCGCCCACCAGCTCAACCGTCGCGTCCTGGACCCGGCCGAGATCGCCGCGGCGATCGCCTTCTGCGCCTCCCCCGCCGGAGGCGTCGTCAACGGCACCGTGCTGCACGCGGACGGCGGCTTCGGGGCGTGAGCACCGCGCCCGCCCCGGCCGGCCGGCTGCCCGCCGGCTTCACCGTCGAGCTCGACCCGGCGGTGCGGCTGCTGGACGGCGGGCGCTTCCTGGTCGGCGGCTCCCCGCTCACCGCGATGGGCCTCTCCGAAGCCGCGCGCACCCACCTGGAGCGACGGCGGCTGGTCGTCGCTGACGCGGCCAGCGCCCACGTCGCCGAGCGGCTGCTCGCCACCAACCTGGCCCGGCCGGTGCTGGGCACGACGCCGCCGCTGCCACCCTCGGAGGTCACGGTGGTGGTGCCCGTGCGCGACCGCCCCGCGCAGCTGGACCGCTGCCTGGCCGCCCTGCGCCCGCTGCCGGTCGTGGTGGTCGACGACGCCTCCCACGACCCGGCCGCCGTCGCGGCGGTCGCCGCCCGCCACGGCGCCACGGTCGTGGCCCTGGAGACCAACCTGGGGCCCGCGGGCGCCCGCAACGCCGGCCTGGCCCGGGTCACCACGCCGGTGGTCGCACTGGTCGACTCCGACGTGGAGGCACCCGCGGAGGCGCTGCTGGAGCTCACCCGCCACCTCCACGACCCGTCCGTCTCGCTGGTCGGCCCCCGGGTCGTCGGCCACGTCCGGCGCTCCCGACCGCGCTGGTTCGAGCGCTACGACGCCGCGGCCTCCTCGCTCAGCCTGGGCCGCACGCCCTACTCGGTGCGCCCGGGCGCCGGCGTGGCCTGGCTGCCCAGCGCCTGCCTGGTCGGTCGCACCACGGCACTGGGCAGCGGCTTCGACACCGACCTGCGGGTCGGTGAGGACGTCGACCTCGTGTGGCGGCTCGTCGACGGCGGGCACCGGGTGCGCTACGAGCCCGCGGTGACGGTGCGCCACGACGTGCGACCCACGGTGCGGGGGTGGCTGGGGCGCAAGGTGCTCTACGGGTCGGGCGGGGCGCTGCTGGCCCAGCGGCACGGCGCCCACGTCGCGCCCGCCGTCCTCTCCCCCACCCTGGCCGTCGCCGGGGCGGCGCTGCTGCTGCGACGCCGGTGGTCGCTGCCGGTCGCCGGTGCCGCCCTGGCCCACGCCGCCGTCTCCGTGGGCCGGGCGCTGCCCGCCGACGTGCCACGCGGCGCCCGGGCGTCGGTCGCGGGAGTCCTGGCGCTCCGTGGGCTCGGCTGGGCGGTGCGGCAGGAGTCCTCCCTGCTGCTGCGGCACTGGTGGCCCGCCGCGGCGGTCGCGGCCTGCGCGCTGCCCCCGGTCCGCCGGGCCGCAGCCACCGCCGTGGTGGTCGACACCGTCGTGGCGCTCACCGAGCACCTGGACGCCGAGCTCGACCTGCCGGCGCTGGTGGTCGGACGCCGCCTGGACGACGCGGCGTACGGTGCCGGGCTCTGGTGGGGGGCGCTGCGCGCCAGGTCGCTCGGGGCACTGCGGGGGCGGCGGCCCGGCCGGACCGGTCAGGCGACGTCGCGCGCCGCCGCCCGCACGAGCTCCTCCTCCGCCGGGGTCCCCAGGAAGTAGTCGACCCGCGGGTGGGTGTGTGGGCGAGTACGTGGGGTGCGCGGGGCCGCTGGTGGCCCGGGCGGGTGTCGGGTGCCGTCGCGGAGGCGGCGGGTGCCGGTGTGGTCGACCAGGTAGAGGGCACCGTGCGGATCGCGCCAGAGGTAGATCCCCGGGAAGGGCTGGCGGAGAGTCCACCCGCCATGGGTCTTGACCCGGTGGGTGAAGGGACTCAACGGCCCGTAGTTGCCGATCCGGGACTGGCCCGGCGGGGGCCTGCCGTGACGCTCTGCGTGGTCGTAGGGCTCGGTGTGGTCGATCTGGTGCGAGCCGGGGCGGACCGAGGAGGCGAAGGGGAAGACGTCTGCCGGGCTCATCACCTCGACCGCCCGGCGGTGCCGCTCCGGGATCTCGTAGGAGTCGACCGGGGCCTGCCCGGCGATGTCGAGGACGGGGGCGATGGTGAACCGGGCCTCCCCCAGCCAGCGACGCACCCACCCGGCGGTCACCGGGCCGTGGTCGGGCATGCGGACGATCCCGATCGACTGCTCGTCGCACGAGCAGGCCGGAGCGTAGGTGTGGACCGTGACGGTGACCCTGGGCAGCACCCGGCCCCAGTCGAGGACCGGTGCGGCACCGGAGCGTGCGTCCGGGTCCACTGCCTCCGAGCCCGCCGCGGCAGGCTCCGCCTTCTCCGGGTCTGCGGCCTCGGGTGGATCCGCGGGCCGGTCCTTCCAGGCCTGGAAGGCGGCGATCAGCTCGACGGCCAGGTGCGGGTTGGCCAGCACCGCGATCGCCTTGACCCGCCGGTGGTCGACCGGGTCGGCGTCGCCCAGGGCGGCGAGCACGTCGGCAGCCACGCCACCCGCGCGTCGAGCAGGGTGATGACGTGGAACGGGCCGCGCACGTAGAACCCGCGCATGCCGGCGTCGGTGGACCGCGTCGGCCGGGCGAACTGGTGCTCGGCGGCCGCGCGCTCCCGCTCTGCCGTCGCGACCGGATCCGCGGCGGCCACCGCGCCGTCGACCAGCACCTCGAAACGGGACCACGGGATCCGGCCGTCGGCCGACTCCGCGACCCGGGAGTCGACGTACCTGGCCTGGTCGCGATCGAGCTCCCGGGTCCGTCGTGCGACGTGCCGGGCGTAGGAGGCGCGCACCTCGAGGGCCTGGACCCTGCGCCACAACCTGGGGAGGCGGATCGTGATGTCCAGCGCGTCGGCGATCAGCGAGGCTCCTGCCCACGGCGAGATCCCCAACCGGGCGGCCAGGGTGGCGCAGCAGAGCTCCGCGACCTGCGGCGTGCCGAGGCCGCCGTACCGCCGAGCCTTCTCACGCCCGGGCAGCCGGGCCAGCTCCGGATCGAGCGTCTCGGGGTTGTTGAGGACCGCGTGCTGCACCGCGATCCGCAGCTCCTCGACCTCGCACTCGCGGCGCACCCGCGCCACGCGGTCGGCGTACTGGAGGAGTTGCCCCTCGGACAGCTCCTCCAGCATCACGCCCCCCAGCTCCATGACCACCAGCCAACCAGCGACCACCGACATTCCTGCCCAGCATCTGGCCGGTCGCAGCTACTCAGCGGTCGGCGGTCTTGCCGACCACCTCGAAGGAGTCGTCGAGGTCGACGTCCCACTCGGTGCCGTCGTCCTCGACGACCTCCACCTCGAAGGCGACGCCGCGGTCGTCGCTGGCTTCGACGTCGGTCACGGTGCCGCCGCCGACGGCCTCGGTCGCGGCCCGCTCGGCGGAGTCGCGCTCGGTGTCGCTGAGGGCGCGGTCGTCTGACCCGTCGGTGTCGTCGTCGCTGTCGTGGTCGGTGTCGTCGGTCTTCTTGCTGACGACGGCCAGGTCCTCGTCGAGCGCGACGTCGACCTCGGTGCCGTCCTCGAGCCGGACCTCGACCTCGTAGGCCTCGCCGGGGTCGTCGCTGGTCTCGGCGTCGGTGACGGTGCCACCGCCCGCCGCCTCCAGCGCGGCGGTGGAGGCGCGGTCGCGGTCGCTGCCCCGGAGCTCGTCGGCCCCGGCGGTGCTGGCCAGCGCCACGCCGCCGACGGCGAGGACGGCGACCACGGCGACCGACGGGATCAGGACGCGCTTGGTGCGGAGCTTGGAGATCTTCATGGAGATGCCTCTCGGATCGTGAATCGGATGTGGCCGACTGTGCGGTAGGCGTGCTGAACCCTGCCTGAACGTCCCTGAAGGCGCGTTCAGCGCTACCAGCCGGTACCGTCGGGGGGTGGCCCCTGCTCCACCGCCTCCAAGCCAGCAGACCGAAGACCCAGAGAGCAAGGCCTTATGACCGACCGCAACACCCTCGACCACGACAGCCAGCTCGACGCGGAGACGCTCACCGAGACCGAGATGGAGGACGTCGCGGAGCCGAAGCCGATCTGGGCGGAGTCAGCCCGCGAGGTGCTGCTCGAGGTGGCCGGCAAGTACAACGCGGTGATCACCTCGAAGGACCTGGCCGCTGCGGTCCAGGAGCGCTCGGGAGTGACGACCACCCAGGCTGCTCACTACTGGATCGGCGACGTGCTGGCTCTGGTGGCCGAGGAGTGCGCGGCGAACGACGAGCCCCTCCTCCCCTCGCTGGTCGTCAACGCCCAGGGTGGCGTGGTGCCCTCCTACGCCCAGATCGTGCTGGCGCAGAGCGGCGAGACCCCCGCCGACCCCGACAGCCACGCGTCCCGCGAGCGGCTCGCCTGCTACCAGCTGCTGGAGGCCACCGGTCTTCCCGCCGACGGCGGCCGGGCGCAGCTGACTCCCCGGCTCGCCGCCAGCCGCACCCGGGAGCGCAAGAACGCGCTGGCCGAGCGCGTGCTGCCGGTCTGCCCCAAGTGCAACCACGTGCTCGCCTCGATGGGCACCTGCGACAACTGCGACTGAGTCAACGGCGCGACCTGCGCGTCGTCAGTCCTGGGCGACCTTGACCTTCCTGGTGACGTCGGAGACGCCGCCGTTCCTCGTGCCCGGCCCCGTGGAGGCCTTCACCCGCAGCGTTCCGGGCTCGGGCACGCAGGAGCGCGGGATCGTGGTGCGGATGGTGCTGCGCTTGATGTTCCACGTCGTGGTCGCCGCACACTCGGTCGGGACCAGGATGCCGTCGCTGCGGCGCAGGTACCACTCCTCCTCGACCGTGCCGTTCCGGGCCCGGTGGCTGGTGCCGGCCGACGAGGTCGTCGCGCCGTAGACGTAGTAGCCGTAGAACTGGGTGTCCTTCTTGCGGAGCCCGCGCACCTTCGCGGTGATCACCAGCTCCGTGGCGGTGTGGGAGACCTTGAGACGGGTCAGGTCGAGCTTGGCGGGAGCGTCGCCCGACTTGTCCTTGATGCTGCCGGTCGCGGCGTGGGCACCTGGGCCGAGGGAGATCGTGGCAAGGACGAGCGGGGCGGCGAGGAGGACGGCGAGCTTCTTCATGGGCCTCTGTTCCAAGGTCGGTCGGAGTTCCGAGATCGATCGGGGCGGTTGTACCCACTTTTCCCGGGGGCGATCGCGTGCGCGCCGGCCGAACGGCTGCGGCGTGAGAGTGCCGTGAGAAAGCAGGAACCGCAGGCACCGGGGACTGCTCCCCCGACCTGCGGTTCCGATCTGAGCCGCCTATCGGAATCGAACCGATGACCTAATCATTACGAGTGATTCGCTCTACCGACTGAGCTAAGGCGGCGTGCCGCCCGGCTGTCCACGAGGGCGTGGCCGGGCAACCCGGGGAAGTATACGGACACCGGCGCCCGGCAGCGAAAACCGCCCACCGGGCAGTCCCCGGGACCGGTGGCGCCCGGGATTCAGTGCACGACCAGCGTCGCCCTCAGCTCCTCGGACTCGCTCAGCGGCTGGTGGTCGTCGCCCGCCACCAGGGTCACGTCGCGGATCGTGCCGCCGTAGCAGAACCCGCGACCCGGACCGTAGTCGTCGGTCACCGGGGTCCCGCGGTCGACGCCGACGTTGAGGGTCTGGTCCATCGAGAAGAAGGACGAGATCGTCCGCTCGATCCGGCCCGAGCCCACCTCCTGGCCGTCGAGCACCAGCACCAGGTCGCCGCCCCGGCCGGGACCGCCGCCGTCATACGTGAAGCGCACCTGCGCAGTGTGCGCACCCTCGCAGACCGGGCCCTGGGAGCGGATGACCGTCTCCTCGGCGCCCAGCCAGGCGTAGGTGAAGGTGAGGAAGCCATCGCGCACGTAGAAGGACCACCCGGCGAACCGGCTGCCCTGCGCGACCAGCACCCCCTCCGCCTTCCCGGTCTCGTCGGCGAACCGGGCCGTGATCGACCACGAGCCGTTCTTGAGCGGCGGGACGGCGTCCTCGCGGAGGTTGCCCGCGCCCGCCCGCAACGTCAGCCGGCGCGGCGGCGGCGGGCGGTGGCCGACCGTCACGGCCTCCCCGTCGCTGTCGAGCCGGCGCAGCGATTGGTCGTCGATCGGCAGCACGTTGTTGCGCCGCGCCTCGGCGAGGAAGAGCTCCTGCAGCTGCGCGAGCCGCTCGGGGTGCTCGGCGGCCAGGTCGCGGGCCTGGGTCCAGTCGGTGGTGGTGTCGTAGAGCTCCCACCGGTCCTCGGCCAGCGGCACCGGGGACTCGGCCAGCGCCCACGGCGTCCGGTGCTTGGTCACCGCGGTCCACCCCTCGTGGTAGATCCCGCGGTTGCCGAACATCTCGAAGTACTGCGTGACGTGCCGCTCCGGCGCGGCCGCGTCGTTGAGCGAGTAGACGAAGGAGACCCCGTCGACCGGGTCCTGCCGCACCCCGTCGACGGTCTCGGGGTGGGGCACTCCGGCCAGCTCGAGGATCGTCGGGAAGACGTCGATCACGTGGTGCCACTGGTCCCGGACCCCGCCGCGGTCGGCGATCCCCTGCGGCCAGTGCACGATCAGCCCGTTGCGGGTCCCTCCGTAGTGGGAGGCCACCTGCTTGGTCCACTGGTACGGCGTGTCCATCGCCACCGCCCACCCGGCCGGGTAGTGGACGAACGACTCCGGCCCGCCGATCAGGTCGAGCTGCTCGGCGATCCGCTCGGCGGAGTCCTCGATCCCGTTGAAGCGCATCGTCTCGTTGAGGGTCCCCTCCAGCCCACCCTCGGCCGACGCCCCGTTGTCGCCGAGGATGTAGAGGACCACCGTGTTCTCCAGCTCGCCGGCCGCACGCAGGTGGTCGAGCAGCCGCCCCACCTGGACGTCGGTGTGCTCGGCGAACGCCGCGTAGGTCTCCATCAACCGCTCCGCGACCAGCCGCTGGGTCTCGTCGAGCTCGTCCCAGTGCGGCACGCCCGGCGTCCAGGGCGCGAGCTCGGCGTCCGGCGGCACCACCCCGAGCTCCTTCTGCCGCTCCAGGGTCAGCTCCCGCTGCCGGTCCCAGCCGTGGGAGAAGTCGCCGCGGTTGCGGCCCCGCCACTCCTCGGGCAGGTGGAACGGCGAGTGGGTGGCGCCGAAGGCCAGGTAGGTGAACCACGGCCTGCCCCCGCCGTGAGCCCGGACGTCGTCGATCCAGCCGATCGCCTGGTCCACCAGGTCCTCCGACAGGTGGTAGCCCTCCGCGGCGGTCCGCGGCGCCTCGACGAACGTCGTCCCCTCCACCAGGGTCGGCTCGAACTGGCTGGCCTCGCCGCCGAGGAACCCGTAGAACCGGTCGAAGCCCTCCCGCGTCGGCCACCGGTCGAAGGGCCCGGCGGGGGTCTGCTCCCAGGTCGGCGTCTGGTGCCACTTGCCGAAGGCGCCGGTGGCGTAGCCGTTGCCGCTCAGCGCCTGGGCCAGGGTGCCGGCGCTCAGCGGTCGGGTGGCGTCGTAGCCGGGGGTGCCGTTGCTGATCTCGACCACGGTGCCCATCCCGACCGCGTGGTGGTTGCGGCCGGTCATCAGGGCGGCCCGGGTCGGCGAGCAGAGCGCGGTGGTGTGGAACCGCGAGTAGCGCAGCCCCTCCGCGGCGAGCTGGTCGGCCGTCGGCATCGCGCACGGGCCGCCGAACGCCGAGGAGGCGCCGAAGCCCATGTCGTCGAGGAGGACCACCAACACGTTCGGGGCGCCCTCGGGCGCCTCGAGCCGGGGCTGGGCGGGCAGCTGCTCGGCCTGGTCGGCGAGCGCCTCGGCCGCCTCGAAGGGCGGGCGGGGCTGGTGGAAGGGCAGGTGCGAGCGGGTCATCTCGGTCTTCTCTCAGTCGTCGCGGCGGTCGGGCAGGTCGTCGTTGGCGCAGCGGAAGCCGACGTTGGCCGAGGCCGAGTCGGGGGTGCTGCTGGAGCGGGCCGCCACCCGGTAGCGGCGGCAGTAGGAGTCGTGGCAGAGGTAGGAGCCGCCGCGCATCACGCGCTGGGTCCCGCGGCCGGGGCCCCGCGGGTCGCCGACGGGCTCCGGACCGGCCAGGGCGCGCTCGGCGTACTCGGTGGGCGAGAACCAGTCGGCGCACCACTCCCAGACGTTGCCCACGGTGTTCCACAGCCCGTGGCCGTTGGGCCGGAAGGAGCGCACCGGCGCGGTGGTGAGGTGACCGTCCTCGGCCGTGTTGTGCAGCGGGAAGTCGCCCTGCCAGATGTTGAGCCGCCAGGCCCCGCGGTCGAGCAGCTCGTCGCCCCAGGGATAGCGGGCGCCGTCGAGGCCGCCGCGGGCCGCGTGCTCCCACTCCGCCTCCGTCGGCAGCCGCGTGCCGGCCCACCGGCAGTAGGCGTCGGCGTCGCGCCACGTCACGTGCACGACGGGGTGGTGGGGCAGGTCGGCGGCCGAGGAGCCGCGCCCGGCGGGATGACGCCAGTCGGCGCCGCGCACCGCCCACCACCAGGGCAGCCCCACCACCGGGTGGAGCACGTCGCGCGGGTGCGCGTCGACGGCGAGGTGGAAGACCGCCGAGACGCCGAGCTCCTCGGCCTCGGTGACGTGGCCCGTCTCCCGGACGAACCGGGCGAAGGCCGCGTTGGTCACGGCCGTCTCGTCGATCCAGTACGGCGCCACCCGGACCTGGTGGACCGGGCGTTCGCCGTCGGCCGGGTCGCCCTCGCCGGACGCGTCGCCCATCGCGAAGGTGCCGCCGGCGATCCGGACCTGCCCGCTGCGGACGGCCTCCTGCGGCGAGGGCCGGTACGCGCCCGCCACCCCCGCGGGGGGCGCACCCCCCACCCCGCCCGAGCAGCAGGTCACGACGCGACCTCGACCGTCGGGACGGCCTGCCAGCCGTCGGCCCGGGCCGCCGGGTCCGGCACCGGCACGGCCGCCAGCAGCCGGCGGGTGTAGTCGTGCTGCGGCCGGGCGAAGACCTCGGCGACCGGCCCGGACTCTACGACCTCGCCCCGGCGGAGCACCGCGACGTCGTCGGCGACCTTGTTGACCACGGCCAGGTCGTGGCTGATGAAGACACAGGCGAAGCCCAGCTGCTGCTGCAGCGCGCGGAAGAGCTCCAGCACGTCGGCCTGGACCGAGACGTCCAGCGCACTGGTCGGCTCGTCGGCGATCAGCAGCCTCGGGCGGAGCACCAGGGCCCGGGCCAGGGCCACCCGCTGCCGCTGGCCGCCCGAGAGCGCCCGCGGCCGGCGGTCGGCGAGATCCGGGGTGAGCCGGACCGCCTCGAGCAGCTCCGCCACCCGTCGACGGCGCTCCTGCGCAGTGCCGACGCCATGGATGTCGAGCGGCTCCCGGACGCTGGCGCCCACCGACATCCTCGGGTCGAGGGAGGCCTCGGGGTCCTGGTGCACGAAGGCCAGGTCGCGCCGGAGCTCGCGCCGGCGGCGCGCGCCGAGGGCGAAGAGGTCCTCGCCGGCCACCTCGACGCGGCCTTCGGCGAGCGGGACCAGGCCCGCGGCCAGCCGGCCCAGGGTGGTCTTGCCCGAGCCGGACTCGCCCACCAGCCCCAGCACCCGGCCGGGCGGCAGCTCGAGGCTGACGCCGTTGACCGCCGGGAAGGCGCGGCCCCGGCGCGACGAGCCGTAGCGCACGTGCACGTGCTCGAACCGCAGGGCCGGGAGGCCGGTCGCCGGCCCCGGGTCCGGGACGGAGTGGACCACGTCGCCCGCGTCGGGGAGCCGGAGCACCGAGGCGAGCAGCTGGCGGGTGTAGGGGTGCTCCGGGGAGGCGAAGAGCTGACGGGTGCTCCCCTCCTCCACCACGTCACCCTGACGCAGCACCACGACCCGGTCGGCGATCTCCGCGACCACCCCCATGTTGTGGGTGATCAGCAGGATGCTGGTCCCCGTCCGGTCGCGGATGCGGCGCAGCAGCGCCAGGATCTCCGCCTGGACGGTCACGTCCAGCGCGGTGGTGGGCTCGTCGGCGAGCAGCAGCTCCGGCTCGTTGGCCAGGGCGAGGGCCAGCACCACCCGCTGCTTCTGCCCCCCGGAGAGCTGGTGGGGGTAGTAGCCGAGCCGCTCCTCGGGGTCGGGGATCTCGACCTGGGTGAGCAGCTCCACGGCCCGGCTCCGGGCTTGGACCCGCGACAGGCGCCCGTGCGCCCGCAACGCCTCACGGAGCTGCCAGCCCACGGTGCGCACCGGGTTGAGGGCGGTCTGCGGCTCCTGGAAGACCATCGCGATCCGCTTCCCGCGGAAGCCGGAGAGCCCGGCCTCGTCGAGCCCGAGGAGCTCCTCGCCGCGGAACCGGATCGACCCGGTGGCGCGGGCCCCCGGCGGCAGCAGACCGAGCACCGCCCGGGCGGTCATCGACTTGCCGGAGCCGGACTCCCCGACCAGGGCGAGCACCTCGCCCGGGTCGACGTGCAGCGAGACGTCGTT
The DNA here is from genome assembly GCF_058215795.1 of Nocardioides sp. Z40_12. NCBI lineage: Bacteria > Bacillati > Actinomycetota > Actinomycetes > Propionibacteriales > Nocardioidaceae > Nocardioides > Nocardioides sp. Z40_12. The sequence goes on from NZ_JBZAJA010000003.1 coordinate 302,880, forward strand.
GACGGCCGGCCGCGGGTGGGCGAAGGAGATGGCGAGGTGCTCGACGGTGAGCAGCGTCTCAGGCACGGTGGGCCTCCGAGAGTGACTGGGCCACCAGGAGCAGCCCGAGGACGAGGAGCACGACCACGAGGAGGGGGCCGAGGGAGAGGAACGGGGCGTCGTACATCAGTCGCGTGCCGTCCTTGATCAGCGACCCCAGCGAGGGGTGCGGGGCCTTGACGCCGATGCCGAGGAAGCTCATCGCTCCCTCGATGAAGACCGCCACCGACATCGAGAGCGCGAGCTGGACCGTGAGCGGCTCCAGCGAGTTGGGCAGCACGTGACGGCGCAGCAGCCACCACGGGCGGGCGCCGACCACCTGCGCCGCCTCGACGTACGGCATCTCCCTGACGGTGCGCAGGGAGGTCCGCACCAGGCGGCCGAAGACCGGCACCTCGATGGCCACGATCACCACCGCGATGGTCGCCACCCCGGGCCCGATGACCGCGGCCAGCGCGATGGCCAGGATCAGCGTCGGGAAGGCCAGCACCAGGTCGAAGAGGCGCTGGGTGAGCACGTCGGTGACCCTCCACCAGCTGGTGACCAGGCCCAGGAGCATGCCGAGGGTGGCGCCGGCGGGGACGGCGACGAAAACCACCAGCAGGTCGACCCGGATGCCTGCCAGCGTGCGGGAGAGGACGTCGCGGTTGACGTCGTCGGTGCCCAGCCAGTGCGCCGCCGAGGGGCCCACCAGGTTGGCGCCCGGTACCTGCTGGGTCGGGGAGTACGGCGCCAGCAGCGGACCCAGCAGCCCGAGCAGCCCGAGCAGCACGATCGAGCCCACCAGCACCAGCCCGGCGATCCCCTTGGGGGTCCGCAGCGCGGCCCTCATGCCGTGCCGCCGATCCGGATCCGCGGGTCGAGCCACGCGTGGACGACGTCGGTGACCAGCTGGGTCACCACGAAGATCGTCACCGAGAGCAGCAGCAGGACCTGCACCACCGGGTAGTCGCGCCCGGAGATCGCCTCCTCGACCAGCCGGCCGAGGCCCGGCCAGGTGAAGATCGCCTCCACCAGCACCGCCCCGCCCAGCAGGGTGCCGAACTGGATGCCCAGCACCGTGACGGCCGACGGCAGCGCGTTGGGCAGGGCCTGGGTGAGCACGATCCTGGAGTGCCCGATGCCCACCGCGCGCGCGGTGGTGACGTAGGGCTGACGCAGCTGTGAGCGCAGCGACTCGGTGAGGAACCTCGTCAGCCCGGCCCAGACCGGGACGGCGAGGCAGGTCGCGGGCAGCAGCAGGTACTGCACGGCGATGTCGGGCCGGGCGATGAAGCCGTCCGGCGGGGTGCCGCCCGAGGGCAGCACCGGCACCAGGACCGCGAAGACCAGCACCAGCAGCAGCCCGGTGGCGAAGGTCGGCATCGCCAGCGCCACGGTGTTGATCCCGGCCAGGGTGGCGTCGAGCCACCGGCGCTCCGCGACCACCGCGACCACCGCGGTCGCCGTGGCCGCGCCGACCGCCAGGGCGAGGGCGGTCAGGGTGAGGACCACCGTGTTGGTGGCCCCGTCGGCGAGCAGGTCGCTGACCTGCCCGCCGACCACGAAGGAACGGCCGAGGTCGAAGGTGAGCACGTCGGAGATCCAGGAGAGGTACTGGGTGAGGAACGACTGGTCCAGCCCGAGGTCGGCGCGGATCGCCGCCCGGGCCTCGGGCGAGGCGTCGGGCCCGGCCAGCGTGTCGATGGGGTCGCCGGGCACCAGCCGCATCAGCCAGAAGATCAGCAGCGAGGCCGCGGCCAGCAGGCCGAGCGCGGAGGGGAGCCTCCCAAGGACGTAGCGCAGCATCACTGCTCCTTCCACGCCTCGTCGAGGAGGAGCTCGGTGCGCTTGCTGTAGTCGATGCCGTGCACCGCGCTGGTGGAGACCAGCTGGGGGTAGTAGGTGACCAGGTCGGTGAGCCAGACGTTCTCCACGATGTGGTCGTTGACCTTCTCGAAGAGCTCCCCGGCCTCGGCCGAGGTCGGGTCGGCGACCTTCCAGGAGGCGTCGGAGTCGGCGCGGTACCGCGCGTCCTCGAAGTTGGAGGCGTTGTGGGCGGCGTTGAAGGGGAACGCGCTGACCGTCAGCGTGGCCGGCGTGTACTGGGCGTAGGTGTGGCTGAAGATCCACATGCCCTCGAACTGGGCGCCGACGAGCTGCTTGTACATCGAGGCGAACTCGGTGGGCTTCAGCTCGACCTCGATGCCGGCCTCGCCGAAGTCGGCCTGCACGATCTGGGCGATCGCCTCGGCGGTCGGGTCGCCGGCGGCGAACTGCAGGGGCAGGGTGGGCACCTCGCCGATCTCGGCGACCAGCGCCTTCGCCTTGTCCAGGTCGCGGGCGTAGTGCAGGCCCGCCTCTTCGTCGTACGCCGGGGAGGCCGGCGACCACGGGAGCCCCTGGGGGACCGCGGCGCCGCGGTAGATGTCCGCGACGATGCGCTCGCGGTCCACCGCGTAGGCCACGGCCCGGCGCAGCCTGACGTCCTGGAGGTCCTTGTTCTTGAGCTGGAACCCGATGTACTGCTGGTTGGTGGCGCCCTCGAACCTGCTGATCTGGAACTTCGGGTCCTTGCTGAGTGTCTCCACGTCGCGCGGGGTGACGCCGGTCGCCAGGTCGTACTGGCCGGAGCGGAGGCCGGCGACCCTGGCCTGGGCGTCGGGGACGACCGAGACGTCGACGGCGTCGAGCTTGGGGGCCCCCTTCCAGTACTCCTCGTTGCGCTCGAAGGTCATCGCCGACCCTGGGGTCCAGCCGGTGAACTCGAAGGGGCCGGTGCCGTTGTAGACCTCGGCCTCCTTGAGACCGTCGAAGGTCTCGGCGTCGACGATCGGGACGATGTCGAGCAGGTCGAGGATGTTGCTCAGCGGGTGGGCGAACTCCAACGTGATGGCGTGCGGGTCGGAGGTGTCGAAGCCGGTCACCGCGGCGGCGGTCCGCTGGACCTGGACCGCCCAGGCCGGGTCGGCGAAGGTCTCGATGCTGAACCGCACGTCCTCGGAGGTGAAGGGACGGCCGTCGTGGAAGGTCACGTCGTCGCGCAGCTGCAGCGTGATCGACCGGCCGTCCTCGGCCACCTCCCAGGAGGTGGCCAGCGACGGCTGGGCGTCGAGGCTGTCGTGCGGGTACTCGACCAGCGAGTCGTAGGTCAGGCCGATCAGGGTGTTGCCGACGTCGCTGGACTGGCCGAAGACGGAGGCGGGGACGTGGTCGGTGGCCGCGGCGACCCGCAGGGTGCCGCCGGCCACCGGGTCGCCGGAGGAGCCCGAGGGGGACTTCTCCCCGACGGCCGAGGAGCAGCCGGCGAGCAGGAGCACCGACGCGGCGGCAGCGGAGGCCAGCCTGGGGAAGAAGGAGCGAGGACGCGTTGCGGACACGGGCGTTGCCTTTCGGGTCAGGGAGCGGGAGTGGTGCGCGGGGTGGAGCGGAGCGAGCGGCCAGGCGCTCAGGCGGACGTCGGGCGGGTCTTGGTCCTGGGTCCGGCGGGCAGCACGTCGAACGGGTCGTCGTAGACCGGCGCGAGCGCGATCGTGCAGGCGGCGAGGGCCTGGATGCCGGCGCCGAAGCGGGTGAAGGAGAGATCGAGCGGCGGCAGGGTGGTCGTCGCGTCGAAGGCGGCCACCACCTCGTCGAGGACGCCGGGGAAGTCGGTGAACGCCTGGCCGACGAGGATCATCCGGTCCGGGTCGACCATGTCGCGGACCAGGGCCGCGGTCTCGCCCAGCAGCCTGGCCCGGGCGCAGAGCAGCGCGCGGACGGCGGGGACCCCGTCGGCGGCCGCGTAGACCCGCGCGATCAGCGGCTCGTCGACCAGCCCGTCCCGGTGGGCGGCCACGGCCAGCGCATGGTCGCTGACGCTGGCCTCCAGGCAGCCGGTCCGTCCGCACGAGCAGGGTGCGCCGGAGCGGGTCGGGAAGTGGGTCAGGCGCGCGGCCCGCGAGACCTCGGTCTGGCCGCCCTTGTCCAGGGCCACGGCGACGCCGGTGGTGTTGCGGGCGTAGAAGTAGGTGGTGACCCCCTGGGTGCCGTGGCGGCGGTGGATGAACTCCGCCGCGGCCACGGCGGCGATGTGCTCGCTGGTGGTCACCTGCAGGCCCAGCGCGTCGCCCAGCGCCGCCCCGGTCGCCCGCTCGTCCAGGCCCACCGCCTGCCAGGGGGCCACCACTCCCGCGACCAGTGGCCGGCGGCCCGGGTGGGCCCGGAGCATCTCGACCAGCTCGTGCCCGATCCAGTCGAGATCGAGCGGGTCGGTGGGCAGCTTCTCCTTCGTGCGACTCACCACCACCTGCCCGGACGGGTCCCCCAGGGCCACGGTGAGGAGCCGGGCGCCGACGTGCACGCCGACGGCCACGTAGACCGCGCGGTCGATCTCCACCGGGGTGCTCGGCCGCCCGATCGACCCGGCCTGCACCTTGTCGGGTCGCTCGCGGAGCAGTCCACCCTCGACCAGGGCGCTGACCGTGCGGGCCACGGTGCGGCCACTCAGGCCCGTCGGGCCGGCCAGCTCCTCGCGCGTCGCGCGGCCCCGGCCCCTGACCTGCTCGAGCACGCGGCCCGCGGCCGAGCCGAAGCGGCCGCGGGTGACCACGATGGTCGGGGACTGTGGGGTCATCTGCACTCCTGGAGCGGGCGAAGGAGCCCGGGATTAAAGTCGAGTAAGTTGCTCGAGAATGACAGACAGTGGCCTCGATCGGCCGTCGTCTCAACCCCGACACGCAGTTAGGGCCACGGTGTCGCGAACCGTTGAGAGCGGCTTCCCCGCACCGGATCGTGGGGGTCCTCCCGGCCGTCACCCGACGCCGGTCGACCCACGCACGGAGGACTTCCCATGACCATCAGCCTCGACCGACGCCACGAGACCGCCCTCGCGGTCCAGCAGCTCGGCGGCAACATCGGTGCCCGCATCGACGGCGTCCGGCTCGGCGCCGACCTCGGCGACGACACGATCCGCCAGATCCGAGCCGCCCTCCTCACCCACAAGGTCGTCTTCTTCCGCGGTCAGGACCACCTCGACGACGAGGGGCACATCGCCTTCGCCGAGCAGCTCGGCAGCCTGACCACCGCGCACCCGACGGTCAACACCGGCAGCGCGCGGATCTTCACCCTCACCGCCAACAAGGGCATGGCCGCCAACAGCTGGCACACCGACGTGACCTTCGTCGACCGCATCCCGGCGATCAGCATCCTGCGCGGCGTCACCATCCCGGAGTACGGCGGCAACACGGTGTGGGCCAACACGGCCGTGGCCTACGAGTCGCTGCCGGCCTCGCTGCGCGCCCTGGTCGACAACCTGTGGGCCCTGCACAGCAACGACTACGACTACGCCCACTCCGCGGAGTCCCCCGAGTCGGTCGAGGAGTCGCACAAGTCCTTCACCCGCAGCCAGTTCGCCTCGACCACCTTCGAGACCGAGCACCCGGTGGTGCGGGTCCACCCCGAGACCGGCGAGCGCACCCTGCTGCTGGGCCACTTCGTGAAGAAGTTCGTCGGCCTCAACCAGAAGGAGTCCGCGATCCTCTTCAACCTGCTCCAGGACCGCGTCACCAAGCTCGAGAACACCATCCGGTGGAGCTGGCAGCCCGGTGACGTGGCGATGTGGGACAACCGCGCCACCCAGCACTACGCGGTGGCCGACTTCGACACCCAGCCTCGCGAGGTGCGCCGGATCACCGTCGCGGGCGACATCCCGGTCGGGATCGACGGCCGTTCCAGCATCCCGCTGAAGGGCGACGCCGCGTCGTTCTCCGACATCGGTGCGCTGGTGAGCTGACGTCACGCACGTCGCTCACCACCTCGCTCAGCCGGCCGGGTCCCCACGGACCCGGCCGGCTGTGCCGCGTCAGGGCGGCTCCCCGCGGCTCAGCGGCTCAGCAGGTGACCTCACCGTCGGGGACGACGCCGTCGATCAGGTAGGACTCGATCACCTCGTCGACGCAGGAGTTGCCGGCGTTGTAGGCGGTGTGGCCGTCGCCGTCGCGGGTCACCAGGATCGCGGAGCCCAGCTGCTCGGCGAGCGCCTCGGCCCACTCGTACGGCGTCGCGGGATCCCGCGTGGTGCCGGTGACCAGGATCGGCGCCGCTCCCTCGCCGTCGATCTCGAGCGGCTCGGCCGCCTCCCCCGAGAAGCCGTCACACCCGACGAGGCCCCAGGCGAAGATTCGGCCGAAGGTGGGCGAGGCCTCCTCGAAGGCGGCGTACTCGTCGGGGACCTTCGACGCCGGGACCGAGGACGGGTCGTCGAGGCAGTTGATCGCGTAGATCGCCTCCGAGGAGTTGTCCAGGTAGCCGTCGGGCCCGCGGGAGGCGTAGAGGTCGGCCAGCTCCAGCAGCCTGGTGCCGTCGCCCTTCATCGCCTGCTCCAGCGCCCGGGTCAGCAGCACCCAGTAGTCGCGGTTGTAGAGGGGGGCGACGATGCCGTAGAAGGCGTTGCCGACCTTGAGCTCCCGGTCGCCGGCGGGCAGGGGCTTCTTGTCCACCCGGTCGATGAGCTGCCTGATCGCGGCCAGCCCCTCCTCGACCGAGTCGCCGAGGAAGCAGTCCCCGCTGTCGACGCAGTCCTGCACGTAGGCCCTGAGCGCGGTCTCGAAGCCCCGGGCCTGGCCCAGGCTCAGCCCGCGAGCGTCCAAGGAGACGTCGACCGCACCGTCGAGCACGAAGTGGCCCACCCGGTCGGGGAAGAGCTCGGCGTAGGTGGCGCCCAGCTTGGTGCCGTAGGAGGCGCCGAAGTAGTCCAGCTGCTCCTCCCCGAGGGTGGCCCGCAGGACGTCCATGTCCTTGGCGGCCTCCACGGTGGAGACGTGGTCGGCCAGGTCGCCGCTCCGCTCGGCGCAGCCACGGCCGAACCGCTCGGTCCACTCCATCAGCTCCGCCGCCTCGGCGGGGGTGTCGGGGTCGGGGTCACCGGCCAGGTAGTCGTCGAGCTCGGAGTCGGTGAGGCAGTCCACCGGGTTGCTGCGGCCGGTGCCGCGGGGGTCGAAGCCGACGATGTCGAAGTGGTCCAGCAGCGGGGCACGGAAGACCAGAGAGGCCTGGGCGGCGTACTGGGTGCCGGGGGCGCCCGGTCCGCCGGGGTTGACCACCAGCGACCCGACCCGCCGGTCGGGCGCGTCGGCCAGCACCTTGAGGAGCGCGAGGTCGAGCTGCTTGCCGTCGGGCTCGTCGTAGTCCTGCGGCACCTTGAGCCAGCCGCACTCGTAGCCCTGCCCGCAGTCGGACCAGTCGACCTCCTGGGAGTAGAACGGCTGGAGGTCCTCCTCCGGCGCCTTCGTGGCGTCCTGGGAGGGGGCGCCGCCGGTCTTGAGGGGGCGCTCGGGGACCCGCGTCGTCTGGGTGTCGTCGCGCCCGGCCCTCCCGTCGCCGTCGTCCAGGAGCAGGGCAGCTCCCACCGCGACCGCCCCGAGGACCAGCACCAGCGCCAACACCGCCGCCACCACACGCTTCACCGACCGGTACCGCCTTCCAGCCGCAGCGCGACCATCATCGACTCGAGCGCCATCACCGGTGGCACGTTGAACTCCAGCATCTGCTCCCGGGCCACGAAGATCGCCTCGATCCGGCGCAGGTTCTCCTCCGGGGTCGACCTGCGCGCCAGGGTGGCGACGTCGGCCCGGATCTCCTCGTTGACCAGGCTGCCCGGGGCGCCCAGCTTGAGCGCGATGGCGTCCCGGTAGACCGAGACGAGATCCATCAGGCCGCGGTCGACGACGTCGAGGAGCCGGCGCTTGGCCCGGGTCTTCTGCCCCTTCTCCAGGTCGCGCAGCGCGGGGGCGTACTCCCGTGGGCGCTTGCCGCGGCCCTCCACCCCGTACGACCTGTCCAGCTCGGACTTCTCCCGCGCGTCCAGCGCGGCGGTCTGGGACTCGGCCTCGGCCTTGGCCACCTCGAGCAGGTTGGACGCGGCGTTCATGCACGAGCCCAGCGACGTCAGCCGCGCCGGGAGGCGGACCACCTCGGCCCGTCGGTTGCGGGTCTCCTCATCACGGGCCAGCGCCCGGGCCCGGCCGATGTGACCCTGGCTGGCGCGGGCGGCGTGCGCGGCCAGGGGCTCGCCGACCCCCTCGGTGCGGACCAGGAAGTCGGCCACCGCCGCGGCCGACGGGGTGGTCAGCGTGACCAGGCGGCAGCGGGACCGGATGGTCACCAGCACGTCCTCGGCCGACGGGGCGCAGAGCAGCCACACGGTGCGTGCCGTCGGCTCCTCGATCGCCTTGAGCAGCGCGTTGCACGCCTGGTCGGTGAGCCGGTCGGCGTCCTCGACGATCATCACCTGCCACCGGCTGCCGTTGGGGGCGAGCGCCGACTTGCGGACCAGATCGCGGACCTCGTCGACGCCGATGGAGAGCTTCTCGGTGCGGACCAGGGTGACGTCGGCGTGGGTCCGCCCCAGCACCGTGCGGCAGGCGTGGCACTCGCCGCAGCCGGCGCGCTCGCACTGGAGCGCGGCCGCGAAGGCCATGGCCGCGTTGGAGCGGCCCGACCCGGGCGGGCCGGTGAAGAGCCAGGCATGGGTCATCCCGTCGCCGAGCGCCGCCCGGCCGAGGGTCTCCACGACGTGGCGCTGGCCGACCAGGGTGTCCCAGACGCCGGCGGCGGGCAGCCGGGTGGCGGTCACTCGGCCACCGCCGGGGCGGACGTCGTGACCGGGTCCAGCAGCGGGGCGAGCCGGCTCCGGACGGCGGCGGCGATCTCCTCGACGGGGGCGCGCGCGTCCAGGACGAGGTAGCGAGCGGGATCCTCGGCGGCCATCGCGAGGAACGCCTCGCGCACCCGCTGGTGGAAGTCGAGCGACTCCCCCTCCATCCGGTCGCGCTCGGTGAAGCGCTCCAGGCCCGCCGCGGGCTCGAGGTCGAGGACGACGGTCAGGTGGGGGCGCAGCCCGCCGGTGGCCCAGCGCATCACCGGCTCCACCTCGGCAGCGCTCAGCGCCCGCCCGGCACCCTGGTAGGCGAGCGCGGAGTCGACGTACCGGTCGGTGATCACGACCTCGCCGCGCGCCAGCGCCGGGAGGACCACGGTGTCGACGTGCTCGGCCTTGTCGGCGGCGTAGAGCAACGCCTCGGTGCGGTCCGACAGCTCCCCGGTGGCCGGGTCGAGGACGATCCGCCGCAGCCGCTGCCCGACCGCGGTGTCGCCGGGCTCGAAGGTGAGGACCACGGTGTGCCCCTGGGCCTCCAGCCACTCCCGCAGCGCCCGCGACTGGGTCGACTTGCCGGCGCCCTCGCCGCCCTCGAAGCAGACGAAGAGACCGGTGTCGGCGTACACGGGTGGGACGGGCGCGCTCACCTGCCCCACCCTACGCGGGGCGCGACGGGGCGCGACGGGGCGCGACGGGACTAGCCTGGGCCGATGAGCTGGTGGACCGACCACGTGGTGCCGCGGCTGACCGACGCCACCCTGGCAGCGCCGGAGATCGGGGAGCTGCGCACGCAGGTGTGCGCCCCGCTGACCGGGCGGGTACTGGAGATCGGGTTCGGCTCCGGCCTCAACCTGCCGCACCTGCCCGCCGCGGTCACCTCGGTCGACGCCGTCGAGCCCTCGGACCTGGGGTGGTCCCGCTCGTCGGCCCGGCGGGCGGCCGCAGGTGTCCCGGTCGAGCGGATCGGCGTCGACGGCCAGGCCCTCGACACCGGGGACGAGGCCTACGACTCCGCGCTGGTGACCTTCTCGCTGTGCACCATCCCCGACCCGGCGCGGGCGCTGGCCGAGGTACGCCGAGCGCTACGGCCCGGCGGCACCCTCGCCTTCCTCGAGCACGGTCTCTCCCCCGACACCGCGGTGGCCCGGTGGCAGCACCGGCTCAACGGCCTCCAGGGCTGCGTCTGCGGCGGCTGCCGGCTCACCCACGACCTGCCGGCACTGCTCGCGGCCGCGGGCTTCGAACCGGTCGCGCTCGAGCAGCGCTACCTGGTCTCCGGCCCCGCGGCCGCGCGCCCGTGGGGCTACGGCTTCCTGGGCTCCGCCCGCAGCTGACCTCCGGGCCGGGTCAGGCCGGGCAACGGGCCCGGCTCGGGCACCGGGGGCAGGCTCCGGACGGCCGCCGCGATGGCAGCCTCCAGGAGCGAGCGCAGACGCTGGTCGCTGTCGGCGTTCTCACCCCGCACCCCCCGGACCGCGGCCCGGACCAGGGTGGGCGCGACCCGCTTGTGGAAGACCTTCTCCGAGACCGGCCTGCCCTGGGCGAAGCGCCGGGCCCACCCGGCCTCGCCGGGGACCTCGCGCAGCACCTCCTCGATCTCGGCCCTGGTGGTGCCGCGACCCGGCTCGGGGTCGCCGATCACCTCCAGCAGCCGCTGCACCGAGAGCAGGCCGGCGGCCAGGGCACGCTGTACCGACTGCGGCGAGAGGGGAAGGGCGTGGATCGCCGCCGCCGCCGCGACCTCGACCTCGGTGCGCGGTCCGCCCCGCAGCCCCACCACCGACGGCACCATCACCGCGAGCGCGGAGCGCTCCCCGTCGCTGATGTTGTCGTTGACGAGCCGGGCGAGCTCGGCCAGGAGCGGGTCGGTGCAGGCCGGATGGTCACTCCACCGCTCACCGGCCAGCACGGAGGCCATCTCCATGAAGCACGCGCCCGATCGCGGCGTTCGGTGGCGGCCTCGGGACAAGATCGGGAAGCTGTCAGGTGTCTGCGACATGGTCATGGGCGTTCCTCCTCCATCCAGCGTGCGCCCGATCCGCCAGGGGATCAAGGGGTCCTTCTGCCCCTTCCCCGGGGCAAGACGACCGGGCAGTCGGGGCCGGTCTGGGGTTGACTGTCCCCAGCGCGCGACCACGGGGGGTGGTCGCGGCGACGACGTCGGGGGAGCCATGACATCGCTGTCGAGCAGGAGCCGCGGCCGTCTTCGGGGGCTGCTCACCGCCCTGGCCACCCTGCTCGCCGCGGGATCGGTCGCCGTCCCGACGCAGGGTCCGCGCGACGCCGCGCAGGCGACCGGTCCGCTGGTGGGTCCCGCCACCACCTGGCGCTACCTGGCCGACGACACCGACCCGGGCACGCCGGCCGACCCGCGGGTGTGGACCACCCCGGGCTACGACGACAGCCGCTGGGCGTCGGGCCAGGGCGGGTTCGGCGGCCGTCGCCTGGGCAGCCAGGGCGAGACGCCGGCGTTCGACCAGGGCCGGGTCGCCGTCACCCAGCTGCCGATCCGCCCCACAGGTGCCCTCAGCAACGTGCGCACCTACTTCTTCCGGACCACCTTCGAGGTGACTCCCGAGCTGCTCGCCTCGGGCCGCGACCTGGTCGGTGACGCCTACGTCGACGACGCGGCCCTGATCTACCTCAACGGCCGCGAGGTGGTGCGGCACCTGGTGGAGCCGGGCACGCCGAACCTCGCGTTCGACGACGGTGTCGGCGGCGACCTCGACTTCACCCTCGCCTCCCAGGACCTCCGCGTCGGCACCAACACCCTGGCCGTCGCGCTCCACCAGGGCCGCCCCGACAGCTCCGACATCTGGTGGTCCCTGGACCGGCTCGCTCCCGTCCCGGCCCCGCCCCCGGCACCCACGGAGCCGGCGCCGAGCCGGGTCGTGCTGACGCCCACCGCGACGCCGGCGACCTCCCAGCACGTCACCTGGCTCGCGGCCACCGCCGAGGACACGCCCGGCCAGGTCGAGCTCCAGCCGGCGGCCGGCGGCGCGGTGCGCACCGTGGCGGCGAGCAGCCGCGGGCCGGCACCCAACCAGGCCCGCCGTCACTTCACCGCCACCCTGAGCGACCTCGCGCCCGGCACGACGTACCGCTACCGGGTGGGCGTGGCGCCCGTCTGGTCGTCCTGGGCCGCCTTCACCACCGCCGATCCCGACGACCCCGACCTCGAGTACGTCTACTACGGGGACGCCCAGACCGGGCTGGACACCACCTGGCCGCGGGTGGTGGAGATGGCCGAGGCGAGCGCGCCCGACTCCATCGGCTCGGTGCACGCCGGCGACCTGGTCGACGTCGGCAACCACGACCACCTGTGGGACAGCTGGTTCCGCGCCATGGCGCGCTCCGCGGCCGGCACCAACGTGCTGGCTGCCCCGGGCAACCACGAGTACGCCGGGGACCGGCTGCTCCGCTCGTGGAAGGCGCACTTCGAGTACCCCGCCAACCACCCCGACAGCGGCACCATCGGCGCGCTCGCGGCCCGCGCGGTGGGCGACGGCGCGGCTGCCCGCCAGCACCGCGCGCTCTTCGACCACTGGCGCGACCTGGCGCACGAGACGATCTACTTCACCGACTACCAGGACGTCCGCTTCGTCACCGTCAACGCCACCCGCGACCTGCAGTTCCTGACCCCGGCGGCGCTGCCCTCCTGCGCGGGGGACGACTGCCCCGAGCTCCGGATGGCCGAGCTGTGGGTGGAGTACCAGGCGGCGTGGCTCGACCACGTGCTGGGCGCCTCCCCCGCGCGGTGGAACGTCGTCACCTTCCACCAGCCGGTGCTCTCCGCCACGGCGGGGCGCGACGAGCCGCTGCTGCGCAAGCACTGGCTGCCCGTCCTCCAGCGCCACGACGTCGACCTGGTGCAGATGGGCCACGACCACGCCTACGCGCGGGGCTACCTCGACGAGGACCGCACCGCGGATCCCGGGGTCACCGACGGCCCGGTCTACGTGGTGAGCAACTCCGGCGACCGGCACTACAACCTCGAGGCCCCGGCCCGGAACGTGTGGACCGCGAACGGCGCCACCCAGGTCCTCCTCGGCGCCCGGGTGACCACCTACCAGGTGGTCACGGTCTCCGAGGACGCCCTGGTCTACCGCTCGTTCCTGGCCGAGACCGCGCCCGGGGCCTACACCGTGCCCGCGCGGCCCCTGGTGGTCGGCGAGGTGCTCGACTCGTTCACCATCCACAAGGCCGCCGACGGGACCAAGCGCGTGGTCGAGACGGGCACCCGGCCGCCGGAACCCGCCGCACCGACCCCGACGCCGACGGTCCCGGCCGTGGCGCCGACGCCCCCGGGCCCGCGGACCCCGGAGACCCGGCCCCCGGAGACCCGGCCCCCGGGACCAGCCGGCGCCGGCAAGCAGCGGGCCCGCGTCCGCGTCGCCGGCGCCCGGCTCCGCGTCGGACGACGGGGGGTGGCCTGGCTGCAGGCCTCCACCTCGGGCACCGCCCGGGTCACCCTGCGGCTGGGCCGGAAGAAGGTCCACCGCACCGTGCGGGTCACCGCCACCGGCCGGACCAAGGTCTCCCTGGGCAAGGTCCGGCCCCGGCTCGTCCCCTCCGGCACCGGGACGGCCCGGCTGGTCGTCGTGCTCCTCCCGCACGACACGGGTTCCTACGCGCGGGCCCGTGCGGTCGTGAGGCTCAAGGTCCGGCGGTGAGCCGGCGCGGCGTCGCCCGCTGGGGCGACGCCGCGGCTCAGGCCTTCTTGGCGGCGGCCTTCTTCGCCGTCGTCTTCTTCGCCGCCGTCTTCTTGGCCGTGGACTTCTTCGCGGCCGCCTTCTTCGCGGGAGCCTTCTTGGCGGGCGACTTCTTCGCGCCCTTCTTGGCACCCTTCTTGGCCGGACCCTTGGCGCGCCGCTCCTCCAGCAGCTCGGCCGCGCGCTCGAGGGTGATGTCCTCGACCGTGTCGTCCTTGCGCAGGGTGGCGTTGTACTCGCCGTCGGTCACGTACTCGCCGAAGCGGCCGGCCTTGACCACGATCGGCTGACCCGAGACGGGGTCGTTGCCGAGCTCCTTGAGCGGTGCGGTGGCCGCGCCGCGACCCCGAGCCTTGGGCTGGGCGTAGATGGCCAGCGCCTCGTCCAGGGTGATGGTGAGCAGCTTCTCCTCGGAGTCGATCGTCCGGGAGTCGGTGCCCTTCTTCAGGTAGGGGCCGTAGCGGCCGTTCTGGGCGGTGATCTCCACGCCCTCGGCGTCCACCCCGACCACGCGCGGCAGGCTGAGCAGCTGGACGGCCTGGTCGAGGGTGACCGTGTCGAGGGACATCGACTTGAAGAGCGAGCCGGTGCGCGGCTTGGCGCTCTTGGGCGCGTCCTCGGGGAGCACCTCGGTGACGTAGGGGCCGTAGCGACCGTTCTTGGCCACCACCCTCAGGCCGGTCTCGGGGTGGACACCGAGCTCGATCTCCTCGCCCGCCGGGTTGGCGAGGAGCTCCTTGGCCTTGGCCAGGGTCAGCTCGTCGGGCGGCAGGTCGTCGGGCACGTTGGCCCGCTTGGCCGGCGCGGTCCCGTCGTCGTCCGGACCCGGGACCTCCTCGATGTAGGGCCCGTAGCGCCCCACCCGCAGGTGGATGCCGGAGTCCTCCCCGCCCACCGGGAACGTCGCGAGCTCGCGGGCGTCGATGTCGCCCAGCCCGGTGACCAGCGGGTGGAGGCCGGTGACCTTGTCGGAACCGTAGTAGAACTCGCCGAGCTCGGTGACGCGGTCGCGACGCCCGGCCGCGATCTCGTCGAGGGTGTCCTCCATGTCGGCGGTGAACTCGTAGGAGATGTGGCGGGGGAAGTGCTCCTCCATCAGCCGGATCACCGAGAAGGCGATCCAGGCGGGCACCAGCGCCGTGCCCTTCTTGTAGACGTAGCCGCGGTTCTGGATGGTCCCCAGGATCGAGGCGTAGGTGGAGGGGCGACCGATCTCGCGGTCCTCCAGCTCCTTGATCAGGGTCGCCTCGGTGTAGCGGGCCGGCGGCTTGGTCTCGTGGCCGGCCGCGGAGATCGACGCGGCGCTGACCGCGGCCCCCTGCACCAGCTCGGGGAGGCGGGTCTCCTGGTCGTCGCGCTGCTTGGAGCTGTCGTCGAGCCCCTCGACGTAGGCCTTCAGGAAGCCGTGGAAGGTGATCACCCGGCCCGAGGCACCGAAGACCACGTCGCGGCCGTCGGAGGCGGTCCCCCCGAGGCGGACCGAGACCGACTGGCCGACCGCGTCCTTCATCTGGGAGGCGACGGTGCGCATCCAGATCAGCTCGTAGAGCCGGAACTGGTCGCCCTTGAGCCCCGTCTGGGCGGGGGTGCGGAAGGTGTCGCCGGCCGGGCGGATCGCCTCGTGCGCCTCCTGGGCGTTCTTGACCTTGGAGGCGTAGGTACGAGGGGCGTCGGGCAGGTACTCCGCGCCGTAGAGCTCGCGGACCTGGTCACGCGCAGCTCCGACCGCCGCGCTGGAGAGCGTGGTGGAGTCGGTACGCATGTAGGTGATGAAGCCGTTCTCGTAGAGACGCTGGGCCACCGACATGGCCACCGACGCGCTCATCCCCAGCTTGCGGCCGGCCTCCTGCTGCATCGTGGTGGTGCGGAAGGGGGCGTACGGCGAGCGCTTGTAGGGCTTGGACTCGACCGAGCGGACCTCGAAGGAGGTGTCGTAGAGGGCCTCGACGAGGCCCTCCGCGGCCTTTCGGTCCAGGTGGGCGACCGAGTCGGGGGACTTGAGCTCCCCGACCTGGGTGAAGTCCGAGCCGCGGGCGACCCGCTTGCCGTCGACCGAGTGCAGCTTGGCGGGGAACATCCGCGGGTCGGCCTCGGCGCCGCCGTCGAAGGTGCCCTCGAGGTCCCAGTAGGAGGCGACGCGGAACTTCATCCGCTCGCGCTCGCGGTCGACGACCAGGCGGGTGGCCACCGACTGCACCCGGCCGGCGGAGAGGCCGGACATGACCTTCTTCCACAGCACCGGGGAGACCTCGTAGCCGTAGAGACGGTCCAGGATGCGGCGCGCCTCCTGGGCCTCCACCAGGTCCATGTCGATCTCGCGGGGGTTCTCCGCGGCCGCCAGGATCGCGGGCTTGGTGATCTCGTGGAAGACCATCCGGCGCACCGGGATGCCCTTGGGCTTCAGCTCGTCGAGCAGGTGCCAGGCGATCGCCTCGCCCTCACGGTCCTCATCGGTGGCGAGGAAGAGCTCGTCGGCGTCCTTGAGCAGCTTCTTCAGCTTGGTGATGTGGCTCTTCTTGTCCCGCGGGACGACGTAGTAGGGCTCGAAGCCGTGCTCCACGTCGACCCCGAGCCGGCCCCACGGCTTGTCCTTGATCGTGGCCGGGGTGTCGGCGGCACTCTGGGGCAGGTCGCGGATGTGGCCGATGGACGACTCGACCACATAGCCCTTGCCGAGGTACCCACCGATCTTCTGGGCCTTGGTCGGGGACTCCACGATGACCAGCTTGTGCGCCACTTCTTGTTTTCCTTGCTCGAGGGACCGCACGTGGGACTCACGCGAGGCTCAGAGCCGACACGGTAGCGCGACATCTCATCAACGCCGCTCACGCCGTCCCCCGTGTGGGCCGCGTCGGCGCGCGGGCGGCGTCCCCGATTTAGGGGAATCAGGGCGCCACACGGGCCTCCGCGGCTCCGGTTCTGTCAAAGTGCGCCGGTGAGACCCGTGTCATCGACGCCGCGCCGCCGCGCCCCGAGGGCCCTCCTGGGAGTGCTCCTCGCCCTGCTGACCGTCCTCGTCGTGCCCTCGCTGGCCCAGGCCGCCGACGACCCGGAGTGGGGGCTCCTGTCGGGCCGGGTCAGCGCCGCCGGCGGCGGGGAGACCGGCTCGGTCGACGGGGTCGCGCGCTCCGCCCAGGGCGACTACCCGTTCGACACCGACCCCGACGGCCGCTGGGAGGTCGACGTCACCGCGGGCGGCCCCTACACCCTCACCTTCGCCGAGGAGAGCGACGTCTTCGCGACGCTCACGCTGCCCACCACCTACCCGGTGGCGGCCGACCAGACGGTCACCGTGCCCACGGTCACGCTCACCCGGTACGCCTACGGCACCGTCACCGGGACGGTCCGCACCGAGAACGGTCCCGTCCTGCCCGACGCCGAGGTCGAGCTGGTGCGCCTGGTGGGCGACGCCGCACCGTACTCCGGCCACGAGGTCGTCGCCGCGACCACCACGGACGCCCAGGGGGTCTACCGGTTCGCCGACGTGAAGTACGGCCCCGGCCTGACCTACACGATCGGCGCCTCGGCCGCCGGCCACCGCAACGCCTACCTCGGCGGCACCCGCGACCCGGCGACGAGCGCCCCGCTGCCCGTCTCCGGCACGGTCACCGCGCCCGTCCTGGCGCTGCGCTCGGCGCCGCACGTGCGCGGGGTCGTCCGCGCCCCCGGAGCCACCGAGCCCGAGCCGCTCGACCGGGTCGACGTCGAGCTCCACCGCTGGGACGCCACGGCCGGCGAGTTCAGGCTGGTCGGCACCGACCGCTCCCGCAACGGCGGCAAGTACGCGGTCGAGCTGGCCGCCCCCGGACCGCACACGCTGCGCTTCGTCACCGACGACGTCGCCGACCTGGCGGACTCCGGCTGGCTCGGCGGGGCCGAACCGACCTCCCCGAGCTCCCCCGGCGTCTTCGTCGTCCCGGACTCGCTCGCCGAGATCACCCGCGACGACGTCCTCCTCGCCCCGCTGACGGCCAGCGGCACCCTGCTGGCGGCCGACGGGACGCCCCGCCCCGGTGTCACCGTGGTGGTGCACCGCTGGGACGACCCGTTCTACTCGCCCACCGGCGCCACGGCGACCACCGGCCCCGACGGCACCTTCCGGGTCCGGCTCCCGCGGGAGTCGACGGTCACGCTGGAGTTCGTCCAGGCCGGTGCCGCTCCGCTCTTCCTCGGCGGGGGTAGCGAGCTCCCCGAGACCGGCGTGGGGCCGCACAGCGTGACGGTGGGGCAGGCACCGGTCGTCCTCGGCCGGCTCGTCGCCGGGGTGCCCACGGCGACGCCCGACCCGACGCCCACGCCCGTCCCGACTCCCACGCCGACGCCCGTGCCCACGCCCGTGCCCACGCCGGCGCCCGTGCCCACGCCCGTGCCCACGCCGACGCCCGTGCCCACGCCGACGCCCGTGCCCACGCCGGCGCCCGTGCCCACGCCCGTGCCCACGCCGGCGCCCGTGCCCACGCCGGCGCCCGTGCCCACGCCCGTGCCCACGCCGGCGCCCACCCCCGCGCCGGCGCCCGCGCCACCCGCACTCGCGTCGTCCCAGGTGCGGCTCAAGGTCGACAAGTCGAGGTCGACCCGCAAGAAGGTCGCCGTCGTCGTGGTGCTCAAGGTCTCCGCCGGCGGGTCGAGCGCCGGTCTGGTCACCCTCAAGGCGGGCAAGAAGGTCCTCGCCAAGAAGACGGTCGGCGCTCGGACCACGCGGGTCACGCTGATGGTCAAGGCGGCGAAGCTCCGTGCGCTGCAGGGCTCGAGCAAGCGCGCGACGAGGCTGCAGGCCCTCTTCGGGGGGAACCCGCAGACCGCGAGCGCGGTCTCGAAGCCGACGAAGGTCTGACGCCCCCCGAGCTGGGTCCCGCGCCGCCATCGGGGAGGGTGGCTGCGCGGGACCCGTCCGTCAGTGGGCCTCCTCCAAGAAGCCCTCGGCGACCAGCTCGGCGACCGCCGCCAGGTGGGTGGACCGCAGCCGGGCCGGGTCGGAACCCAGCAGCGAGGCGATCGCGTCGAGGATCTGCCCCACCTCGAGCTCGCCGTCGCAGGCACCGACCAGCGCCGCCTCCACCGTGTCGACCTTGCGGGCCCGGCGCAGCCCCCGCTGCTGGCGCAGCACGATCGTCTCGGGGTCCTCGGCGCCCGGCTGTCCGTGCGTCTCCTGCACCACGTCGACCGGGGCGACCAGCCGCAGCCCGGTCAGGTCCGGGGTGCGGTGCAGCAGGTCGCGGGCGCGGGCCCAGCGGGCGGTGGCGGGCGCGATCGGCTGCTCCACCTCGTACGGCCACTCCAGCAGCTCGCGGGCCGTGCCGGCGGTCGGGCCGCCCTTGCGCAGGTTGATCCAGCCGAAGCCCACGCCCTCGACCTGCTGCTCGTCGAACCAGCTGAGCCAGGTGTCGTAGCGGCGCACGTAGTCGGGGCCGCCGTGGTGACCGGCGTCCTTGAGCCACAGCTCGACGTACGCCGCCGGGTCCAGCACCTCCCGCTGCACGACCAGGGCGTCGGTGCCCGCCGGGATCCACTCCTCGAGGCGCTCCGACCAGGAGCGGTCGCGGGCGATCACCCAGTTGGCCAGCACCTGGCACCAGCCGCCGTCGTTGAGCAGGCCCGGGGCGCTCCGGACGATGTGCTCGACCACCCGGTCGCCGGGCAGCCCCGAGTCGCGGTAGACCAGCCGCTCGCCGGTCGCCGGGGAGATGACGAACGGCGGGTTGGTGGCGATCAGGTCGAAGGTCTCGCCCGCGACCGGCTCGAAGAACGAGCCGTCGCGGACCTCGACGCCGGCCACGTCGTTGAGCGCCATGTTGAACCGGGTCATCCACAGCGCCCGCTGGTTGACGTCGGTCGCGACCACCCGCCGGCTGTGGGCGGCCAGGTGCAGGGCCTGCACCCCGCAGCCGGTGCCGAGGTCCAGCGAGCTGCCGACGGGCTCGCGCAGCGTCATCTGCGCCAGCGAGGTCGAGGCGGGGCTGATCCCCAGCACGTGGTCGGGGCCCACCCGGGTCTGGCTGCCGTCCAGGCCGGGGGTGAGGTCGCTGACCACCCACAGGTCCGGCAGGTCCGGGTCGTCGGTGGCATAGGGACGCACGTCGAGGCGGGCCGCCACCTCGCCCACCGAGCGCTCCACCAGCCCCTGGGCGGCGAGCCGGTCCAGGAGGCCGGGCAGCGCCTGCTCGGCGTGCTCGGCGCTGACCGGCACCTGCAGCAGGAAGAGCCGGGTCAGCGTCTCGAGCGGCGAGCCGCCCCGGGTGGCCCGGACCCCCGGCGTCGTCTCGTTGCGGCCGAGGGCGGCGTGGGCCTGTGGGCCGAGGAGCTCGGCGACGGCGTCGTAGGTGAAGCCGGCGGCGATGACGTGGGAGCGCAGCTCCCGGGCGAGGGCGGCGAGCTGGTCGGACATGGCGCTCATCCTCGCAGAGGCCACGACGGACTCGGACGCGGCAAAGGCTCAGCAACGCGCGCGCGGGGCCGATGGGGACCCACATGACCACCCTCGACCTCCAGCTCCTCGACGGCGGTCTCGAGGAGCCCTCCGTCGATCTGCGCGTCACCGCCGTGCTCGAGGTGCTCGGCGGCGCCCAGCCGGGCGAGGTCGCCCACCGCCACGGGGTGGACCGCGCGGTGCTGACGCGCTGGGTGCGCGGGTTCGTCGCCTCCGGCACCGCCACGGTCACCAACCGCCCGGAGCCCGGGGCCGCGCAGCAGCGCGACCGCTTCCTGGCCGCCTTCGCCCACGAGCTGCGGACCCCGCTGACGGTGGCCCGGGGCTGGGTCGGGCTGCTGGCCGACGAGGAGCTGGAACCGCCGGTGGCGCGCACCGTCGACAAGCTGGACCAGGCCCTGGGGCGGCTCACCGAGCGGATCCGCGACGTGGAGCTCCTCGCCGCCGCCTCCCTGGGCCTGCTGCGGCCCGAGCCGCGCCGGGTGCCCGTAGGCCGGCTGCTCGCGGACCTCGCCGGCGCCGACGGCCTGCCCGGCTGCCTCCCTGCCGACCTCGCCGCGGACGGGGCGACCGGTCCCGCGGTGCTGGTGGACCCCACGCTCTTCCGGCGGGTGCTGCGCGACCTGTGGGAGGCGGGCGGCTCGCAGCCGGCGCCCCGCACCCTGCGGTGGGAGGTGGTCGTCGCCGAGCCGTGGGTGGAGCTGCGCGTGGTCCGCGACGCCGACCCCATCGACCCGGCCGTGCTGCAGGCCCTCTTCGACCCCTTCGACCTCAACGACGACGCCTCCGGGGTCACCATCGGGCTCTACCTGGCCCGGGCGCTCACCGTGGCGCACGGCGGCACCCTCGGCGTCGAGCAGGACGACCACCGGGCCGTCCTGTGGGTGCGGGTGCCCGCCGCCGGCCCCGCCCCCCTGCTCACCACCGCCGTCTCACCGTGAGACGGCCGACCGACCACCAGGAGAACCCATGACCTTCAAGCTGGCCTGCGGCGACGTGATGCCCGGGTGCGCGTCGCGCTTCGAGGAGACCGACCGCGACGTGCTGCTGGCCAAGGTGGCCGCACATGCCGCCGCCGACCACGGCATCACCGAGCTCACCCCCGAGGTGGTGCAGGCGGTGGAGAGCCGGATCGTCTCCACCGCCTGACCCCGGCCGGCGACGGCCGACGACCCTCAGCCGGCGGCGGGGCTCTCGGTCTCGGGCACGCACGCCATCAGGGAGCTCAGCAGCGTGGGGTTGGACGCGGCGGCCTCCTGGCCCTCGACCATGGAGGTGACGAAGAAGCCGCGGAGCACCTCCTCGTCGAGGGCGTCCTTGATGCACTGCTTGGCCGCCTCCGGCACCGTGGTGTCGGCGTCCATCTGGGTCAGGAAGGTGCCGCGCAGGTCGACGCCGCACTCGCCGAAGTTGTCGTAGATCGTCTGCGCCTCGTCGTCCTTGAGCTCGACCGAGGTGAACTCCAGGCCGTTGGACTGGGCCGCGAACTCGCTGGGGCTGCCCGCCTGCTTCACCCGGTCGAGTCCGACCACGTCGATGAACCCCTCACTGAAGCAGCGGGCCTGCTCGCCGTCCATCGGCGAGGACTTCCCGGCCATCTCGGTGGCCAGCGCGTCGACGTAGGCCTCCTCGTCGCCACCCTCGGAGTCCTCGCCGCCACACGCGGTGAGCGGCAGCGCGAGGAGGGCGGCGAGGAGGAACGGGGTGAGACGACGCATGCGGGAACTGCCCTTCGATGAGGGCGCGCATCGCGCCCGGCTGCGGTGACCTGTCGTGGACTGCGGCGACTATAGGGGAGCCGCCCCGCCGGTGGCATCGCTCCGATTGATGATCACGCGCTGGGCCCGATGTTAGGCCGGGTACGCCGCCCGGGCTCCATCGAGGAGGACCCGCCGTCGTCCCCGTCGTCGTTGATCGCCACCTCGCGCTGCTTGGAGACCCAGATCGCCACGACGATGATCGCGACCGCCGCCAGGGCGATGGCGACCCGCAGCACGTCGTTCTGGTCCTCGCCCACGCTCAGCGACACGACCGCACCGGCGATCAGCAGCGAGACCAGGTTCATCACCTTGATCAGCGGGTTGATCGCGGGACCGGCGGTGTCCTTGAAGGGGTCGCCGACGGTGTCGCCGATGACCGTGGCGGCGTGGGCGTCGGAGCCCTTGCCGCCGTGGTGACCGTCCTCGACGAGCTTCTTGGCGTTGTCCCAAGCCCCGCCGGCGTTGGCCAGGAAGACCGCCATCAGGGTGCCCGCGCCGATCGCGCCGGCCAGGAAGCCGGCCAGCGCGGTGACGCCGAGCCCGAAGCCGACGGCCACCGGCGCCAGCACCGCGAGCAGGCCCGGCGCGACCAGCTCGCGCAGGGAGTCGCGGGTGACGATGTCGACGACCTTGCCGTACTCCGGGCGTGTGGTCCCCTCCATGATCCCGGGGATGTCGCGGAACTGCCGGCGCACCTCGAAGACCACCGCGCCGGCGGCCCGGCCGACGGCGTTGATGGCCAGGCCGGAGAAGAGGAAGACCACGGCCGCCCCGAGGAGCACGCCGACCAGGACCGCCGGGTTGAAGACCTCGAAGCGGAGCACCTCGTCGGAGCCGGAGTCGGCCAGCGCCTCGAAGACCGAGGTGGCGTAGGAGCCGAAGAGCGCGGTGGCCGCGAGCACCGCGGTGGCGATCGCGATCCCCTTGGTGATGGCCTTGGTGGTGTTGCCGACGGCGTCGAGCTCGGTGAGGATCTGCGCCCCCTCCTCGCTGACGTCGCCCGACATCTCCGCGATGCCCTGGGCGTTGTCGGAGACCGGCCCGAAGGTGTCCATCGCGACGATCACCCCGACCGTGGTCAGCAGCCCGCAGCCGGCGAGGGCGACGGCGAAGAGCGAGACCGTCAGCGAGGCGCCGCCCAGCAGGTAGGCGCCGAAGACGGCGCTGCTGATGACCAGCGTGGTGTAGACCGCGGACTCGAAGCCCACCGAGAGGCCCGAGAGGATCACCGTGGCGGCGCCCGTCAGCGAGGTCTTCCCGACGTCCTTGACGGGGCGGTACTCGGTGCCGGTGTAGTAGCCGGTGAGAGCCAGGATCCCGGCCGACATCACGATGCCGATGACGACGGCGGCCGAGGCGATCAGCCGCGGGTCGCCGTCCAGCAGGGCGAAGGCCGGGCCGAACTCCGCGAAGCTGCCCGGCAGGTAGAGGTAGGAGAGCGCCACCGAGCCGACGGCGCCGACGGCGGCGGAGACGTAGAAGGCCCGGTTGATGGTCGTCAGGCCGTTCTCCTGCGCCCGCGGCCTGGTCAGGAAGACCCCCAGGACGGCGGTCAGGACACCCACGGCCGGGATCAGCAGCGGGTAGACCAGGCCCTTGTCGCCGAAGGCCTGCGAGCCGAGGATGAGCGCGGCGACCAGGGTCACGGCGTAGGACTCGAAGAGGTCGGCGGCCATCCCGGCGCAGTCGCCCACGTTGTCGCCCACGTTGTCGGCGATGGTGGCCGCGTTGCGCGGGTCGTCCTCGGGGATCCCCTGCTCGACCTTGCCGACCAGGTCGGCGCCCACGTCGGCGGCCTTGGTGAAGATGCCGCCGCCGACGCGCATGAACATCGCGAGCAGGGCGGCCCCGAAGCCGAAGCCCTCCAGCACGTGGGCGGCCTCGTCGCGGAAGATCAGCACCACCACGCTGGCCCCGAGCAGGCCCAGGCCCACGGTGGCCATGCCCACGAAGGCGCCGGTGCGGAAGCCGATCCGCATGGCCGGGTCGCGGCCCTCGTTCTGGGCGGCCGCGGCCACCCGGACGTTGGCCCGCACCGCCAGGGACATGCCCAGGTAGCCGATCGCCGCGGAGAACCCCGCCCCCAGCAGGAAGAAGATCGAACGCCCGATCCGGACGGACAGGTCGTCGGCCGGCAGCGCCAGCAGCACGAAGAAGGCGATGGCGGCGAAGAGGGCGAGCGTGCGGAACTGGCGCGCCAGATAGGCGTTGGCGCCCTCCTGCACGGCCTGGGCGATCGTCTTCATGTTGCCGGTGCCATCGGAGGCAGCCATCACCTGGGACCGGAAGACCGCCGCCATCACGAGCGCGCCGAGCGCGATCACGAGGACGACGACGACCAGGGCGAGGTTGCTCCCCGAAAGCTCCGGTTCCACGACGGTGGGAAGGATCCCGAGCATGAACGGCCTCCTGGGTCGTGCGGATGAGTCCAACCGAGGCGGAGTCTACGCAGATGTGACCCGCACCACGCCACCCCCGAACGCCCGGATCCCATGCCGGCACGGGATCTGGCGCACGTCACAGGGGCCCGTACGCCGTCGGCGTACGGGCCCCTGGAGGAGCTGGAGGCGGCTGGTCAGCCGGCGAGGGCGCTGGTCTGGTCCTCGTGGATCGCGAAGACCTTGGCCAGGCCGGTGATCCGGAAGATCTTCAGCAGGCGGTCCTGGTTGCAGACCAGGGCGAGCGAGCCGTCGTGGGCCCGGACCTTCTTGAGCCCGCCGACCAGGACGCCGAGACCGGTCGAGTCGAGGAACTCCACGTCGGCCAGGTCGATGACGAGGTCGTAGACACCGGCGCCGACGAGCTCGGTGATCTTGTCGCGCAGCTTGGGGGCCGTGTAGACGTCGATCTCGCCCCCGACAGCGACAACGGTCTTGCCGTCGACGTCGCGTGTCACAAGAGTCAGGTCCACGTCGTGTTCCTCGGCCTTTCCGCGGGGTTCAGGCACGGGGAGCAGGACGCTCCCGTGCTGTCTGCGGAAGATATCAAACCACGCTTTCGGGTTCTGTCGGTCTTCCTTGTCAGACTTGGGGACGTGCCCCCCACCACGTCGGCCACCCCGTCGACCGCCACCTCCTCCCGCACGAGCGAGCTGCTCGCTCGCCTCGGGCACCTCCCCGGCCGCGAGGAGCGGCTGCGTCACGTCCGGGTGCTGCCCGCCCGGCCCGCCGTGCACGAGCCGTGGCCGCAGTGGTCCCACCCCGTGGTCCGCGAGGCCTTCGAGCGCCGGGGCATCGACGCGCCGTGGCGCCACCAGGTGGTCGCCGCCGACGCGGTCCGCGCCGGTCAGCACGTCGTCCTGGCCACCGGCACCGCCTCGGGCAAGTCGCTGGCCTACCAGCTCCCCGCGCTCACCAGCCTCCTCGAACGCCGCGGCCCCCGCGACGAGCGGGGCGCCGGGGTGCTCTACCTGGCGCCCACCAAGGCGCTGGCCCACGACCAGCTCGCCGGCCTACAGGAGCTCCGCACGGGCGTGCGGGCCACCACCCACGACGGCGACAGCAGCCGGGAGCAGCGCGACTGGGCCCGCGACCACGCCGAGTACCTGCTCACCAACCCCGACATGCTGCACCGCTCGCTGCTCCCCGGGCACAGCCGGTGGGCGAGGTTCCTGGCCGGGCTCCAGGTGGTGGTGGTCGACGAGTGCCACCACTACCGCGGGGTCTTCGGCGCCCACGTCGCCCAGGTGCTGCGCCGCCTGCGCCGGGTCTGCGCCCTCTACGGCTCATCCCCGACCTTCGTGCTGCTCTCCGCGACCGTGGCCGAGCCCGCGGAGGCCGCGGGCCGGCTCACCGGCCTGGACGTCCTCCCCCTGACCGCCGACCACTCGCCCCGCGGCGAGCTCTGCGTCGGGCTCTGGGAGCCGCCCCTGACCTCCTTCGCCGGGGAGAACGGCGCCCCGGTGCGCCGGGCGGCGTCCTCGGAGACCGCCGACCTCCTCGCCGACCTGGTCGTCGAGGGCGTCTCGACCCTGGCGTTCCTCCGCTCCCGGCGGGGCGTCGAGCAGGTGGCGGTGCGCGCCGCCGAGCTGCTGGCCGAGGTCGACCCCGAGCTGGCCGGGCGGGTCGCCGCCTACCGCGGTGGCTACCTCCCCGAGGAGCGCCGCGCCCTGGAGGCGGCGCTGCGGGCGGGCCGGCTCACCGGGCTCGCCGCGACCAACGCCCTCGAGCTGGGCATCGACATCAGCGGGCTGGACGCCGTGCTGCTGGCCGGCTTCCCCGGCACCCGGGCGGCGATGTGGCAGCAGATCGGCCGGGCCGGGCGGGAGGGCCAGGACGCGCTGGCTGTGCTGGTGGCCCGCGACGACCCGCTCGACACCTACCTGGTGGCCCACCCCGAGAGCCTGCTCGGCGCGCCCGTCGAGGCGACGGTCTTCGATCCTGACAACCACTACGTGCTGGCTCCCCACCTGTGCGCGGCCGCCCACGAGGCACCGCTCACCGAGGCCGACCTCCCGCTCTTCGGCCCGACCGCCCGCGAGGCGGTCGACGGGCTCACCGAGGCGGGCCTGCTGCGCCGCCGGCCGCGCGGCTGGTACTGGACCGACCGGACCAGGCCCAGCGACCTCACCGACATCCGCAGCAGCGGCGGTGCGGCGTTCTCTCTGATCGAGGGGTCCAGCGGCCGCGTCGTGGGCACCGTCGACGCCTCCAGCGCCCACCAGACGGCGCACCCCGGCGCGGTCTACCTGCACCGGGGCGAGTCCTGGCTGGTCGGCGAGCTCGACCTCGGGGACCGGGTCGCCACCATGGAGCGGGCCGACGTCGACTGGTCGACCTCGGCGCGGGAGACCACCGAGATCACCATCGTCGCCGAGCGCGAGCACGAGCGCTGGGGCGACTGCCGCCTCTCCTTCGGGGAGGTCGAGGTCACCCACCAGGTGGTCTCCTACCTCAAGCGCCGCCAGCCCGGCGGCGAGGTGATCGCCGAGGAGCCGCTCGACCTCCCCCCGCGGGACCTGAGGACCACCGCCGTGTGGTGGCAGGTCCCCGACCACGTGCTGGCGAGCGCCGGCCTCGACGCCGCCGACCTGCCCGGCAGCGCCCACGCCGCCGAGCACTGCTCGATCGGCCTGCTCCCGCTCTTCGCGACCTGCGACCGCTGGGACATCGGCGGTGTCTCCACGGCCAGGCACCCCGACACCGGGGTGCTCACCGTCTTCGTCCACGACGGGCACCCGGGCGGGGCGGGGTTCTCCGAGCGGGGCTACCGGGCCGCCCGGCAGTGGCTGACCGCCACCCGCGACACGATCGCCGCCTGCGAGTGCGACGAGGGCTGCCCCTCGTGCATCCAGTCCCCCAAGTGCGGCAACCAGAACAACCCGCTCGACAAGTCCGGCGCGACCCGCCTTCTCGACCTACTCCTGGAGCACGCCGCCCGGTAGCGTGACCTGCATGGTCGCTCTCGGGCTCGTCCTCATCGTGGTCGGCGGGATCGCGATCCTGGCCGCGCTCTTCGTCAGCGAGGGGACCGCCGAGCTCCTCGGGATGGACCTCCCGGCGCTCTCGATCTTCCTGGTCGGCTTCGCCGCGGGGGTCTGCGTGCTGTGGGGCCTCACCATCCTCAAGTGGGGGACCAAGCGCAGCATCGCCTCGCGCCGCGAGCGACGGGAGCTCCAGAAGCTCAACGCCAAGCTCGACCGGGCGAACGCCGAGAGCCACGGGGGCCGAGGCGACCACGGCTCGCACCCGGACCACGGCGACGTGGGTGACGCGGGGAGCTACGGCGACCGGAACGACCCGGGCCCGCCCGGCGACCCCGGGCGCCCTCCCGCCTAGGTCCCCGTCAGGACGAGTCAGCACCAGTCAGTACGACAGGCGGGTCACCCACGCCGTGCTCGCGAACACGAGGAGCGAGACCAGCGGGACAGCCAGTGCGAGCAGCGCGAGGGTGCGCCGCTCAAGTCGTCTCGCGAGCGCCGGCAGCCACAGACCGACGGCGAGCACGAAGAGGAACCCCTGCACGGCCCAGCTCGAGAGGAGGAGGACGTTCGCGGCCAGGCACGGGTCACAGGTGTCGGTGGAGCAGCTGTACTCGTTGGTGCAGTCGGTCATCACACCGAAGCCCAGCCCCCAGATCCCGATCGTGGCGAAGAAGCCGGTGACCAGGGGTCCCGGGACCCTGAGGAGAGCCAGCAGCAGAGAGTTCACCCCACCACCCTCCGCCGTCCGCGAGTGGTCGGCATGAGCATGCGCACTCACCTTCCGCTCGCGCCCGGGCCGGGTCACTGCGCCAGGCCGACCGGCCCCGCCCGGGCCCGGGCCGAGAGCCGGTCGGCCAGGCCCAGGGCCGTCGGCGGCGCCACCTCCACCTCGACCTGCACCCACGCGGCCTCCGCCCGGCAGTCGACCAGCGTGGCGCCGTTGGCGCTGGCCAGCTCGGTGGCCCGGGCGCAGCCGTCCCCGCCGCGCAACGCCTCCGCCGCTCCGGCCAGGGCGGCCAGGTCGGCGGCCGACTGCGCCATCCGGTGAGTGCCCACAAGCCCGGCCACCCCGGCGACGGCGAGGGCGACCAGGAGGAGCACGCCGCTCATCGCCACCACCAGCACGGTGGCGGCGCCGCGCTCGTCGCGGCGCGGCGCCGGTCGGCTCACGGCGGCTCCTCCCAGGCCGCGACGGCCTCGGCCGCCACCTCGGGCCGCGGGACGGCACCGAGCAGCCCGGGCGGCGCGGCGGCCTCGGCCCGGACGCTGACCACGACCACCTCGGCCTCGTCCCGGATCTCGAACCGGGCGCCCGGGGGCGCGACCCGCCGTCCCAGCGCGAGGGCCTCGGGCCGGGTCTCGCCGCGGGCCAGCGCCCGCGCCGTCTCGCGCGCGGCGTCGACCACGCGCACCTGGGCGGCGCCGAGCGCGACCATCCAGACCAGCACCAGGACCAGCGCCATCAGCACCGGGATGCCCAGCGCCAGCTCGGCGGTGACCGCGCCGCGCTGGGTCCGCCGGGGCCGGGGACGGCGAGCCGCCACTCTCACCCGATGCCCAGCAGCTCGAGCACGTGGTCGAAGAGGGTCTTGAGCAGGTTGTCGCCGAAGCCCCCGGTGAGCAGCTTGTAGAGCAGGCCGGCGAGGCCGGCACCCGCCGCTGTGCCCACGGCGTACTCCGCGGTGGTGATCCCCCGCTCGTCGCGCTGCCCCACCGTCTCGGTCGCCCTCTCGTCCGCCTGCGCGGCCTCCGGCACGTCTGTCTCCATGGTGACTCCTCCCTCTCGCGGCCGCCCGTCGCGACCGTCCCGAGGAGCCTCGCGGGATGGAGGAAGGGCGGGCGCCGCGCCGGCCAGCCGCTGTGCAGAAGGGCGCGTCGGACGCCCCTGTGGAGCACCAGCGGTCGTGCGGCGGCGTGCGGGGTGTCGTGCCTCAGGCGGGGTCGGGCCGCAGCCCGACCGGACGCGAGGGCTGGAGCACCGCGGCCTCCAGGGCCCGTTTCCGCAGGCCCGCGACCTCGGCGTACCCCGGCCGGGCGACCATCGAGAGGAACGCCCGCGGCGAGGGGTACCAGACCAGCATGATGCTGTCCCAGTGCTCCTCGCCGACCAGCGGCTCCTCGCCCTTGCCGAAGTAGAGGACCCGGGCCCCGACCGCCTCGACGAACGGGGACGCACGGCGCAGGTACTCCCCGTAGAGGCCGCGCCCGTCGGGTGCGTACCGCAGCAGGTTGAGCATCACGAACGGCTCGTCCGGCGCGTCGGCCAGGAAGTCGTCGAGGTCCGGCTGCGACGGCTCGACCTCCATCTCGTCCCCTCCTGCTTCTCTCACCGCGACACGGGGGCCGAGGCGAAGACGGGTCGTGGGTCCAGCTCGGCCAGCACCGCCCGGCGGATGGTGACGGCCAAGGTGGCGACCCAGGCGCCGCACTCCGACGTGGCCGGGTGCCGGGCCTCCAGGAAGGTGCCCTCGGGCAGGCAGGTGATCCACATGTGGAGCTGGTCGCCGGCCGGGACGTGGCCGAGGAAGCCGTGCGCCCGGCTGGCCTTCCACGCCGCCACCCCGGGGCCGCTGCGGTGGTCCACGAAGGCCAGCACCAGGCTCGGGCGCACGGGGACACCGAGGACCTGGCTGACCACGGGGGCGGGCACCGGCTCGGCACCGACCCGGCGCCGCCGCTCCTCCACCGCGGCGGCCAGGTCGGACAGCGCGCCGCCCGGGTCGACCTCGAAGCGCAGCGGGACGGTCTGGGCGAACCACCCGATCGCGCCCCGCTGCTGCGGGGTGCGGCCGGGGACGGCGAGCAGCGTGGAGACCAGGTGGGGGGCCGGCCCCTCCTGGGCGGCGACGGCGCGGAGCACCAGCGCCAGGACGGCGCTCTCCAAGGTGGCGTCCCAGGGGGCGAGGAGCTCCTCGAGCTCGGTCGTCTCGCTCCGGGTGGCCAGTGGCATCGAGACCAGCTCGTGCGCGTGGAGTTCGGTGCGGCCCACGCCGGAGGAGGGGGGCAGCCCCGGCAGGCCGCCGTCCTCGAGGAGCTCGCGCCACGGCTCGAGCCTCGGGTCGTCGGGGGTGATGCCGGCCAGCCGCTCCTGCTCCGCGGCGGCGTGGTCGAGGTGGCTGACCGGGGCGGCGAGCGCGGGGTCGGGACCGTCTCCGGCGACGTAGGCACGGTGCAGGACCGGGATCTCGTCGACGGCCGCGTGCATCGAGGCCAGGTCGAAGGTGACGTGGTCGAAGGCGGCGAAGAGGGTCACGTGCCCCTCGTCCTCGACGGTCACGAAGCCGGCGCGCGGCCACACGTGGGGCTGCGCACTGGCCGAGAGGTGCTCGGTCACGCACGCGTGGGCGCTGTGGTGGTCGGGCGCCACCCCGAAGGAGAGCGGCTCGAACTCGACCTCGCCGGCGCGCAGCAGGCGCCGGGTGAAGTGCCCGGCGTCGCGCTCGTAGTCGCAGCGCAGGCTCTCGTGCCGGTCGAAGAAGCTGGCCAGGGCGGCGGCGAGGGGCTCGGGCCCGGCGTTCTCCAGGCGGCAGGAGAACCCGATCCACGGCGCCTCGGCGGCGTCCGCCCCCGGATGGCCGAGCGCGGCGAGGAGGTGGTGGTGCTGGTCGACGGTGAGCGGGCGCGGGTCCGCAGGGCTGGCCCGCTGGGCCTCGAGGCAGCGCCCCGTCGGCACCCAGGCCGTCACCCTGCCGGGACGCACGTGTGCGGCTCCCAAGTTCGTCGTACGCAACCCGGCCCTCCCTGCTGGGTCCTCGCCACCCCCGCACGCCCGACCGTGCCGGCGAGGAGTCACACGCTCGCGGGCGAGGGCGATCCTGTCAAGGCTCGTCGGCTCAGCCGGCCCCGAGCTGTGCCGCCAGCCCAGCCACCACCGGAACGATGCCCAGCAGCAGGAAGGCCGGCAGCAGGCACAACCCGAGGGGCAGCGCGGCCCGGACGCCCACCGCCCGTGCTCGGTCCTCGGTGGCGGCGCGCGACTGCCCGGCGAGCTGGTCGGCCAGCCCCTCCACGGTCTCGCGCACCGAGGCGCCGGTGTGGTGCGCGCGGGCCAGGGTGCGCCCGAGCACCGCCACCCCGGCGCCGCCGACCCCGTCCCGGTCCGGCGGGTCCGCCGCAGCCAGCTCGGCCCACACCACCGCCGGGTCGACCCCGAGCGCGAGGCGCGCCAGGGTCGGGGCGAACGCCGTGGCGGCCTCCCCCGGCAGGGCGCCGCAGGCCGCCGCCAGGGCGTGCGCGGGCGGGGCTCCGGCGCGCAGCCCGGCCGCCATCAGGCCGACCAGGTGCGGCAGGTCGCGCGCCGCGCGGGCCCTGGCCCGGCGGACCCCGGGCGCCTCGACCCGGCCCAGGGTGTGCCAGCACAGGCCGCCGGCCAGGAGCCCGGCGGCCAGGCCCGGCAGTCCGCCGACGAAGAGGTGGGCGCCGGCTCCCGCCAGGACGCAGAGCACGGCCCGCCTCCCCCAGCCGCGGACGTCGCCGCCGGGACCGGCGGCGGCCGGCTCCGGGCGCTGCCGCACCGGCGAGGGCCGCGACGCCAGCAGGACGGTGGCCCCCACCAGTCCGGCCGCCACCAGGGCCGGGTCGACGGAGCCTGTCACAGCTCGTCCTCCACGTCCGCGGCGATCGCCTCGATCCACCACAGGCCGGCCAGGCCCAGGGCCAGGCCGCCCACCAGGCAGCCGGTGCCGACCCAGGTGGCGAGCAGGAACTCCCAGGGTCGCGCGCCGCTCCCCGCGCCGCCGACCAGCGCGAGCCCCGGGAGGGCCACCAGCAGCTGCGCCGTCGACCTGGCCGAGGCGAGCTCGGAGGCCACCACCCGTCGGGTCGCCCGGGCCGCGCTCAGCCCGTCGGCGACCCTGCCGAGGGCGGTGGCGAGGCCGTCGCCGCTGCGGTGGGAGACCTGCCAGGCTCCCGCCAGCAGCCGCAGGTCGGGGTGCCGGCCGCGGCGCAGGGCTCCCGGCACGTCCGCCCCCAGGCGCGAGGCGCGCACGGCCGGGGCCAGCTCGGGGCAGTCCCGGGCCGCCAGCTCCAGCGCCCGCTCGGGGCTGCGGCCGGCGCGCAGCTCGTCGGCCAGCGCGCCGCACGCCTCGAGGACCTGGTCGGCCAGCACCCGCGAGGAGCGCCGCCGGCGCCCCCGCGCGAGCAGGCCCAGCACGGTGGCGACCACGCCGCCGGCGAGGACGGCGTGCACCGCACCCCGGGGGCCCAGGGCGCCGCTGACCACGCCCGCGAGGATCCCGCCGAGGCACACCAGCACCAGTCGGGCCGCCGCCCGGACGCCCGGCGCCGGCTCGTCGGGGGCTCCGTCCGGGGGCCCGCCCGGGCCCGGCGCGCGTGGCCCGGCGCCCGGGCCGACCGCGGGCAGGGGCCCGGCCAGCACCACGGCGGCACCCAGCAGGGCCGCGGCCACCCACCCCGTCACGGTCGTCCGGCCAGTCGGTCGGCCAGGGAGTCGGCCGCCGGCCCCTCCCGCAGGGTCCCGTCACGGCCGAAGGTGAGCGCCGGGACCATCTCGACCCGGTCGTCGACACGCTGCGGCACGGCGACCTCGCCGAGCCGGCGCACGCCGTCCGGCCCCCGGACCACGTGGAGCACCAGGTCGACCGCCGCGCCCAGCTGGCTCGCCGTGGCCGCCCGGCCGAGGCCCGCCGTGGCGGCCAGCGCCTCGATGCGGGCCGTGACCTGGGTGGCGGCGTTGGCGTGCAGGGTGCCGGCGCCGCCCTCGTGGCCGGTGTTCATGGCGGCCAGCAGGTCGACCACCTCCGCGCCGCGGACCTCGCCCACCACCAGCCGGTCGGGGCGCATCCGCAGCGCCTGCCGGACGAGGTGGCGCAGGTCGAGCGCCCCCTGCCCCTCGACGTTGGCCGGCCTGGCCTCCAGGGCGACCACGTGCGGGTGGTCGGGCCGCAGCTCGGAGGAGTCCTCGACCAGCACGATCCGCTCGTCGGGCGGGACCAGGCTGAGCATGGTGGCCAGCAGCGTGGTCTTGCCCGACCCGGTGCCGCCGCTGACCAGGAAGGCCAGCCGTCCGGCCACCACGTCGCGCAGCAGCCGCGCCCCCGGAGCGGTGAGGGCCCCGGCGGCGACCAGGTCGTCGAGGGTGAAGGCGGCCGAGCGCGGCACCCGCAGGGAGATCAGGGTCCCCGGCCGGGCCACCGGGGCCAGCACGGCGTGGAAGCGGGTGCCGTCCGGCAGCCTGACGTCGCAGCAGGGGGTGGCGTCGTCGAGCCGCCGCCCACCGAGGCCGGCCAGCCGCTGGGCCAGGCGACGGACCTCCTCTTCGTCGGCGAGCTCGACCTCGGTCCGCTCGAGCCCCTGCCCCCGGTCGACCCACACCGGCCCCGGCCCGTTGACCAGCACGTCGGTCACCGTCTCGTCGCGCACCAGGGGCTCCAGCACCCCGACCCCGAAGGCGGTGCGTCGCAGCACCTCGTGGATCGCGCGCACCGCGTCGTCGCCGACCGGGCGACCCTGGCGCCGGAGCACGTCGGCGACCCGGTGCGGCGTCACCTCGCCGTGCTCGCGGGCCAGCTGCTCACGGACCGCCTCGACCGTCGCCGGACCGGGCAGGCTCATGCCGTCCACGGCTCTCCCAGGCCGGCGAGCAGCTGTGCGGCGGCCCGCGCCAGGGGCCCGCGGCGGGCACGGGCCGGACCCAGCCCGAGCTCCACCGACTCCTCCAGCCCGCGCTGCTCGGCCATCGCCAGCAGCACCGGTGCGCCCACCGCCCGCTCGACGTCGCCCGGCGAGAGCCCCCGGCCCCGCAGCACCAGCGAGGCCCGGCCCGCCCGGGCCTCCAGGGCGCGCGAGGCGGCGGCGACGCCGGTCAGGGTCGGACGCAGCACCAGCAGCAGCCGGTCGCTGCGGGTGACCACCTCCTCCACCAGGTCGCCGCGGAGCCGGGGCAGGTCGACGACGACCAGGTCGTGGACCCGGCGCGCCGCCTCGACGGCGGCCCGCACCACCTCGGGGGTCGGCGGTTCCGGCGCCCCGCTCCCCCAGGTGAGGACCCCGAGCGTCCCGCGGCGGGGCACCGCGTCACGCAGCGAGACCCCGCTGAGCCGTCCGGTGGCGCCCACGAGCGCCTCCCAGCCCAGCCCCGGCTCGCCGTCGAAGCCCAGCACCCGGTCCGCCCCGGGGCCCCCGTGGTCGGTGTCGACCACCAGCACCGGACCCGAGCGGGAGGCCACCTGGGCCAGGGCGCAGGCCAGGGTGGTCGCCCCGGCCCCGCCCGAGCCGGCCTGGACGGCAAGGACGTGGCCGTGCCGCGGGGCCGCCACCAGGTCGGTCATCAGGCCGGCGAGCCAGCCCGCGGCCAGGTCCAGCTCGAGGACCGCCTCGGCGCCGAGCGCGACCGCACGGCGGAAGTCGGCCTCCTCCGGCGCGCGGCACCCCACCAGGTGGACGCCGCGCCGGCGGGGCGGTGCCGACCGGGCCAGGTCCGCGGCCAGGTCCGTGCCGACGACCACCACGCCCGCCTCCTGCCAGCACGCCAGCGCCTCCGCGCTGCCCTCGGCCACGTACGGCATCACCCCCACCCCCGCGGCCAGCCGGTGGACCTCCTCGACCAGCCGCGGGTCGCGGCTCACCACCAGCAGCCGTGCCCCCTGCTCCGTGCCGGACCTGCCCGCGCTCGACTCCCTCATGACGCCACCCTGTCCGGCCGGCCGGGCGGGCCGCCGAACGGACCGTGGCACCTGTGGAGGAGCAGGCCCCGGCGTCCGGGACGGCACGGGTTGTGGGGGCCGAGCGGCCCGCGGAGCCCGCTGCGAGCGACGGCTTAGGCGGCCACCGGGCCAGCCTTCCGCGGCGTTCGGCGACCCGGCGAGGACGCGCCGCCTAGCATGAAGGCATGCCTGGCGCGGCTGCGGCCTTCTTCGACCTCGACAAGACGATCATCGCCAAGTCGAGCACTCTCGCCTTCAGCCGCCCCTTCCAGGCCGGCGGGCTGATCACCAGGCGAGCCATGCTGCGCTCGGCGTACGCCCAGTTCGTCTACCTCATCGGCGGTGCCGACCACGACCAGATGGAGCGGCTGCGGGGCTTCATGTCCCAGCTGGTCGCGGGCTGGGACGTCGCCACGGTGCGCGAGATCGTCGCCGACACCCTGCACAACGTGGTCGACCCGATCGTCTACGACGAGGCCGTCGACCTGATCGAGGAGCACCACGCCGCCGGCCGCGACGTGGTGGTGGTCTCGGCGAGCGGCACCGAGGTGGTCGGGCCGATCGCGGAGCTGCTCGGCGCCGACCGGGTGGTGGCCACCCGGCTGGAGATCGTCGACGGCAAGTACTCCGGCGAGATCGAGTACTACGCCTACGCCGAGGAGAAGGCGCGGGCCATCGAGGCGCTGGCGCAGGAGTGCGGCTACGACCTCGACACCAGCTACGGCTACAGCGACTCGATCACCGACGTCCCGATGCTCCAGGCGGTGGGTCACCCCTTCGCCGTCAACCCGGACAAGGAGCTGCGCCGGGTGGCCACCGAGCGCGGCTGGCCGGTGCTGACCTTCACCCGCCCGGTGCGGCTCGGCTCCCGGGTCCCGCTGCCGGCCAAGCAGGCCCTGGCCGCCCTCGCGGTGGGCGGCGCGGTGGCCGTCGGCGGCTACGTCTGGGTCAACAGCCGGCGCCACCGCGGCCCTGCCTGAACCAGGCTGAACCAGGGTGACACCAGGTCGAGAGGGGCTCGGTCAAACCCTTGTTTCTACGCCCGCACGGGCGTAGAAAGGAGTCAGAACTCCACAGAGCAGCACATGGTCCCGGTACCCACGCGGCGATCATCCCTTCGAAAGGGCGTTGGTCACAGCGGCACGCCCGCCAGGCCACACTTCGATGCACGCTTGGTAGCCAGGCTCATGTGTCAGCGACGGCACCCACCCACGCGGCGCGGGTGCCGTTCGCACGCTCGTGACCCTCAGCTGCCGGACCGCCGCAGCGGGCTGGCCTCCGCACCCGCCGCGAACGCCTCGGCTGCGTAGAGCGCCCAGGCGTGTGCCCCGCGCTCCCCGCCGTCCCGGTAGCCGCGCAGGTTCGACTCGTACTGCGGACGCAGCGCCAGGTGGCCGGCCTCGGGCACGACCAGCGACTTGGCGTCGACGCCGCGCGAGACGAGCACCAGGCGCTCCACCGCGCGGGCCACGATGCCGTTGTGGGAGCCGAACGGCGCTCCGGTCGCGATCTCGGCGTGGGCCACGGCGGCCACCAGCAGGGCAGGCGCCTCGGTGCGGGCCAGCAGCAGCTCGGAGACCCGGCGCAGCCGCTCGGCCGACGCGGCGTCGCGGGGCCGGCCGAGCTGGTCCTCGGGCAGCGTGGTCGCCGCGGCCACCGCGTGCAGCCGGGCCAGCGCCTGCAGGGGGGCGGTCTTGAGCAGGGGCGCGTTGGCGAGCAGGACGGCGGAGAGGCGCAGCGCGTCCTGGGCGACCTGGTCGCCGCCCCCCTCGGCGAGGTCGGAGAGCTGCGAGCCCGACCCCTCCAGGACCGCGGAGGCGTGGGCGCCGCGCATCAGCGACTCCCCCGTCATCTCCGGGGAGGTACGCCGCAGTCCACGGTCGCGCAGCATCACGTCGATGCCGTCGCGGGTGGCTGCGAGGGCCGAGGAGACGCCCTCGAGCGCCGCCAACCACGCCAAGGGGTCCCTGCTCACGCGGGCCACGCTAGTAGCCTCGGGGCAATGAACCACGAGCAACCCCCGGACCGAGACCGTTCCGCCCGAGCGGCGGCGCGGCTCTATCACCGTGGGGCGCCCGGCTACCCCCGGCAGGCGGCCGACTGGCTGGTCGCCGGTCAGGCCAGGAGCGTGCTCGAGCTCGGCGCCGGCACCGGGCAGCTGACCGGGCACCTGGTCGCCGCCGGCCACGACGTGCTCGCCACCGACGCCGAGCCGGCGATGCTGGAGGCGCTCGTCGAGGAGCTCCCCGGCGTCCGGACCAGCACCGCCCGCGCCGAGGAGTCGTGCGTGCCGGACCGCTCGGTCGACGTGGTCGTCTGCGCCGCCTCCTTCCACCTCTTCGACACCCCCACGGCGCTGGAGACGATCGCCCGGGCGCTGCGCCCCGGCGGCCACCTGGCGGTGGTGTGGAACGAGCCGGACTCGCGGATCCCGTGGGTCCGACGGCTGGGGCGGCTGCTGGACGGCCCCGAGGAGGAGCGCGAGCCGCTGCAGGAGGTGCTCGTCGGCTCCCCCCTCTTCAGCTTCGTCGAGGAGCGGACCTTCAAGTCCTGGCAGGACGTCAACGCCGAGTCGGTGCGCGACCTCGTCCTCTCCCGCCCCCACGTCGCCTCCCTGCCGCCGGAGCGGCAGGAGGAGCGCGTCGACGACGTGCTCGACCTCTACGCCGAGTACGGACGCGGCATGGACGGCATGCAGCTGCCCTACCTGGTCCGCTGCCTGCGCACCCAGGTGGTGCACCAGCCCGGCCTCTTCGACGACGGCTCCGAGGTCGTGACGCACTCCGCCCCGGTGGTGCCGGCCGCGGCCCCCACGGACCCCTCCACGGGGGACGCCGCAGGGGACGCCGCAGCGGCTGCCGGCGAGGCGGCCTCGGACGCGACCGACCCGGACGCCGCGCGCCGGGCCCGCAGCCTGGAGATCTTCCGCTCCGACGGCACCGACACCGACATGCTGCTCATCGACTTCCGCTAGGCGGGTTTCCTTTCCCCCCGACGGGGCATGCTCGCGCCGACCTACTCGGGCACTCCAGGGGGAAGAGCACATGCACGCACGCCAGAAGACCACCCACCGCCTGCTCGCGGGCCTGACCACGGCCTGCCTGGCCGCCGGCGGCCTCGCGGTCGCCACCGGCTCGCCGGCCCACTCGGCCGAGACCTGCCGCGGAGCGGTGACGACGATCCTGGGCACCCCCGGCACCCCGCTGACCGGCACGCCGGGCAACGACGTGGTGGTCACCAACGGCGCCACGGTGGTGAGCACCCTGGGCGGCGACGACATCGTCTGCGTCACCGGCGGCACGCCGTACGTCGACACCGCGACCGGCGCCGACGTGGTCGACACCGTCAGCGCGGGGGGCGCGGCCGTCAGCGTGTGGCTGGGAGCCGGCCCGGACCAGTTCTACGGCGGCGAGGGCCCCGACACCGTCGGCACCCACGGCGAAGGGCTGGTCCCCGACCTGGACGCCGACACGATCCTGACCGGCGGCGGCGACGACGTCGTGCAGTCGGGGGCGCCCGGCGAGCCCAACGCCGACACCGTCGACCTCGGCGACGGCAACGACCGCCTGGTGCTGCGCGGGGTGACGAGGGGGCAGGGCGGCTCGATCTCGGGCGGCGGCAACAGCGACGCGCTCGACCTCGACTTCTCCGGCAAGGCGCCGTGGTACATCGACAACAACAAGGGGATCGCCAACCGCAACAGGGAGCGCCAGTACACCTGGGTGGCCTTCGAGCAGTTCGACGTGATCCCCACCGCGGGTCGCTTCATCTTCCGCGGCAGCCCCAGCAACGAGCGGCTCTCCTACGCCGACCCGGCGGGCGGCCCGGTGGGCGCGACGACCGTCACGATGGGGGCGGGCAACGACCACCTGACGGTCGCCCCGCAGGCCCCCGCGAGCAGCACCTACGACGGCGGCGACGGCCGCGACGAGATCGCGGTCTCCTCACCGGGCGAGCGGCTGACCGTCGACCTCACCGCGGCCCGCCTGTGGCGCGGCGGGAAGAAGCGCGGCGCCGTCGCGGCCAGCGTCACCGGCTTCACCGACGCCACCGTGTGGGCCAGGAACGCGACCGCGAAGGGCGACGGGCAGGGCAACCGGCTCAGCGTCGGCGGCTGCACCGTCCGCGCCTACGGCCTCGGGGGCGCCGACGTGCTCAAGCGGCTGGAGAGCGACGCCTTCTCCTGCCGCAAGCGCTCCAAGCTGCTCGGCGGCCCGGGCCGCGACCGGCTCGCCGGCGACGAGGGCCGCGACAAGCTCTACGGCGGTCCCGGCAAGGACCGGGCCAACGGCGGCGAGGGACGCGACCTGTGCCAGGCCGAGAAGCGGAAGAGCTGCGAGCGCCGCTGACGGTGCGGCCGTCGGCTCGGGCCACTGCCCTCAGGCGCGGTGGGGCACGACCGGCGGCCAGGTCGCAGTAACCTGCGTCACATGAGCGCCTGGCCCCGGTTCCTGCGTCGTACGCCGCTGGGCACCGAGGCCGACCGCGCCACCTTCCACACGCTGCACACCGCCGCGCTCGCCTCCCCCGCCCTGCGCGAGGGCCTGACCCCGGCGAGCGCGGCGCTGGCCGTGCGCCACCTGCGCGCCCTGCTGGGCTCGCCGGCCGTGGCGCTCACCGACACCGTCGGCCTGCTCGCCTGGGACGGGGACGGCAGCCATCACGCCGGCCAGGTGGCGCGGCTCATCGGCCCCGCGCTCGAGCACGGCGACACCCACACCGCCGATGCCTCGGACCTGCCGTGCGACGACCCGACCTGTCCGGTGCGGCACGCGATCGCCACGCCGCTGGTCGTCGACGACCGGCTGGTCGGGATCCTGATGGCCTTCGCGCCGGAGCCGGCGGCGGGGCTGGTGCTGGCCACCCACGAGGTCGCCCAGTGGGTCAGCGGGCAGCTGGAGCTCGCCGAGCTCGACGCCCAGCGCACCCGCGCGATGGCCGCGGAGGTGCGGGCGCTGCGGGCCCAGATCAGCCCCCACTTCATCTACAACTCGCTGGGCGCGATCGCCAGCTTCGTGCGCACCGACCCCGACCGGGCGCGCGAGCTGCTGCTGGAGTTCGCCGACTTCACCCGTTACTCCTTCCGCTCCCACGGCGAGTTCACCACCCTGGCCGAGGAGCTGCGCTCGATCGAGCGCTACCTGGTGCTGGAGCAGGCCAGGTTCGGCGACCGGCTCCGGGTGACCCTGCAGGTGGCCCCCGAGGTGCTGCCGGTGACGGTCCCCTTCCTTTGCATCCAGCCGCTCGCCGAGAACGCGGTGCGCCACGGCCTCGAGGCGGTGGAGGGCGTGGGCCGGCTGAGCATCGTCGCCCGCGACGCCGACCACGAGTGCCTGATCGAGGTCGAGGACAACGGGGTCGGGGAGGACCCCGAGCGGGTACGCCGCGCCCTGGCCGGCGACGACTCCCTGGACTCCGTGGGCCTGGGCAACGTGGACGCGAGGCTGCGCAACGCCTTCGGGGACGGCTACGGTCTCGTCGTGGAGACGGCCCCGGGCGCCGGCACCAAGGTGATCGTGCGGGTGCCCAAGTTCGCCCCCGGAGTGCACCCATGACCCAGCAGCCACCCGCGCGGACGCCCGCGCCCACCCGCCCGGGCCTGCGCGTGCTCGTGGTCGACGACGAGCGCCCGTCCCTCGACGAGCTCGGGTTCCTGCTCTCCCGCGACCCGCGGGTCGGCGACGTACGGACCTGTGCCACCGCCACCGAGGCCCTGCTGGTGCTGCCGGAGTGGGAGGCCGACGCCGTCTTCCTCGACATCTCGATGCCGGGCCTCAACGGGCTCGAGATGGCTCAGGTGCTGGGCCGGTTCAAGACTCCGCCCCCGATCGTCTTCGTCACCGCCCACGAGCAGCACGCGCTCGAGGCCTTCGAGCTGGCGGCGGTGGACTACGTGCTCAAGCCGGTCCGCGAGGAGCGCCTGGGCGAGGCGATGCGCCGCGTCGTCGAGCGCCGGCAGCCCGACGCGGGGCGCCCGGCCCGGCCGAGCGAGGAGGAGCAGGTCGCGGTCGAGCGCGGCGGGGTCACCCGGTTCCTGGCGCGCAGCGAGATCAGCCACGTCGAGGCCCAGGGCGACTACGCCCGACTGCACACCCGGGACGACTCGTTCCTGGTGCGCACCCCGCTCTCCACCCTGGAGGCGGAGTGGGCCGGCGCGGGGTTCGTCCGGATCCACCGCTCCCTGCTGGTCTCCCTGGCCCACGTGACCGAGCTGCGCACCGACGGCGGCCGCTGCTCGGTGGTGGTCGAGGGGCGCGAGCTCGCGGTCAGCCGCCGGCACACCCGCGAGCTGCGCGACCTGCTGCTGCGCCGGGCCGGACCGTGACCGCCCCTCCCCCGCGGGTCCGGGTCACCGGGCCGCCCCGCCACCACGGCGGCGCCCGGCGGCCCGGCACCGGCGACATCGACGCCGGCACCCGGATCGGCGCGATCCTGATGGGCAGCCTGCTGACCGAGCAGCGCCGGCTGGCCTGGCAGACGCTGCTGGCGCTGGCGCTCAGCGTCGGCTCGTGGCCGCTGGTCTTCCATCTCGCCCCGCACCTGGCCGAGATACGGGTGCTCGGGATGCCGGTGCCGTGGCTGCTGCTCGGTGTCCTCGTCTACCCGTGGCTGATGCTCCTCGGCTGGCTCCACCTGCGCCGGGTCGAGGCCACCGAACGGGCCTTCAGCGAGCTGGTCTCCGAGGCCCGCCCGCCGGAGCCGGACGACGGATGATCGACTCCTGGGCCGCGCTCGTCGGCGCCGTGGGGGTCGCCGTCGCCACCCTGGCGATCGGCACCTGGGGGCTCCGCTTCTCC
This sequence comes from Nocardioides sp. Z40_12, assembly GCF_058215795.1. Lineage (NCBI taxonomy): Bacteria > Bacillati > Actinomycetota > Actinomycetes > Propionibacteriales > Nocardioidaceae > Nocardioides > Nocardioides sp. Z40_12. Next base: position 344,318 of record NZ_JBZAJA010000003.1, read on the forward strand.
CGCACCACCAGCGACTTCATGGTCGCCTCCCGCACGGTGCGCCCCGGTCTCAACGCCTCCGCGATCGGCGGCGAGTACCTCTCCGCCGCCTCCTTCCTCGGCGTGGCCGGCCTGGTGCTCACCTTCGGCGCGGACATGCTCTGGTATCCCGTGGGCTGGACGGCCGGCTACCTGGTGCTGCTGGTCCTGGTCGCCGCCCCGCTGCGCCGTTCGGGGGCCTACACGCTGCCCGACTTCGCCGAGGCGCGGCTCCAGTCGCGCACCGCCCGCGCCGCCTGCTCGGTGCTGGTGGTGGCGATCGGCTGGCTCTACCTGCTGCCCCAGTTCCAGGGCGCCGGGCTGGTGCTGCGCCAGGCCGTGGGGGCGCCGCCGTGGGTCGGCACCCTGGTGGTGGGCCTGGTGGTGCTGGCCAACGTCACCTCGGGCGGGATGCGCTCGATCACCTTCGTCCAGGCCTTCCAGTACTGGTTCAAGCTGACCGCGCTGCTCATCCCCGCGGCGGTGCTGCTGGCGGTCTGGGTGGGCGACGGGGCCCTCAACCCCGCGGACGCCGGGCCGCCCGGGGGTGCGGGGTTCTGGTCGATCCCGCTGGGTGACGGCGGGGCGCAGGGGCTCTACGTCACCTACTCGCTGATCGTGGCGACCTTCCTGGGCACCATGGGCCTGCCGCACGTGGTGGTCCGCTTCTACACCAACCCCGACGGGCGGGCGGCGCGGCGCACCACGTTGGTCGTGCTGGGCCTGCTGGGGCTCTTCTACCTGGTGCCCCCGGTCTACGGCGCGCTCGGCCGGGTCTACGCCACCGAGCTGGCCGCCTCGGGCGCTGCGGACACCCTCGTCCTCGAGCTGCCCCGCCTGATGCTGCCGGGCCTGGGCGGCGACGTGCTCACCGGGCTGCTGACGGCCGGCGCCTTCGCGGCGTTCCTCTCCACCTCCTCCGGGCTGACGATCGCGGTGGCCGGCGTGCTTGGCCAGGACGTCACCGGCCGGCGGTTCGGGGAGCGGCGCCTCTCGGGAGTGGCGGCGTTCCGCGTCGGTGCGGTGCTCGCCGTCGTCGTGCCCGCGGTGCTGGCCCTGGCCTCGATGGACGTCGGGGTGGCCCGGGTGGTCGGGCTCGCCTTCGCGGTCGCGGCCTCGACCTTCTGCCCGCTGCTGGTGCTGGGCATCTGGTGGCGCGGCCTGACGGCGCCGGGCGCGGTGGCCGGCCTGCTCGTCGGGGGCCTCGGCTCGGGGTTCGCCGTCGGGTGGACCCTGCTGACCACGGCGACCGAGGGGTGGGCCACCGTGCTGCTCGGCCAGCCGGCGGCGTGGAGCGTGCCGGCCGCCTTCGCCGCCATGGTGCTGGTCTCCCGCCTCACCCGGCACCGGACGCCGGCGGGCACCGACCGGTTCATGGTGCGGCTGCACACGCCGGAGGCGCTCGACCTGGAGCGGTAGACCCCCGCTGGTGCCGCGCGGACGGCACGGCGGCTACCGGGTCAGCGACGTCCGCCAGTCGTGCTCGCCGGACTCCGGCAGGTAGGAGTCGCCGACGGCGGTGTGCTCGAGCAGCAGCACCGCGACGTCGTCGTTGAGCTCGCCCAGCGCCGCGTGCCGGCGTACGCCGTCGAGCAGCCGGTCCAGCGCCTCCTCCAGCGGGCCGCCGACCAGCAGCGGGGCGACCTCTCGCAGGTCGAGGAACTCGCCGCCGGCGTCGCGCGCCTCGCTGACCCCGTCGGTGTAGATCAGCAGCCGGTCGCCTGGCCGCCACGCGAACTCGTGGGCCTCGTAGGCCGTGCCCAGCCCCAGCGGCAGGTCCGCGGGGACCTCGACGAACTCGCAGGTCCCGTCGGGTCGGACCAGCAGCGGCGGCGGGTGGCCGGCGTTGACCAGCACCGGCCGGTCGGCGTCGGTGGTGTCGAGGAGCACCGCCGTGACGAACTCCTCGTCGTCGAAGAACGGGATCAGGTAGCTGCTCATGTCCTCGGCCACCGCCCCGAGGCCCGACTGGATGCCGGCCGCCTGGCGGAAGGCGCGGATCACCCGGGCGGCCTGCTCGATGGCCCCGATCCCCTTGCCCCGGACGTCGCCCAGCAGGAAGCGGGTGTGGCTGCGGGAGTGGTAGCAGTCGTAGAGGTCGCCGCCGATCACCGCGTCCCGCGCCGCCGACTCGTAGCGCGCGGCGATGTCGGTGCGCCGCGCGTGGACGGGCAGCACCGGGAGCACCGCCCGCTGGGCCACGGTGGCGAGCGTGGTCAGGCGCAGGACCTGACGCTCGCGGTAGACCCGGAACGCGGACACCCCGACCGCGGCCAGGCCCATCAGCGCCACGTCGACCAGACGCACCAGGTGCTGCGCGGTGTCCGCGTCGCCGTTCCACCACCCCGACGCGACGGCGGCCACGAGCGCCGCGCCCGCGAAGGCGGCGGTCGGGCCGGCGCTCAGCACGGTGGCCGCGACCAGCGGGGAGAGCGCGAACAGTGGACTCAGCACGACGCTGGAGCCCTCGGTGACGGCGACGTCGGCGACCATGAGCGCGATCAGGGTCGCGAGCGCGCTCGCGCCACCCACCAGCTCGCTCCTGGTCCTCACAGGTGCAGGCTATCTCGGGGCCGTCGGTGACCCCCAGCCACCGTCGACCCTCGGGGTGCGCCGCTCGTCGCGCGGCACCGACCGTTCGGCGCGCCGTCGTACCCGTTCGGCGACCGCCGACCGTGGACCCCTCGCGCGGCGCGTGCGACCTGCGCCACCGTGACGGGGATCACAGCTCGGCGATCATCCAGCCCGAGCCTCGACCCTCGAGGAGCCCCCGTGAGTCCCCATGACCAGGCCGCGCGCCACGACCCGATCTATGACCATCTGTCCGAGCAACCCGAGTTCGCGCGGCTGCGTCACCTCTACCGCAGGTTCATCATCCCGGCCACCGCGGTCTTCATGGGGTGGTACGCGCTCTACGTGGTGATGTCGATGTTCGCGCCCGGCTTCATGAACCACGTGCTCTTCGGCAACATCAACGTGGCGCTGGTCTTCGGGCTGCTGCAGTTCGTCACGACCTTCGGGATCGCCTACCTCTACAGCCAGTACTCCAACAAGCACCTCGACCCGCTGGCCCGCCAGCTCAACGAGGCGTTCGACGCCGACCGGGCCTCCCGCGGCGTCACCGGCAGCCCGCGCCCCGGCCACGAGAGCGCCGGCCAGGGAGGGGACGTCTGATGGACGGCAACCAGATCCTCACCGCGGGGCTCTTCCTCGCGGTCGTCGCACTCACCGTCGCCATCACCTTCTGGGCGAGCCGGCAGACCTCCGGCGCGGCCGACTACTACGCGGGCGGCCGCGGGTTCTCCGGCTTCCAGAACGGCCTGGCCATCGGCGGCGACTACATGTCGGCGGCCTCGTTCCTCGGCATCTCCGGAGCCATCGCGCTCTACGGCTACGACGGCTTCCTCTACTCCATCGGCTTCCTGGTCGCCTGGCTGGTGGCCCTGCTGCTGGTCGCCGAGGTGCTGCGCAACTCCGGCCGCTACACGATGGCCGACCAGCTCGCCTACCGGATGCGGCAACGCCCGGTGCGCACCGCCGCCGCGGTCAGCACGGTGGCCGTCTCGATCTTCTACCTGCTCGCCCAGATGGTCGGCGCGGGCGCGCTGGTCGCCCTGCTGCTCGGCGTGGAGGGCGGCTGGGTGAAGAACTTCACCATCTTCGTGGTCGGCGCGCTGATGATCTTCTACGTCACCGTCGGCGGGATGAAGGGCACCACCTGGGTGCAGATCGTCAAGGCCGTCCTGCTGATGACCGGCTCGGCGCTCATCGTCGTCCTGGTGCTGATGAAGTTCAACTTCAACATCTCCGACCTGCTCGGTGCCGCCGCCAGCAACAACGGCGCCGGCCAGGCCTTCCTGGAGCCGGGGCTGCGCTACGGGGCCGACCTGACCAGCAAGATCGACTTCATCTCGCTCGGTCTCGCCCTGGTGCTCGGCACCGCCGGCCTGCCGCACATCCTGATCCGCTTCTACACCACCCCCACCTCGCGGGACGCCCGCAAGTCGGTGCTGTGGGCGATCGGGCTGATCGGCACCTTCTACCTCTTCACCCTGGTCCTCGGCTTCGGCGCCGCGGCCCTGATCGACCCCGAGGACTTCGACGCGGCCGGCAACCTGGCCGCACCGCGGCTCGCCGAGGTCGTCGGCGGCGGGGTCGGGACGGTCGGCGGGGCGATCCTGCTCGCCCTGATCGCGGCGGTCGCCTTCGCGACCATCCTCGCCGTGGTTGCCGGCCTCACCCTGACCTCGTCGATGTCGGTGGCTCACGACATCTACAACGCGGTGATCCGCAAGGGCGAGGCCACCGAGGCCGAGGAGCTCAAGGTGTCGCGGATCGCGGCGGGCGTGATCGGGCTGGTGGCGATCCTGCTGGCCATCCCGGCGCAGTCGCTCAACATCGCCTTCCTGGTGGCGCTGGCCTTCGCGGTGGCCGCCTCGGCCAACCTGCCGGCGATCCTCTACAACATGTTCTGGCGGGGCTTCAACACCCGCGGGGCCGTGTGGAGCATCTACGGCGGCCTCATCTCGGCCGTCGGCCTGGTGATCTTCTCGCCGGTCTTCTCGGGCAGCGAGACGGCGCTCTTCCCGAACGCCGACTTCGCCTGGTTCCCGCTGCAGAACCCCGGCATCGTCTCGATCCCGCTGGGCTTCCTGCTCGGCTTCATCGGGTCGATCACCTCGCGTGAGCCGGACGCCGCCGAGCGCTACACCGAGCTGGAGGTCCGGGCGCTGACCGGCGCAGGGGCCGAGCGGGCGGTGGTGCACTGACCGACCACCCCCACGCACCTTCCGCGGACGTCATGGGGAGGGGGGCGCTCCGGCGCACTCCCCCATGACGTCCCGGGGGGAGCGTAGGTAGATTCCGTCCTCAGCGAGACCCCGATCACACCGAGCCACCCCGCGATCCCCCAGGAGCCCACTCCCCATGGCTGACGAGACCCTGTCGAACCTGCTGCACGAGAACCGTCGCTTCGCGCCGCCCGCCGACCTGGCCGCCCACGCCAACGTGACCGCCGAGGCCTACGAGCGCGCCGCCCAGGACCGTGAGGCGTTCTGGGCCGACGCCGCCGAGCGCCTCGACTGGGGGCAGAAGTGGGACCAGGTGCTCGACTGGAGCAACCCGCCCTTCGCCAAGTGGTTCACCGGGGCGACGATCAACGCCTCGGTCAACTGCGTCGACCGGCACGTCGAGGCCGGCCGCGGCGACAAGGTCGCCCTGCACTGGGTGGGCGAGCCCGCCGACGACAGCCGGGACCTCACCTACGCCCAGCTCCAGGACGAGGTCTGCCGCGCCGCCAACGCGCTGACCGAGCTCGGGGTGCGCAAGGGCGACCGGGTCGCGATCTACATGCCGATGATCCCGGAGACGGTCGTCGCGATGCTCGCCTGCGCCCGGCTCGGCGCCCCGCACACGGTGGTCTTCGGCGGCTTCTCCGCCGACGCCCTGGCCTCCCGGGTCACCGACTGCGACGCGAAGGTGATCATCACCGCCGACGGCGGCTACCGGCGCGGCAAGGCCTCGGCGCTCAAGCCCGCCGTCGACGAGGCGTGCCGCAAGGCCGGCATCGTGGACAAGGTGCTCGTGGTGCGTCGTACCGGTCAGGAGGTGGAGTGGGACGACCAGCGCGACGTCTGGTGGCACGACGTGGTCGACTCCGCCTCGAGCGAGCACGCGGCCGAGCTGCACGACTCCGAGCACCCGCTCTACGTGATGTACACCTCCGGCACCACCGGCAAGCCCAAGGGCATCCTGCACACCACCGGCGGCTACCTCGTCGGCACCTCCTGGACCCACCAGGCGGTCTTCGACCTCAAGCCGGAGACCGACGTCTACTGGTGCACCGCCGACGTCGGCTGGGTCACCGGCCACTCCTACCTGGTCTACGGCCCGCTGGCCAACGGCGCGACGCAGGTGATGTACGAGGGCACGCCCGACTCGCCGCACAAGGGCCGCTGGTGGGAGATCGTGGAGAAGTACGGCGTGACGATCTTCTACACCGCCCCCACCGCCATCCGGACCTTCATGAAGCAGGGCGACGACATCCCGGCGAAGTTCGACCTCTCCTCGATCCGGCTGCTCGGCTCGGTGGGTGAGTCGATCAACCCCGAGGCCTACATGTGGTACCGCAAGCACATCGGTGCCGACACGGCGCCCATCGTGGACACCTGGTGGCAGACCGAGACCGGTCAGATCATGATCTCGCCGCTGCCCGGCGTCACCGCCGGCAAGCCCGGCTCGGCGATGACGCCGCTGCCCGGGATCGTCGCCGACGTGGTCGACGACGAGGCGAAGTCGGTGCCCAACGGGTCGGGCGGCTACCTGGTGATCAAGGAGCCGTGGCCCGCGATGCTGCGCACCATCTGGGGTGACGACCAGCGCTTCAAGGACACCTACTGGTCGCGCTGGCCGGGCCTCTACTTCGCCGGCGACGGCGCGAAGAAGGACGAGGACGGCGACATCTGGCTGCTGGGCCGCGTCGACGACGTGATGAACGTGTCGGGCCACCGCCTCTCCACCACCGAGATCGAGTCTGCCCTGGTCTCCCATCCCAAGGTCGCGGAGGCGGCGGTGGTGGGTGCCGCCGACGAGACGACCGGCCAGGCCGTCTGCGCGTTCGTGATCCTGCGCGACGCCGCGGGCGACGGTGGCGCCGACATCGTCGAGGAGCTGCGTGCCCACGTGGCCCACGAGATCGGCGCGATCGCCAAGCCCCGGCAGATCATGATCGTGCCGGAGCTGCCGAAGACCCGCTCGGGCAAGATCATGCGCCGCCTGCTCAAGGACGTCGCGGAGAACCGCGAGGTCGGCGACGTCACCACGCTCGCCGACTCCACCGTGATGGACCTGATCAAGCAGAAGGAGTCCGGCCCCGCCGCCTCGGAGGAGTAGCCGCCCGCCACGCCCGCCCCGCCCAGCAGTCGCGCGCTGGGCCGGGCGGGCGTGGCACGTCTGGGCGGGTGGGCGGTTCAGGCGTGGTCGGTGGTCGACTCCGGGGAGACGGCGGGCGCCGGGCCGTCGCCCTCGGGGTCCTGGTCGAGCTCGGTCTCCGCGTCCTGGGGGGAGAACACGAGCAGCAGGGCCACGCCGACCACCGCAGCGATCAGCGAGGCACCCAGGATGCCGACCTTCGCCTCCTCCGTGAGCTGCTCGACGCCGGGGAAGGAGAGCCCGGCGATGAAGAGGCTCACGGTGAACCCGATGCCGGCCACCGCGCCCAGGCCGGTGAGCATCGGCCAGGTGGTGCGGTCGGGCAGCCGGCCCAGGCCGATCCTCACCGCGACGAAGCTGAAGAGCAGGATGCCCACCGGTTTGCCGACCACCAGGCCGGCCACGATCCCCAGGGCCACGCTCGACTCCAGCGCCTCCCCGAGCACGCCACCGCCCAGGTTCACCCCGGCGTTGGCGAGGGCGAAGATCGGCAGCACGACGTAGGCGGAGAGCGGGTGGAGCGCGATCTGCAGCCGCTCGACCACCGGGACCGACTCGTTGAGCAGGAAGCGCAACCGCACCAGCTCCTCGGGGTCGAGCTCGTGGTCGGCCAGCGCCTGCTGGGCGTAGTCCCGCGCGACGTCCTCGCGGAGCAGCGCGACGGCCGGGGCGAGCAGGCCGATGGCGACGCCGGCCAGGGTGGCGTGCACCCCCGACTCCAGCATGGCGAACCACAGCAGCACGCCGACGACCGCGTAGGCCCAGGTGGCCCAGACCTTCATGACGCGCATGAGCACCATCACCGCCAGCAGCGCGGCGGCCACCGCGAGCCACCCCAGGGCGAGGTCGGAGGTGTAGAAGACCGCGATCACGATGATCGCCCCGATGTCGTCGACGATGGCCAGGGTCAGCAGGAAGAGCCGGGCGGCCGACGGGATGCGACGTCCCAGGACGCCGAGGACGCCGACCGCGAACGCGATGTCGGTGGCCATCGGGATGCCCCAGCCGGACGAGCCGTCGCCGCCGCCCACGACCGCGGTGTAGATCAGCGCCGGCACCACCATCCCGCCGAGGGCGGCGACGATCGGCAGGGCGGCCGTCTTCGGGTCGCGCAGGTCGCCGTTGACCATCTCGTACTTGATCTCCAGGCCGACGACGAAGAAGAAGATCACCATCAGCGCGTCGTTGACCCAGTGCTGGAGGCTCTCGGAGAGCTCGACGATCCCCAGATCCAGGGTGATCGGGGTGTGCCAGAAGGTGTCGTAGGACGACGCGGCCGGCGAGTTGGCCCAGACCAGCGCCGCCAGGGTTGCCACCAGCAGCAGGATCGAGCCGGACGCCTCGATCCGCAGGAACTCCCGCAGGGGGCGGGCCACCAGCCGGGCCAGCGGGCGGTCGCTGTAGCTGTAGAGCGGACCGGAGCGCCAGACTCGGTCATCGACCCCGTGGCGTCGGTCGTCTGGGGTGGGGCTGGTCATCTGGGGCCTCTCAGGGGTCGACGGCTTGGCTGACCACCGCGAAGCGCGGCGGGCCGACCAGACTTCCCGGCACTCCGGGTCCCAGCCTAGCAACGGCCGTGTGTCCTGCTTCACCCGAGTTGTGTAGGGTCGCGTCATGGCAACCGAACCGGTCAGGGACACCGATCCGACCATCGGCCGACTGATCAGCGACGCGAGCCGGGACATCTCCACGCTCATCAACAAGGAGATCCAGCTCGCCAAGTCGGAGCTGAAGGTCAGCGTCAAGGCCGGTGGCACCGGTCTCGGGCTGTTCGCCGGCGCGGCCTTCGTCGGGCTGCTGGCGCTCATCCTCTTCTCGTGGACCCTGGTCTACTTCATCCACTGGGGCGGCAGCGGCCTCGCCCTGCACTGGGCCTTCCTGATCGTGACCGTGCTCTACGTGCTGGTCGCGGCCCTCCTCGGGCTGGTCGGCTACCGCAAGGTCCGCAAGGTCCGGGCGCCCGAGCGGGCCATCCACCAGGCCCAGGCCACCAAGGACATCCTCAAGCGCGGCTGATCTTGGGCGGGCTCTCAGCCCGCGCAGTCGCCGGTCTCGACAGGCTCGTCGCCGCGCACGCCCAGGGTGGCGCTCTCCGCGACCTGGGCCGAGGTGAGGGCGTAGCCGGTCTCGGTGTCGGAGACCGAGGCGGCGAAGACCACCCCGACGACCTTGCCGTCGGAGTCGACGACCGGGCCCCCCGAGTTGCCGGGACGCACCAGGGCCCGCAGCGACAGGACCTGCCGGATCACCGCGCCGTCGCCGTAGATGTCGGGCGAGCGGAGGCGCTGCTCGGCGCGCACCCGCCCGGTCTGCACGTCGTACGGGCCGTCCTGCGGGTAGCCCAGCACGGCCACCGGCGCCTTGGCAGCGATCTCGGTGGAGAAGCCCACCGTGGGCAGCCCGGCGGCGGCGAAGGCCAGCACCGCCACGTCGAGGTCCGGGTCGTAGTGGACGACCGTGGCCGGCACCGGCCCGTCGGCGAGCACCACCTCGGGCTCCTCGACGCCGGCGACCACGTGGGCGTTGGTCATCAGCCGCCCGGGGGCGTAGTGGAAGCCCGTGCCCTCGATGCCGCGACCGCAGTCGTTGCTGCCGTAGATCTTGAGCACCGCCCCGGCGGCGGCGATCACGTCCGGGTCCTCCAGCATCCGCGCGTCGCCGGCCGGCACGTCGACGATCCGCTCGGGCGCGAAGGGCTCGAGGTAGCGGGGGAAGAAGGTGGTGCCGACCACGTTGTTGAACGCCTGGAGCACCCGGTCGGCACGGTCGGGCAGGACCTCGTCGACCTCGGCCAGCACCGTGGAGCCGCGCACCAGGGGGGTGACGCCGCCGATCCGTGAACCGGAGATGGCGACCCCCAGCGCCCAGGCCACCAGCAGCACGGCGGACGCGCTCAGCGCCGCCCCGCCGACCGCGTCCAGCGCCCGCACCGGCTGCCAGGTGAGGACGTCGCGGATCCGGGCGCCGACGTACTGCATGAGCGCCTGACCGAGGGAGGCGCTGACGATGACGATGAAGAGCGCGCCCAGCGAGACCCACAGCGAGGGCGCGGCGTCGCCCAGCGCCAGCGGCGCCAGCCAGACCCCGATCAGCCCGCCGACCAGGAGCCCGGCGGTGGCGCTCGCGCCGGTGATGAAGCCCTGCCAGTAGCCGGAGAGGGCGTAGGTGGCGGCGACGACCACGAGCACCCAGTCCAGGACGTTCACGCGACTACTCCCGAAGGTTGGTGTTGGGCGCGAGGTCGGCCCGCGTCTGCACACCTTGCAGCATGTGGGGCGGAAGATCGCGCATCTGGGACCTGTCCCACTCCGTGCCCCAGCCGAGGAACTCGAAGAGCCGCGAGATGATCCCGGCGGTGAACCCCCACAGGATGAGCTCCTTGTCGTCGCCGATGAGGAAGCCGGGGCCGACCCATCCCGACGGGTGCCGGACGCTGATCCGGTGGGCGGGGTCGAGCAGCTCGGAGATCCGCTCGTGGTGGATGGCGTGCACCTCGTCGGGGCTCACCACGCTCACCTCGCCGCGGTCGCGCCAGTAGCCCAGCACCGGGGTGACGGCGAAGTTGGCCGGGGGCAGCCACAGCTCGGGGAGCTCCCCGAAGACCTCCACCTCGGCCGGGGCGAGCCCGATCTCCTCCCAGGCCTCGCGCAGCGCCGCCTCGACCACGCTCTCGCCGGGGTCGATGTGCCCGCCGGGGAAGGAGACCTGGCCGGGCTGGCTGCGCATGTGGTGGGCGCGCTCGGTGAGCAGCACCTCCGGCTCGCCGTCGGCCGACTCGGCGAAGACCATCAGCACCGCACCGCGCCGCGGGTCGCCGCCGGGCGGCACGACGAAGCGGGTGAGGTGGTCGGCGGTCACCTCGTGGCAGCGCTCGACGACGGGGCGCAGCCACTCGGGGAAGCGGCCGGGGTCGGGGGTCTCGGTCACGCCACCCCCAGGTGGGTCTCGACGAGCCCCTCGAGGTGCTCGAGATCCCTGATCTCGACGAACTGCTGCGCCACGACCTGCCCCTCGGCGTCGACGAAGGCGAGGAAGGGGAGCCCGCGCAGGTGCGGGAAGGGCGCCGCGCGGTCGAGGTCGCCGTCGGGGTCGGTGTAGAGCGGGTAGGTCACCCCGGTCTCCTCGACGAGGTCACGCGCCTTCTGCGACTGCGGGTCCTGGAAGTCGATCCCGACGACGGCGACGCTGTCGGCGTGCTTGCGCGCGAACTCCTCGAGGATCGGCATCTCGTCCCGGCAGGGGCCGCACCACGAGGCCCAGAGGTTGACCACGGCGGGCCCCTCCAGGGTCGACAGGTCGAGGGGCTCGCCGCCGTCGAAGGACGCCAGCTCGACGGCGGGCAGAGGGGCGGGCAGGCTGCTCGCAGCCTGGCCGCTGCCCGCCTCGGCGTCGCCCGCGCCGTCGTCGCTGCAGCCCGCGAGCAGCCCGAGGGCGAGCAGGAGGCCTGCCACGGCCCGCGCGCGGCTCACGCCGGACCCTGCGTCTTGACCAGGGCGGCCGCCACGATCGGGTCGGTCGGACCCTCGCCGTACGACGGGCAGAGCTTGGCCACCGGGCAGGCGCCGCAGGCCGGCTTCTTGGCGTGGCAGCGCCGGCGACCGTGCCAGATCACCCGGTGGGAGAGCATCGTCCAGTCCTTCTTGGGGAAGAGCGCCGCGACGGCGTGCTCGACCTTGACCGGGTCGGTCTCGGTGGTCCACCCGAAGCGGCGCGCGAGCCGGCCGAAGTGGGTGTCGACGGTGATCCCGGGGACGTCGAAGGCGTTGCCGAGCACCACGAAGGCGGTCTTGCGGCCCACCCCGGGCAGCGAGACGAGGTCGTCGAGGCGGCCCGGCACCTCGCCGTCGTACCGCTCGACGATCGCCGCGCTCAGCTTGAGCAGCGCCTCGGTCTTGGCCCGGAAGAAGCCCAGTGGCCCGACGATCCGCTCCAGGTCCTCCCGCGGGGCGGCGGCCATCGCCTTGGGGTCGGGGTAGGCCGCGAAGAGGGTGGGGCGCACCGCGTTGACGCGACGGTCGGTGGTCTGCGCGCTCAGCACCGTGACCACCAGCAGCTGGAAGGCGTCGTCGAAGTCGAGCTCGCAGTGGGCGTCGGGATAGGTCTCGGCGAGCACCCGGTCGATCTTGCGGGCACGGCGGACCAGGGCGGTGTCGGGGCGGACGGGTGGGGCGGCGGGCACGCGCCCAGCGTACGGGGGGCCGCCGACAGCACCGACCCCGGCGACGCGCCGCGGAGGCCTGACCAGGACCCCGGATGACCCACTTATCCCCTTGTGACCCCCACCACGGCTAGGATCGAAGGAGACACCTGTCCGTGCACGATCAGCGGACGGGCCGCTAACCATCCGGAGGACTTCTCGTGGACAACGACGTGCTGCGCCAGGCACCGCTCTTCAGCAGTCTGGACGACGAGGCGGCGAGCGCCCTGCGCAACTCGATGGCCGAGACCCGACTGCGCCGCGGCGAGGTCCTCTTCCACGAGGGCGACTCCGGCGACCGGCTCTACATCGTCGTCGAGGGCAAGGTGAAGCTGGGCCGCTCGTCCGCCGACGGCCGGGAGAACCTGCTGGCTGTGATGGGTCCCGGCCAGATGTTCGGCGAGCTCTCCCTCTTCGATCCCGGCCCGCGCTCGGCCACCGTCACCGCGGTCACCGACGCCGCCTTCGCCTCCCTCTCCCACGACGACCTGCTCAAGTGGCTCGACGGCCGGCCGATGGTCGCCCGCAGCCTCCTCTCCCAGCTGGCCGGCCGGCTGCGCAAGTCCAACGACGTGGTCTCCGACCTGGTCTTCTCCGACGTCCCCGGCCGGGTGGCCAAGGCGCTGCTCGACCTCGCCGACCGCTTCGGCCGGACCGCCGACGACGGCGTCCACGTGCACCACGACCTCACCCAGGAGGAGCTGGCCCAGCTCGTCGGCGCCTCCCGCGAGACGGTCAACAAGGCGCTGGCCGACTTCGCCTCCCGCGGCTGGGTCCGCCTGGAGCCCCGCTCCGTGGTGATCATGGACATCGAGCGCCTGGGCCGCCGCGCCCGCTGACGCCCCGCACCGCCGTACCGCCGTCGTACGTCCCGCCGACGTCCGTCGCGCGCGCTGCGCTGCGCCGCCGCTGTCGCGCGCCGTCCCGGCGGACGTCATCACCAACGGTCGCCCCCGCCACCACCCCCGATGACGTCCCGCGGGGTGGGGCGGCGTCCCCCCGGACGTCATCACCAGAGGTCGCCCCCGCCACCACCCCCGATGACGTCCCGCACCGCTCCCCGGCGTCCCGGCGGACGTCATCACCAGCGGTTGCCCCCGCCACCACCCCCGATGACGTCCCGCGGGGTGGGGGAGAGATTCGGCGTGGGTGCCCCGCGAGCCGGGGCCCCCTCCGCGTCAAGATGGGTGAGGGGGGTGACGACGAGCAGGAGTTCCACGAGTTCGCGGCCGCGCGGTCGCGGAGCGGCCGCCGGCAAAGGACCTCGGCCTCTACGAGGAGGGGCAGAGGTCTTCCCGCTCGGGTGGGTCGACGACCCCTCGCGGTGACACTGGTGATGCCGGCCGGCGCCTCGGCCTACCTGCTCCGCCGCCGCGCCCGCTGACTCACATGCTCCCGGTGTCCAGGTAGCGCTGGTGCCAGCTCAGCGCCTCGTCGAGCAGGTGCGGGGTGTGCCGGGCGGTGGGCCGCGCGGCGATCGCCCGGTCCATGTAGTCGCTCAGCCGGTCGCGGTACGTCGGGTGGGCACAGTTGGCGATCACCCTCCGTGCCCGGTCGTGCGGGGAGAGGCCACGGAGGTCGGCGAGCCCCTGCTCGGTGACGATCACGTGCACGTCGTGCTCGGTGTGGTCGACGTGGCTGGCCATCGGCACGACCGCGGAGATCGCCCCGCCCTTGGCGGTCGAGGGGGAGACGAAGAAGTTGAGGTAGGCGTTGCGGGCGAAGTCGCCGCTGCCGCCGATCCCGTTCATCACCGCCGATCCCATCACGTGGGTGGAGTTCACGTGGCCGTAGATGTCGGCCTCGATCATCCCGTTCATCGCGATCACCCCGAGCCGGCGGACCAGCTCGGGATGGTTGGAGATCTCCTCGCTGCGCAGCAGGATCCGGCCCTTGTAGCGGTCGATCCCGTCCATGAACCGCTTGACCCCGGCGTTGGAGAGGCCGAACGACGTGGCGGAGGCGAAGCGCAGGGTGCCGTCGTCGAGCAGGTCGAGCATGCCGTCCTGGATCACCTCGGTGTAGGCGACCAGGTCGGTGAACTCGCTGCCCCCGAGACCGGCGAGCACCGCGTTGGCGACGTTGCCCACGCCGGACTGGATCGGCAGCAGCTCCGGCGGCATCCGGCCGGCCGACACCTCGTGCCGCAGGAAGTCGAGCACGTGCCCGGCGATCGCCTCGGAGACGGCGTCCGGCGCGGTGAAGTCGCTGTTGCGGTCCGGTGCCCGGGTCTCGACCACGGCGACCACCTTGGCGGGGTCGACGCGCAGGTAGGGCTCGCCGATCCGGTCGGTGGGGTCGTCGAGCGGGATCGGCAGCCGGTGCGGGGGCAGCGCCGTCTTGTAGTAGACGTCGTGAAACCCCTCGAACTCCCGGGGCTGCCAGTGGTTGACCTCGAGGATCACCTTGTCGGCGCGGTCCAGCCAGGTCTTGTTGTTGCCGATCGAGCTGCCCGGCACCAGCATCCCGTCGGGCAGTACCGCGGTCACCTCGACGACCGCGACGTGCAGGTGGCCGTAGAAGCCGAACCACATGTGCGGCGCCGAGTGGCTCAGGTGGGCGTCGACGTAGTCGACCTCGCCGGCGTTGATCAGCGCCCGCAGCGTCGGGTCGGAGTTGTAGGGGAGCCGCTGGGAGATGCCGCGGGCCTCGGCCAGCACGCCGTCGGCGTCCGGCGCGGTGGAGGCACCGGTCCACAGCCCGATCTGGAACTCCTCGCCCCGGGCGTGGGCCGCCTCCATCCGCTCGGCGAGCGCCGCCGGCACCGCCTTGGGGTAGCCCGCCCCGGTGAACCCGCTCATCCCCACGTTGTCGCCGGGCCTGATGTGGGAGACCGCCTCCTCCGCGGTCACGACGCGGGAGAGGAGGAGGGGGTCGGTGATCCGGGTGTTCACCCTTTCATCATCGCAAACCCACGAGGGCCGGCCGCGCCGCCCTCACTCCGCCCAGACGCCCAGCTGGTTGCCGCACGGGTCACGGAAGTGGAAGCGCCGCCCGCCCGGGAAGGCGTACGGGCCCTCGACCAGCTCGCCGCCGGCACGTCGGACCGCCTCCAGGCTCGCCTCGAGGTCGGTGGAGAAGAGGATGAGCAGCGGCCCGCCCGTCACGACCTCCGGCTCGAGGCGGAAGCCGCCGATCTCGTCCTCGCCGGTGCCCTTGATCCCGACGTACCTCGGGCCGGGACCGTAGTCGTTGAACTCCCAGCCGAACGCCTCGGCGTAGAACCGCTTGGCCACCGTGAAGTCGGTGACCGGGAGCTCGACGTAGTCGAGTCGGTGGTGCTGCTCGTCGTTCTCCCCCATCGCGCCAGTATGGCGCGGGCCGCCGAAGGGAGTCACCCCCCGATCTGCTCGACCGCCCGACCCGGGCGAGCCCACGGCCGCTCCTCGGCTCAGCTGCCGGCACGCCCGACCAGGTGGGCGAGCTGGGCGCGCACAGAGAGCTCGGCCGCCCCCCACAGCACCGGGTCGACGTCGGCGTAGACCCGCTCCACGACCGCGCGCGGCGAGACGGTCGCGCCGCTGCCCGGCGCGAGGTCGAGCTCGGTCAGGGCCGCGGCGAGGGTCGGCCGCTGGGCGAGGTCGAGCAGCGCCTGCTCGACCTGGGCGAGGCGCTGGCGCCGGTGGGCGATGTAGAAGTCCAGGGCACCGAGCGCGTCCTCGATCACCGGGCCGTGCCCGGGCCAGATCGCCTGCGCCTCGCGAGCGTCCGCCAGGGCGTGCAGCCGGTCCAGGGAGTCCAGGTAGGCGCCCAGCTCGCCGTCGGGGTGGGCCACGACGGTGGTGCCCCGGCCGAGGACGGTGTCACCGGTCAGGATCGCCCGGTCGCCCGGCACCAGGAAGGAGAGGGAGTCGGAGGTGTGCCCGGGGGTGGCCACCACGTGCACCTCCAGGCCGTCGACCTCGACCACGTCGCCGTCGGCGAGCCCTTCCGAGCCGAGCCGGTGGGCGGGGTCCAGGGCGCGTACGCCGCAGCCCATCCGCTGGGCGAACTCCTTGGCCGCCTCGCTGTGGTCGAGGTGGTGGTGGGTCAGCAGCACCACCCCCACCTGCTCGGCGTACGCCGCCACCTGGTCGAGGTGGCTGAGGATCGACGGCCCGGGGTCGACCACCACCGAGCGCGCGGCGCCGGGCTCGCGCAGCACCCAGGTGTTGGTGCCGTCCAGCGTCATCGCGTTGGCGTTGGGCGCCAGCACGCAGCGCGCGCGCTCGCCGAAGCTGCCGCCGTCCCAGCTCATCGCGAGGAGCCCGCCCCGCCGCGGGCGCGGCGCTGGTGGTCGGCGAGCAGCTCGACGTAGTCGGGGTGGGTGGTCAGCGTCCACTCCTCCCCCTCCTGGTGGAGGGCGGGGGTGAACATCTCGACCCGGCGGCCTCGGCAGGCCTCCAGCACGGCGGCCGGGTCGGCGTGCCGGGAGAGCGCCAGGCAGGTCAGCCAGGTCGGCGGCAGCATGCCGATCTCGCCGGCCTCGACGCGGCGTACCGCCTCCGAGGCGGCGACCCAGCGCACGGAGGAGGCCTCGGTGCCGACGTGCCGGGTGACCTGCCCGTCGGGCATCACCGCCACGAAGAACCAGGTCCGGTAGCGGCGCGGCTCGAACTCCGGGGTCAGCCAACCCGACCAGGCCCCGAGCAGGTCGCTGCGCAGCACCAGGCCGCGGCGCACCAGGAAGTCGCTGAAGAGCAGCTCGCGGGACTCCAGCGCGACCCGGTCGGCCTCCCAGTCGTCGCCGGTGGTGTCGGCGACGACCGTGTCGGGAGACGGGCCGGCGAGCAGCACCCCGGACTCCTCGAAGGTCTCGCGGACCGCCGCGCAGACCAGCGCGCGGGCCTTCTCCTCGCCGACCGAGAGCCGCTCCGCCCACTCGGCGGGAGACGGTCCGGCCCAGCCGACCGCCGGGTCGTCGTCGCGCGGGTCGACGCCCCCGCCGGGGAAGACGCACATGCCGCCGGCGAAGGCCATCGTCGTCTGGCGGCGCAGGAGGTAGACGTCGGGCTCGTCGTCGCCCGGGCGCATCAGCACCACGGTGGCGGCGTCGCGGGGCTCGGCCGGCGTCGCCTCACCGTCGCGGTACCGCAGCGCCTGGACGACCAGCTGCTCGGGCAGCGCGATGTGCTGCACCGCTCAGACCTCCACCATGATCTCGATCTCGACTGGCGCGTCCAGGGGCAGCACCGGTACGCCGACGGCCGAGCGGGCGTGCACGCCGGCGTCGCCGAAGACCCGGCCGAGCAGCTCCGAGGCGCCGTTGGCCACCTGTGGCTGCCCGGTGAAGTCGGGGGTGGAGGCGACGAACGCGACCACCTTGACCACCCGCTGGACCATCGCGAGGTCTCCGATCTCGGCCTTGACGGCGGCGATCGCGTTGAGCACGCACTGCCGGGCGCACTCGACGGCCTGCTCGGGGCTCACCTCGGCGCCGACCTTGCCGGTGGCGATCAGCTCGCCGTCGCGAACGGGCAGCTGGCCCGAGGTCAGCACCAGCGAGCCGGTGCGGACGGCGGGGACGTAGGCCGCGACCGGCTTCGCCACCTCCGGCACCGCGAGGCCCAGCTCCGCGAGCCGCTCCTCGGGGTGCATCAGCCCGCGCCCCCGCCGAGGGGGCGCTTGAAGAAGCCGACGTAGTTGTCCGGCGTCTGCCCCGGCATCAGCTGGACCAGCTCCCAGCCGTCCTGGCCGAAGTTGTCCAGGATCTGCTTGGCGGCGTGGTTGAGGATCGGTGCCGTGAAGTACTCCCACTTGGTCATGGGTGGACCTTACCTGCGCACAGATCCTCCTCCGGTCTGACGTGTGAGGCCCTGTCTCCGACTACCTTGACCGGCATGAGCCAGCCCACCTCCCGCGCGCCCTGGCAGCTGGGGGCACGGGGGCGGCGCTACTTCGACCGCCTCCTGGTGGCCGGGCTCCTCCTGCCCGTGCTGGTGATCGCCGTCTCCGGAGCGGACCCGTGGTGGACGATCCTGGGGTTCGCCCAGGTCGTGCCGCTGTGGTGGCGGCGCGGCCACCCGCTCGCGGCCTTCGCCGCCGTGGCCGTGGCCTCGGCGTGCCAGGTGCTGGTGATCGACTCCCCCATCTGGAGCCAGCTGGCCTTCCCCGTGGCGCTCTACTCGGTGGCCCGCTTCGGGACGGCGGCGGCAGCCTGGACGGCGCTGGGCGTCAGCGTCGCCGCGGCCGCGGTCGCGACCGTCGACTGGAGCTCCTCGCTGGACCTGACCTGGTCCACCCTGCTGCCCAACTTCCTCAGCATCAGCGCGATCGTCGTCACCTCGTGGGCGCTCGGCACCGTGGGCCGCACCCGCGAGGCGCACGTGGCCACCCTGCTCGAGCGGGCCGAGCAGGCCGAGCGGATCGCGGAGCGCGAGGTGCAGCTGGCCGCGCAGGACGAGCGCTCCCGGATCGCCCGGGAGATGCACGACGTGGTCGCGCACGGCCTGTCGGTGATCGTGGTGCAGGCCGACGGTGCCAGGTATGCCGCGGAGAAGGACCCCGAGGTGGCGGTGCGCACGCTGGAGACCATCGGCGGCACCGGCCGCGAGGCGCTGACCGAGATGCGCCGGCTCCTCGGCCTGCTGCGCTCGGGGGACTCCGGCGTACGACCGCAGCCCGGGCTCGGCGACCTGCCGCACCTGGTCGAGGAGGCGCGCGAGGCCGGGATGGCGCTGGAGGCACGGCTGCCGGACCCCGCGCCGGCCGCCGCGGTGCCCGAGGGCGTCGGGCTGGCCGCGTACCGGATCGTCCAGGAGGCCCTGACCAACGTCCGCAAGCACGCCGGCCCCTCGGCCAAGGTGCGGGTCGCCGTGGAGGTCGGCCGCGAGGTGCTGGTGGAGGTGTGCGACGACGGACGCGGCGCCGCGGCACCCCAGGGCGGCGGCCACGGCCTGGTCGGGATGCGGGAGCGGGCCGCCGTGCACGGGGGGTCGGTGCAGGCGGGCCCAGCTCCTGGTGGCGGGTTCGAGGTGCGTGCGAGGATCCCCCGGTGAGCCCTGAGCACGACGTCGCCGGCGGCCCGATCCGGGTCTTCCTGGTCGACGACCAGCAGATGGTCCGCGCCGGCTTCCGGATGCTGGTGGAGAGCCAGGACGACATGGTCGTGGTCGGGGACGCCGGCGACGGCGGCGAGGCGCTCCAGCAGCTCGCGGTGACCGCGGCCGACGTGGTGCTGATGGACGTGCGGATGCCGCGGATGGACGGCGTGGAGGCGACCCGGCGACTGGCCGCCACTCCGGGCGGCCCACGGATCATCGTGCTCACCACCTTCGACCTCGACGAGTACGCGTTCGCCGCCATCCGGGCCGGCGCCTCGGCGTTCCTGCTCAAGGACGCCACCCCGCCCGATCTGCTCGGGGCGATCCGGGCGGTGCACGCCGGTGATGCGGTGGTCGCGCCGAGCACCACCCGGCGGCTCCTCGACCACTTCGCCGCCCTGCCCGAGCCGGGCGCCGCGGCACCGGCCGACGACCGGCTCACCGCGCTCACCGAGCGGGAGCGCGAGGTGCTCGGGCTGGTGGCGCGCGGCCGGACCAACCCCGAGATCGCCCAGGACCTCGTGGTCGCCGAGACCACGGTCAAGACGCACGTGGGCCGGATCCTGGCGAAGACCGGGTCGAGGGACCGGGTGCAGCTGGTGGTGCTCGCCTACGAGACCGGCCTGGTCACGCCGTGACCGGCACGGTCGGGACGACGACCGCCCCCTCGCAGGCGGCGGCGTCGGACCGGCGCGGGGCCACCACGGGCCGGTGGGCGGCTCGGCTGCTCCTGGCCTCATGGGTGCTGCTGGTGGTCTGGCTCAGCCTGGTCGGGGTGCGACCCGCAACCTTGGAGGGCCTGGAGTCGGACCTCCGCTCGGGGAAGGCCGAGCGGGTGGAGGTCGTGGGCGGTCTCCAGCCGGGGTCGACGGGGTACGCCGGCGTCCAGCTGGTGTGGCGCGCGGGCTGGACCGTGCGGGAGGCCTCGGCGATCGAGGCCACCCCGGGCCGCCAGGCCCAGCAGGCCCGCCAGGGTCAGCGGCAGCAGGACGGACCACGGGTCCCCGTCGTCGAGCCCGGCCTGGCCGACCGGATGGCCGCCCTCGACCCGGACGTGCAGGTCGTCGAGGTGGGCCACCGCACCGCTCACGCGCTTCTCTTCGGCTGGCGCACGCCGATGTGGTCGCTCTTCGTGCTCCTGGTCCTCTGGCTCGGCACGTTCGCGGCGGTGCGGCTGCAGGCCAGCCCACAGCGGGGCACCCGCGCGGCCTGGACCTGGCTGGTGCTGCTGGGCGGTCCGGTCGGCTCGGTGGCCTACCTGGTGCTCGGGGGCGCCGCGGCCGTCCTGCCGGCGCCCCGGAGCCCCCGGCGGCTCACCGGGGGCTGGGCGTTCCTGCTCGCGCTGCTGATCATGCGCGTGAGCAACCCGGAGGTGTGAGCCTCAGGCGCTGCGGTCGCCCTCGGCCGGGTCCGGCGTGACGTCGACCATCTCGTCGGCGTCGACCGCGGCCTTCTTCTCGGCCTCCCGGCGCTCTCCCCACTTCTCCAGCGCGGTCATGCCCAGGGTGGCCGCGGTGCCGGCCACGGCGAGCACCACGCGGGGCCGCTTCACCCCGCGCCGGGCCAGCCAGTCGACGCTGGCGGCGTCCAGCCTCTCGGCGCCGCCGAAGGTCCCGTAGACCACCGCGGCGATCCCTCCGGCGATCGCGGCGCGGGCCGGCGGCGGGAGCAGCACGTCCTCCTCCATCTGCCCCGTGGCGACGTAGCCGCCCACGGCGACGAGGGCGGTGGCACCGAGCCGGTAGCCGCGGCGCATCCGCGGGGGGAGGCGACGGGGGTCGATCAGCGTGGCCGCCCCGGTGGCAGCGGCGGTGAGGACGTCCTGACGGCTCAGCAGCATGGCCTGAGGTTACCGGGGCCGGACCCGCGCCTCCGTCCTCCCCAGGTCGTACGCCGCACCGGCGCCTCCGCCCCTCGTCGTACCCCACGTTCGCCCCGCGGGCCGACGGAACGCGGCCGGATCCACGGCAGCCTGGACACCATGACCACCACTGAGCACTCCGACCTCGCCGGACCGGCGCGGACCCAGCTGGCCGCGACCGCCCGCGGGCTGACCAAGACCTACGGCCAGGCCGACCACGTCGTGCAAGCCCTGCGCGGTGTCGACCTCGACCTCCCCGCCGGGCGGTTCACCGCGATCATGGGGCCCTCGGGCTCCGGCAAGTCGACCCTGATGCACTGCCTGGCCGGCCTCGACGCCGCGACCAGCGGCACCGTCTCGGTCGCCGGCCGCGAGCTGGCCGGGATGGACGACACCGAGCTCACGCTCTTCCGCCGCGAGCACATCGGCTTCGTCTTCCAGGCCTTCAACCTGCTGCCGATGCTCACCGCCGGCCAGAACATCCTGCTGCCGCTCGAGCTCGCCGGCCGCCCGGTCGACCGGGAGCGCTACGACGCGGTGGTCGGCGTCCTCGGCCTGGCCGACCGGCTCAGCCACCTGCCCAGCCAGCTCTCCGGCGGGCAGCAGCAGCGGGTGGCGATCGCCCGGGCGCTGGTGACCCAGCCCGACATCGTCTTCGCCGACGAGCCCACCGGCAACCTCGACAGCGAGGCCAGCGCGGAGGTGCTGGGCCACCTGCGCCGCTCGGTGCGCGAGCTGGGGATGACCGTGGTGATGGTGACCCACGAGCTCGACGCCGCGGCGTACGCCGACGACGTGGTGGTCATCCACGACGGCGCGATCAGCGCCCACCTGGTCGACCCGGGCCAGGACGAGCTCGTCACCGCGCTGCGCCGCAAGGTCCGGCGGTGAGCCGCCGCAGGGCCACGGGCATGCGGACCGTGCTGCTGGCCTCGCTGCGCCGCCACACCCGCCGCTACGTCGCCTCCGCCGTCGCGGTGGTCATCGGCGTCACCTTCATCATGGTCACCAACGGGGTCTCCAGCGCGATGCGCGAGGGCCTGACCGCCGACGTGGGGGCCCCCTACGAGGGGGTCGAGGTGGTCCTCGGCTACGTGGGCGACGAGGACGCGGCCACGCTGATGGAGCACGCGCGCCAGCAAGGGATCCCGGCGGCCACCCACGGCTACGCCTCGGAGCGGGTCGTGCGCGACGGGGTGAGCCTGGGCGAGGACCTCTGGATCTCCGAGGCGCCGCTCGAGGAGAGCCTGCAGTGGCTCGACCTCGTCGCCGGTCGCCAGCCGACCGCACCGGGACAGGGGGTCGCCGACCACAACGCGGCCAAGCAGAACGGCGTGGCGGTGGGCGACACCGTGGTCGTCGGGTCGGGCGCCGACGCCGTCGAGATCGAGGTGGTCGGCCTGGTCGACACCCCGGCCATGACCAGCGCCGCGCTCTACGTCCCGTGGGCCGACCTGAGCCGGTTCGACGAGTCCCTGTGGATCGAGGCGATCGCCTGGGGCGGCACCGCCGAGCAGGCCCTCTCGGTCGTCGACGACGACGCCGTGGAGGTGTGGGCCACCGCCGACTTCGTCGCCGAGCAGCAGGCCCAGATCGTCCGCGGCGTCGACTACCTGGCGATCATGGCGCTGCTCTTCGTGGCGATCGCCCTCTTCGTGGCGATCATGGTCATCGCCAACACCTTCTCCATCCTCTTCGCCCAGCGGATGCGCGACTTCGCCCTGCTCCGCTGCGTCGGGGTGACCCGCAGGCAGCTGCGGCGTTCGGTGCGCCTGGAGGCGCTGGTGCTGGGGCTGGTCTCCTCCACCCTGGGCGTGCTGGTCGGGATGGCCGCCGGGACCGGGGTGGTGGCCCTGATCGGGATCTGGTTCGACGCGATCGGCTCGCCGGCGTTCGGGCTGCCGTGGGTGCTCGGCAGCATCGTGGTGGGCACCGCCGTCACCGTCGCGGCGGCCTGGCTGCCCACCCGGGCCGCGACCCGGGTGGCACCGCTCGCCGCGCTCCGCCCCGACACCGGGGTCGAGGTCGCCTCCCGCGCCGGGGTGCTGCGGCTGGCCCTGGCCGGCCTCGCCCTGGTCGGCGGGGTCGCCCTGCTGGCGCTGGCGATCGACCGCAGCGACCTCGTGGTGATGGTGGCCGGTGGCACCGTGACCTTCCTCGGCGTGCTGCTGCTCGGCCCGGTGCTGGTGCCCGCGCTGATCCGGCTCACCGGCCGGGTGCTCGGCGACGGGCCGGTCCGGCGGCTCGCCACCGGCAACGCGGTGCGCAACCCCCGTCGTACGGCGACCACCGCCGCCTCGCTGCTGGTGGGGGTCACCCTGACCACCGCCGTGCTGACCGGGCTGCACAGCTCGCGGGCGATCGTCGAGGAGGAGATGGACCTCTCCAACCCGCTCGACTCCGCGCTCGCCGCGGTCGACGAGCCGCTGGAGGACGACGTCGTCACCCGGGCCGAGGCGCTGCCCGGCGTCGCGGAGGCGCTGCTGCTGCCGGGCACGACGGCCCAGGTGGTCGGGGCCGCCGACGAGGTCACCCTGGTGGGAGTCGCGGACGCGGCGGCCGTGGCCCGCGACGCCTCCCGGATCTCTCCCGTCGACGGCGTGATCCACCTGCCCCACCGGGTCACCAACTCCTTCGACGAGCGAGCCACGACGCAGTGGACCGAGGAGGGCACCGTCACCGTCCGGATCGGCGGGCGCGACCGGGTGCTCGACGTGGAGACCGGCACCGGGTGGGGCCAGGTCGGCCTGGTCTCGGCCGCCACCCTGGCCTCCCTCACCCCCGACGCCGTCCCGACCGCGCTCTGGGTCCGCGCCGCCGACGGCGCCGACGCGGAGGACCTGCGCGGCGACCTGGCCGTGCTGGCCGCCCGCACCGGCGCGGACCTGCTCGACGGCTACTCCGAGCGGACCTGGGTGGGCCAGCAGATCGACGTGCTCACCGGCGCGGTGGTCGGCCTGCTGGGGATCGCGGTGGTGATCGCCCTGGTCGGCATCGCCAACACCCTCGGCCTCTCGGTGCTCGAGCGCAGCCGGGAGAACGCCCTGCTGCGAGCCATGGGCCTGACCCGGGCCCAGCTGCGCCGGGCGATGGCCGTCGAGGGGCTCCTGCTCTCGATGGTCGCCACCGTGCTGGGCACCGCGATCGGCCTGGCCTTCGCCTGGGTCGCGGTCCAGGTGATGGTGAGCCAGGTGGCCGACGACATCGGCTTCGCCGTCCCGGCGGCCCAGCTGGCTGCCGTGGTCGCGGTGGCGGCGCTGGCGGGGCTCGCCGCCTGCGTGCTGCCGGCCAGGCGGGCGAGCCGGGTCGCCCCGGCGGCGGGACTGGCCCTGGAGTAGCGGGACCAGCGCGGGTGAGGGGGTGGTGGGGGGACGGGGGCGGGTCTAGCGTGCAGAGCATGTGGACCGCCCTCGTCACCGACCTCTTCGGCCGCACGCACGAGTCGTGGCACAGCCACCTCTCCGGTCTCTCCCCCGAGACGCTGGTGGCCCGTCCCGCGCCCGAGGCCAACCCGGTCGGGTGGATCGCCTGGCACGCGCTGCGGGTGCAGGACGACCACCTGGCCGCTCTCGTCTCCAGGCCCCAGGTGTGGCACGAGGGCTGGGTGGACCGGTTCGGCCTCCCCTACGACCGCGACGCCCACGGCTACGGGCAGAGCACCGCGGAGGTGGGGCAGTTCCGGGCGGCCGCCGAGCAGCTGCTGGGCTACGCGGACGCCGTGCACGCCCGCACCCTGGAGATCGTGGAGCAGCTCGCCGGGGACGACCTGGAGCGGGTCGTGGACGACTCCTGGGACCCGCCCGTCACCCTCGGCGTCCGCCTGGTCAGCGTGGTCAACGACGTCACCCAGCACGTCGGCCAGGTCGGCTACGCGCTCGGGATGCTCGAGGGGTCCTAACCTCTGCCCATGGCGAAGAAGGCCGGCGGCGGCACCCCGGCGACCGACGTGCTCGAGGCGGCGGGGGTGGCGCACGCGCTGCACCCCTACACCCACGACCCGCGCGCGGCGTCCTACGGGATGGAGGCGGCCGAGGCCTTGGGGGTGGACCCGCAGCGCGTCTTCAAGACCCTGCTGGTCGACGTGACGACCGCCCGCG
Organism: Nocardioides sp. Z40_12; assembly: GCF_058215795.1. Lineage (NCBI taxonomy): Bacteria > Bacillati > Actinomycetota > Actinomycetes > Propionibacteriales > Nocardioidaceae > Nocardioides > Nocardioides sp. Z40_12. The sequence goes on from NZ_JBZAJA010000003.1 coordinate 369,443, forward strand.
GCACCGAGCTGGCGGTGGGCGTCGTCCCGGTCTCCACCAAGCTCGACCTCAAGGCGATCGCCGCCGCGCTGGGCGGCAAGAAGGCGACGATGGCGGACCCGGCCGTCGCGTCCCGGACGACCGGCTACGTGGTGGGCGGCATCTCCCCGCTGGGCCAGCGCACCCTGCTGCCGACGGTGGTCGACGAGAGCGCGATCCTGCACGAGACGATCCTGGTCTCCGCCGGCAAGCGCGGCCTCGACGTCGAGCTCGCGCCCGACGACCTGGTCGCACTGCTGGGGGCGTCGTACGCCGCGATCGCCCGCTGATCGCCCGCTGAGAGGCAGCGCCCCGGCACCGCCTACCCTCCACGGGTGAGCACCACCCCGACCCCGGACACCGGCGGCATCCTCTCCCCGGCGTACGTCGCCACCACCGTCGCGGCGTTCGGCCTGATCGCGATCGTCGCCTTCGAGTCGCTGGCGGTCACCACGGTGATGCCGGAGGTGGCCGAGCGGCTGGACGGCGTCGGGCTCTACGCCCTGGCCTTCGCCTCCCCGCTGGCGAGCAGCGTCATCGGCATGGTCGCGGCGGGCATGTGGAGCGACCGCCGGGGGCCGACCGTGCCGCTGGTGGCCGCCCTGCTCGCCCTCTCGGCCGGGCTGGTGGTCTGCGGGACCGCGCCGACCATGGAGGTGCTGGTCGCCGGCCGGGTGCTGCAGGGTCTCGGCGGGGGTGCCGCGACGGTGGTGCTCTACGTGGTGGTCGGGGTGCTCTACCCACCGCGGCTCCAGCCGGCGATCTTCGCGAGCTTCGCCGCCGCGTGGGTGCTGCCGGCCCTCTTCGGCCCCTACCTGGCGGCGCTGGTCGCCGACGCGTTCGGCTGGCGCTGGGTCTTCCTCGGCGTGGTGGCCCTGATCCTGCTGGCGCTGGTGGTGCTCCTGCCCACGCTGCGCACCGCGCCGGCGGGCAACGAGCACGCCGACCGGGTCCCCCTCTCCCGACTGGCCTGGGCCGTCGTGGCTGCGGTGGCCGCGCTCGGGGTGAAGCTGCTCGACTCCTCCCTCCCACTGGCCGCGGGCTGCCTGCTCGTGGTGGTGCTGGCGCTGGGGCGGCTGCTCCCGACCGGGACGCTGCGCCTGGCCCGCGGGCTGCCCGCGGTGATCGCCACCCGCGGCCTGATGAGCGCGGGCTTCTTCTGCGCCGAGGCCTACATCGTCTTCGTGCTCAAGGAGCGCTGGGGCATCGCCGCGGCGACCGCCGGCCTGGCGCTCACCGGGGTCGGCGTGGTGTGGGCGGCCGCCAGCCAGGTGCAGTCGCGGCTGCCGAAGGTCTCGCACACCCGCGCCCTGGTGATAGGCACCTCGGGGGTGCTGCTCGGCGTCAGCCTGGTCACGGTGGTGATCCAGCTCGAGGCCCCGGCGCCGCTGGCGATGCTCGCCTACGTCTTCGCCGGCGCCGGCATGGGCTTCGGCTTCCCCCGGCTGGGCGTGGCGATGCTGCAGCACTCCACCGACCGCGACCGGGGCGCCAACTCCTCGGCCCTGGCGGTCTCGGACTCGCTCGGGGCGGCGCTCGCGCTCTCGGTCACCGGCGTGGTCTTCACCCGCACCGAGGGGTCGGCGCTGGACCCCTTCGTCGCGGTCTACCTGGTGGGGATCCTCTGCGCGGTGGGCGCGGTGGTGGCCGCCTCCCGGACCGCCTCCCCCGGCGCCGTACGCCGCTGACGGCTCAGGAGGTGCGCCGGCACTCCGCCCCGGAGCAGGCCACCACGAAGCTGCGCCCGTCCTCGTCGTCGATGCCGAGCAGCACCCGCCCGTCGGTGTCCCACTCGGCGTACTGGAGCGCGTCGGGGTAGCGCACCCCGTAGCGGACCACCCGCTCGCCGCGCACGGTGCGCACCCTCGCGGACGATCCGCCGTTGCCCATCGTGAGCACCGACCGGCCGTCGGCCGAGAAAGCCTCCACCGACTCACCGCAGGTGCGCCACAGCGTCTTCCCGGAGCCGATCCTGGCGATGACCGTGCAGCCGCCGTTGTACTGGTCGGCGTCGTCGGTGTGGCGCGCGTACAGGCCCCGCTCGAGGTTGGCGGCGTACGCGCTCTGGCCGCTGAGCCGCTTGATCCGGCCGGTCCGGTGGTTCCACAGGTGGGTCCCCCCGCTGGCCCCGCCGACGCCCCCGAGCAGCACACGCTGTTCGTCGACGCCGATCGCCCAGACCCCCTCGTTCACCGTGCGGCTCGCCTGCAGCCGGCCGGTGCGCGCCTCCCGCACCCGCACCTCGGTGCGGAAGCGGACCAGCCGGCTGGTGGCCAGGAGGGTGCCGTCGGCGGAGAGCTGCGAGCCGTCGACGTCGCTGGCGAGCGTCCGGAGCCGCCCGTCGCGGGTGACCCGCAGGACGTCGACGAGGTTGTTGCGCTTGTACTCCTCCACGACGTACGCCCGCCCCGTGCGGCCGACGATCCAGACGTCGGCCGGGACCCGGATCCGCACGTCGCCGTCGACCAGGGTGCGCCGGTCTTCCAGGTGCGGCCCGGCGATCGGGTCACCGAGCGGCAGTGCCCCGACCGGCGGGACCACCACGAGGGGCTCCGGCGGCGGTGCCGCCGCAGGGACCGGGGCGGCCAGCGCGCCGGCGAGCAGCGCGGGCGAGGCGAGCAGGGCGACGGCACGCAGGAGTCGGCTCATGCCTGGCACGCTAGGCCAGGACGAGGGGCTCCGTCTTCCCCCCTTCTCGCCGCAGGCGGTGCAGGACGCGAGCACTCCTCGAGCCCACCAGCGCGGCGAGGACGCCCAGCGTCAGACAGGTCGACGCGCTCGCCAGCAGGGGCAGCCACGGGATCGTCAGCGGTACGGCGACTCCGGTGCCCGCCAGGTCGGCGGTCGTGGCCGTCCGGATCAGCCAGCCCAGGCTGACCGTGATCGTCCCGCCCAGCAGCAGCCCGGTGGCGCTGACCAGGCCGGCCTGCCAGATCGACGCTCGGCGCACCTGGTCGTGGGTGGCGCCGAGGAGGGCCAGCAGCCGGCGCTGGCGACGCTGCTGGGAGGCACCGATGAGGGTGGCGTTGACGATGGCGATCGCCGAGTAGAGCGCGGCCGGTCCGAGCAGCACGAGGAGTGCGAGGTCGTTGGCCCGACGGGTCCCGGCGTCGGCGGCGTCGATCCACTCCTCGGCGGGCAGCACGCGCGCCGGTGTTCCGTCCAGGTCGCCGGCGAGGCCGGCGTGCAGGGCACCGGGGTCGACGTCCGGACCCGGGACCACGAAGAGGGTCCCGGTCGCCGAGCCCACCCGGCCCGGGACGGCGTTCGAGGCGACGACCAGGTCGGCGTACAGGTCGGGAGCCTCTGGCACCACGGCGACCACCCGCAACGGGATCCGCTCCCCGTCGACCCAGACCGCGACCTCGCCTCCCAGTCCCGTCCCGGAGTCGCTCGCCCACCCCTCGGTGACGGCGATCGCGGGGCCGTGCAGGTCACCGAGGTCGCCCCTGGTGGCGCGCAGCCCACGGGCGGCGGCCGCGCTGGCCGGGTCGACCACCTCGACCTGCTCGCGGTAGAGGGCCCCACCCTCCTCGCCGAGCTGCCAGGTCGCCTGCCGCTGCACGTCGACGGCGGCGATCCGTGGGTCCCCCGCCAGGGAAGCGGCTTGAGGGGGCTCGGCCCCCTCGAGGACCAGCGGCGCGCGGAGCTGGGCGGTGTTGAGCGCGGTCGTCCAGTCGGCAGTGAAGCTGAGCGCGAGCATCAGGGAGCCGGCGATCGCTGAGATGGCGACGATCGGTGCGGCGACCGCGGACGTCGTCCTCGCGGCCGCCCGGAGGTCGTCGCGCGCCATCCGGGCGGTGACGTCACGGGTGACGAACGGACGGGCGAGCAGCGCGGCGAGGCGTGGGACCAGGGACGGTCCGACCGCCAGGATGCCGACCACGGCGACCTCGGGCAGCACGATCGCGGCGATCAGCGCGAAGAGCGGTGGCAGCCGCGGGGCGAGGGCGAAGGTGGCCAACAGAGTCCCGAGGCAGAGGACCGCGACGAGGAGCGCGCCGAGCGAGGGACGGGTGGGGATGACGGCCGCCTCCCTCAGCGCCGAGGTGGGCGAGGTCCGCGACGCCCGGCGCGAGGCGCGGCGGGCCCCGAGGAGGGCGACCGTCGCCCCGCTGGGCGCCGCGACGGCCCAGGTGGTCCAGGAGCCGGACGCGCTCAGGTGGAGGTCGGTGACGCCGACGGCCCGGACGAACCAGAGCAGCCCCGGCACCAGCAGGGAGCCGAGCAGGCCGCCGGCGAGCGTGGCCCCGGTGGCGACGACCAGGGACTCGCCCAGGAGCAGGCGGCGGACCTGTCGGGGCGTCGCCCCGATCAGCCGGAGCAGCCCCAGCTCGCGCTGCCGGTCGGCGACGACGAAGGAGAAGGTGCTGCCGACCACGAAGACCGCCATGAACATCGAGACGCCGGCCATGATGCCGAAGAGGCTGGCCAGCCCGTCGAGCTGCAGCCGTTGGGCGGGGGTGAGGCCCTCCCGGCTTGCGGTGGCGTCGGTCGCGGAGACCAGGGCGGTGCTGACGGCCAGGAGGCCGACCCCCAGGGCCAGCGCCACGAACGCGCCCAGGTAGCCCCGCCAGGTGGCCCGCGCGCTGCGCCAGGCCAGGGGGAGGATCACCGCTCGAGTCCGTTCATGGTGGTCGCGATCGCGTCCGCGCTCGCGTGCTGGAGGTGGCCGACCACGCGGCCGTCGGCCAGGAAGAGGACGGCGTCGGCGTAGGAGGCGGCCACCGGGTCGTGGGTGACCATGACGACCGTCTGCCCGGCATCGGCCACTGCCCGCAGGAGGGCGAGCACGTCCCGCCCGGTCCTGCGGTCCAGGGCCCCGGTGGGCTCGTCGGCGAAGAGCACCTCGGGCCTGGTGTGCAGGGCCCGGGCGATCGCGACGCGCTGCTGCTGTCCACCCGACAGCTGCGAGGGGCGGCGTCCGGCCAGCTCGGCCAGTCCGACCGCCGCGAGGGCACGGAGCACGGCGGCGCGCTCCACCCGGACGCCCGCCAACCGGGAGGGCAGGGCGACGTTGTCGAATGCCGTGAGGGCGTCGAGCAGGTTGTAGGCCTGGAAGACGAACCCCATCGACGTCCGGCGCAGGCGGGTCAGCTCGTTCTCCTTGAGCCGCCCCAGCGGTGTCCGGCCGATCACCACGTGACCGTCGGTGGGGCGTTCCAGGCCGGCGGCGACCTGGAGCAGGGTCGACTTGCCGGACCCCGACGGGCCCATGATCGCGGTGAAGGTGCCGCGGTGGAACACGTGCGTCACGCCGTGCAGCGCCCGCACGCCCCCCGCCCGGGAGCCGTAGGTGTGGGCGATGCCGTCGAGCGTCACCGCGGGGGGCGCGGTGGTGAGGGTGCTGGTCATGGCTCCCACTGCACCAGCGCACGGGCCGCGACACCCGGGCCTGCACGCCACACCTGGGTAGCGCCCGCGCTACCCCACGCGGGGGCACGGCTCTCTAGGGTTGGGGCGTGACGAGGCATCCGGACGCGTGGACGGCCGTGCGCGGGCGGCCGTGGCGCTTCCTGCTCTCGGCGTGGCCGTGGCGGGCACTTGCCTACGTCGTCGGCTCAGTCGTGGTCGGGCTGGCCTGGCTGCTGCTGCTCACCCTGGTCCTCGGGATCGGGCTGGCCACCCTGGTCCTGGTGGTCGGGTTCTTCGTCCTCGCCGCCGTGCCGGCGCTCGCCCACCTGGCCGCCGAGGTGGAACGGCGGCGGCTGCGCCTGGTCCTCCCCACGGCCGACGACGGGGCAGGTTGGAAGGTGGGATGGCGCGCGGCCCAGCGGGGGGAGCCAGGGCGCCCGGTGGCGTGGGCCGAGATCGGTCACCTGGCCCTGCTCGCCACGGTGGGCTGGCTGGTCGGGCTCGGCGCCGCCGCCTTCGCCTCGGTGCCGGTCATCCTGCTCCTTGCCCCCTGGCTGGTGGGCGCCGACGTGATCGACGTCGTCGGCTGGCGGATCGACTCGCCCCGCGAGGCCTGGGTGGCGCCGGTCGTCGGGGTCCTGCTGCTCGCCGTCGCGGCGTACGTCGTCACCTGGGCCGCCTGCGGCCACGCCGCGCTCACCCGGCTGCTGCTCGACCCGCCCGACGCGCGGCAGGCGGAGGCGGTCGCCGCCGTGCGCCGCTCGCGCAGCGGGCTGGTCGACGCCTTCGAGGCCGAGCGGCGGCGTATCGAGCGCGACCTGCACGACGGCGTGCAGCAACGACTGCTCGCGCTCACCATGACCCTCGGGTCGGCCGAGCTCGAGGCCGAGGGACCCGCTCTCACGCTGATCAGGCAGGCGCACGAGCAGGCCGAGCAGGCCCTCGCCGAACTGCGCACCACCGTGCGCGGCATCCATCCGCGGGTGCTCACCGACCACGGGCTGACCGCGGCCGTCCACGAGATCGCCGACCGCTCACCGGTGCCCGTCCACGTCGACCTCGCCCTCGAGGAACGACTGCCGGGACCGGTCGAGGCCGCCGCCTACTTCTTCGTCAGCGAGGCGCTCACCAACGTCGTCCGCCACTCCGGCGCCGGGTCGGCGCAGGTGCACGCCTGGACGGAGGAGGGCGAGCTCGTGCTCAGCGTCGGCGACGACGGGACGGGTGGTGCCGAGGCGAGGCCGGGCTCCGGGCTGGAAGGGCTCCGGCTACGGGTCGAGGCGATGGACGGCTCGCTGCGGACCACCAGCCCGCCCGGCGGCCCGACGACGGTGAGGATGACATGTCCGCTCCCGTAGTGCGCCCGCTGACGGTCGTGTTGGCCGAGGACGAGGCCCTGCTCCGCGAAGGACTGGTGCGGATCCTCGAACGCGCGGGCCACCGGGTCCTCGCCGACGTCGCCGACGCCGACGCCCTGCTCGCCTTCGTGCAGCGCACCACCCCCGACCTGGTGATCACCGACATCCGGATGCCCCCGACGCACACCGACGAGGGGCTGCGGGCCGCGATGGCGATCCGGGCGGAGCACCCGGGCACCGCCGTCATGGTGCTCTCGGCCTACATCGCCGATGCCTACGTCGCCGACCTGCTCGACTCGGCTCCCGGCGGCGGGATCGGCTACCTGCTGAAGGACCGGGTCGGTCACGTCCGGGACTTCCTCGACAGCCTCGACCGGGTGGCGGCCGGCGGCACGGTCGTCGACCCCGAGGTGGTCCGTCAGCTCCTGCGCCGCAACCGCACCGACGGCCCACTGGCCGCCCTGACCGCACGCGAGCTCGAGGTGCTGGCCCTGATGGCCGAGGGCCACACCAACCAGGCCATCGCGGCGGCGCTCTTCGTCAGCGAGGCGGCCGTGCGCAAGCACATCGGCAACATCTTCGCCAAGCTCCCGGTCGATCCGGGCAGCGACCGGCGGGTGGCCGCCGTCCTCACCTACCTGCGCGGGCCGTGACGCGCCCCGTGCCGCTCACAGGACGGGCGGCTCGGTCCTCTCCCGCACCTCGTCCTCGGTGACCCCCGGCGCCAGCTCGACGAGCCGCAGGCCCTCGGGGGTGACGTCGAGGACGCAGAGGTCGGTGATGATCCGCTGCACCACGCCGCGGCCGGTGTAGGGCAGCGAGCACTCCCGCACGATCTTGTAGGAGCCGTCACGGGCCACGTGCTCCATCAGCACGATCACCCGCTTGGCGCCGTGCACGAGGTCCATCGCGCCACCCATCCCCTTGACCATCTTGCCGGGGATCATCCAGTTGGCGATGTCGCCGGCGGCCGAGACCTGCATGGCGCCGAGGATCGCGGCGTCGATCTTGCCGCCGCGGATCATCCCGAAGGAGGTCGCGGAGTCGAAGAACGACGCCCCGCGGCGCACGGTGACGGTCTCCTTGCCGGCGTTGATGAGGTCGGCGTCCTCCTCCCCCTCGACCGGGTAGGCGCCGACGCCGAGGATGCCGTTCTCCGACTGGAGCACCAGCTCGACGTCGTCGGCGACGTAGTTGGGGACCAGGGTCGGCAGCCCGATGCCCAGGTTGACGTAGGAGCCGTCGGTCAGCTCCGAGGCCGCGCGGGCGGCCATCTGCTCACGGGTCCAGCCGGTCGGCTCGGTCATCAGGCGTCCTCTCCGGCCGGACGCACGGTCCGCTTCTCGATCCGCTTCTCCGCGGCCTGCTCCGGGGTCAGCGCGACGACGCGCTGCACGTAGACCCCCGGGGTGTGCACGTCGTTGGGGTCCAGCTCGCCGGGCTCGACCAGGTGCTCGACCTCGGCGATCGTCACCCGGCCGCACATCGCGGCGAGCGGGTTGAAGTTGCGTGCGGAGTCGCGGTAGACGAGGTTGCCGTGCCGGTCGCCCTTCCAGGCGCGGACCAGGCCGAAGTCGGCGACGATCGCCTCCTCGAGCACGTAGTCGCGGCGCTCGCCGTAGAGCTCGAACTCGCGGGTCTCCTTGGGCGGGGAGGCGACCACCACGTTGCCGGAGTCGTCGTAGCGCCAGGGCAGTCCGCCCTCGGCGACCTGGGTGCCGCCGCCGGTGGCGGTGAAGAATGCCGGGATCCCGGAGCCGCCGGCCCGCATCCGCTCGGCCAGCGTGCCCTGCGGGGTCAGCTCGACCTCCAGCTCCCCGGAGAGGTACTGCCGGGCGAACTCCTTGTTCTCCCCGACGTAGGACGACACCATCCGCCGCAGCCGCTTCTGCGCGAGCAGCAGGCCCAGGCCCCAGTCGTCGACGCCGCAGTTGTTGGAGACCGCCTCGAGGTCGTCGACCCCGGAGGCCAGCAGCGCCTCGATGAGCACCGAGGGGATCCCGCAGAGCCCGAACCCGCCGACGGCGAGGGTGGCTCCGCTCGCGATGTCCGCCACCGCCTCCGCGGCGCTGGCCACGACCTTGTCCATCGACTCCTCCTCGTTCGGTGCAACTGTGTGGCGATTCAATGCCCGGCTTCGCGCGGCGTCAACGCCCGACCACCCTGCTGACGCGAATCTCTCGCTGAGCGAACCCTGGTCCGCGGTAGCGTTCATTGAGTGGACACCCCCGCATCCCCGCTCCGGGACACCCCGGTCGACGTGGTCGGCCGTGCCGCCGCACTGCTCAAGGCCGTCTCGGCGCACGAGCCGCACGGCACCGGGACCTCGGAGCTGGCCCGCGCCACCGGCCTGGCCCGCCCCACCGCCCACCGGCTGCTGGTCTCGCTGGCCGACCAGGGGCTGACCGAGCGTGACCCCGCCTCGGGGCGGTGGGTGCTCGGACCCGAGCTCTACCTGCTGGGCGTCGCCGCCGCCGAGCGGTACGACGTGACCGCGCTCGCGCAGCCGGTGGTCCGGCGGCTCAGCGTCGCGACCGGCGAGAGCGCCTTCTTCTCCGTGCGCCGGGGCGACGAGACGGTCTGCCTGCTCCGCGAGGACGGCAGCTTCCCGATCCGCTCCCACGTGCTCCACGAGGGGATCCGGTTCCCGCTCGGGGTCGCCTCGGCCGGCCTGGCGATCCTCGCCCACCTCCCCGACCCCGACGTCGACGACTACCTGCGCCGCGCCGATCTGGTCACGGCGTACGGCGAGGCGCACGCGCCCGCCCGGGTGCGCGAGCGGATCACCCGCACCCGCGCCGACGGCTGGGCGGTCAACCCGGGCCTCCTCGTCGAGGGCAGCTGGGGCATGGGAGCGGCCGTCTTCGACACCCAGGACCGCCCGGCGTGGGCGCTCAGCCTGACCGGGATCGAGCAGCGCTTCGCCACGGCCCGGCAGCGCGAGCTGGGCGCCCTGCTGCTGGAGGAGGCCCACGCGCTGACCCGCAGGATGCGCCGCTAGAAAGCGGGCCCGGGCCGAGCGTCCACTGGTGCGGCACTCGGCGACCCCGCTCCGGCGGCTTCCCCCGCGAGCCGCCGGAGCGTGGGTCCCTGGTGCTGCAGCCGATGATCGTAAGGAGGTCGCCGGGGACATTCGGGCGGTTTTCGCAACTTGCACATCCGTACGCCCTTCTCCGGACGACCCGGACAACCTGCGCCTGCCTATCCTGCTGGGGTGAGCGACGAGAGCGCACCCACCCAGGCGTCCGGGACCGACTGGTCCGGCGTCGACCTGCACGTCGTGACGGGGAAGGGGGGCACCGGGAAGTCCACCGTGGCCGCAGCCCTCGCCCTGGCGCTGGCCTCGTCGGGACGCAACGTCCTGCTCTGCGAGGTGGAGGGACGCCAGGGCATCGCCCGGATGTTCGACGTCGACCCCCTGCCCTACGCCGAGACCCGGGTCGCCCGCGGTCTGGCCGACAGCAAGGGCCGGGCGGGGGTGGTCCACGCGCTCCACATCGACGCCGAGTCGGCGCTGCTGGAGTACCTGGCGATGTACTACAAGCTGGGCCGGGCCGGGAAGGCGCTGGACCGCTTCGGGGTGATCGAGTTCGCCACCACCATCGCGCCGGGGGTGCGCGACGTGCTGCTGACCGGCAAGGTCTACGAGGCCGTGCAGCGCAACGCCCGCAGCAAGGGCGCGGTCACCTACGACGCCGTGGTGCTGGACGCCCCGCCGACCGGCCGGATCACCCAGTTCCTCAACGTCAACGGCGAGCTCGCCGGACTGGCCAAGGTGGGGCCCATCAAGAGCCAGGCCGACACCGTGATGACCCTCTTCCGCTCCCCACGCACGGCGGTCCACCTCGTCACCCTGCTGGAGGAGATGCCCGTGCAGGAGACCGCCGACGGGATCGCCGAGCTCAGGCGGGCCGACCTGCCGGTCGGCGGGGTGGTGGTCAACCTGGTCCGGCCCCGCGACCTCGACGAGGAGGCGCTGTCCTCCGCCGCCCGCGGCACCCTGGACACCGACCGGATCCGCGACGACCTCGTGGCGGCCGGCGTCGAGGCCGACGACGACCTCCCGGCGCTGGTCGAGGAGCTCGTCGAGGAGGGCCGCGAGCACGCGGAGCGTCGCGACCTGGAGGAGAGCCAGCGCGCCCTGGTCGTCGAGCTGGGCCGCCCGACCTACGAGCTGCCCCTGCTGGCGGGCGGGGTGGACCTGGGCGGGCTGTACGAGCTCGCCGCCTGCCTCAAGGAACAGGGGATGGGACGATGAGCGAGCGACGCACCCGGGTGGGCCCGCTGGCCTCCCACCCCACACAGGCACCGGTCCTCGACGTCGACACCCTGCTCGACGACCCCGGCATCGGGATCCTGGTCTGCTGCGGGTCCGGCGGGGTCGGCAAGACGACCACCTCGGCGGCGCTGGCGCTGCGGGCGGCCGAGCGGGGGCGCAAGGTCGTGGTGCTGACCATCGACCCGGCGCGTCGGCTGGCCCAGGCGATGGGGGTGGAGAAGCTCGACAACACCCCGCGACCGGTGCCGACCGTGCGGGGCAGCGGCTCGCTCGACGCGATGATGCTCGACATGAAGCGCACCTTCGACGAGGTGGTGAGCAGCCAGGCCACCCCGGAGAAGGCTCGGCAGATCCTGGAGAACCCGTTCTACGTCGCGCTGTCCAGCTCGTTCGCCGGCACCCAGGAATACATGGCGATGGAGAAGCTCGGCCAGATCTACCGCAAGGCCGAGGCCGACGGGTCCTACGACCTGATCGTGGTCGACACCCCGCCCTCGCGCTCCGCGCTGGACTTCCTCGACGCGCCGGAGCGGCTCTCCAGCTTCCTCGACGGACGCTTCATCCGGCTGCTCACCGCCCCGGCCCGGGGGCCGGCCCGCCTGATGTCGGCGGGCGTCGGGGTGATGACCGGCGCGCTGACCAAGATCCTCGGCACCCAGGTGCTGCGGGACATGCAGATCTTCGTCGCGGCCTTCGACACGCTCTTCGGGGGCTTCCGCGCCCGCGCGGAGAAGACCTTCGCCCTGCTCCAGGACGACCGCACCGCGTTCCTGGTGGTGGCCGCCCCCGAGGAGGACGCGCTGCGCGAGGCCGCCTACTTCGTCGAGCGGCTCGCCGAGGAGGACATGCCGCTGGCCGGGCTCGTGGTCAACCGGGCCAGCCCGGCGACCAGCGGGACGCTCACGGCCGAGGAGGCCGGGGCCGCGGCCGACCGGCTGCGCCGCTCCGACCCGGGGTCGATCACCGCGGGCCTGCTGCGGCTGCACGCCGACCGGTTGTCGATGGTCGGCCGGGAGCGACGCCTGGTGACGCGCTTCGCCGCCGCCCACCCGCACGTGCCGGAGGTGGTGGTCAGGGCGCTGCCCACCGACGTGCACGACCTGGACGGCCTGCGCCGCATCGGCGGGCTGCTCGCCGGCGAGGAGTGAGGGCTGGGCTCAGACGTCGACGGAGGCGGTGAGCGGGGACGCCGTGCGGGTGTGCTCCTCGCGGGCGCTCTCCAAGACGTTGCGCCAACTGGCACCGGGCCGCCGGCGGAGGAGGGCGCGGCGCTCACGCTCGGTCATGCCACCCCAGACGCCCCACTCGATCTGGTTGTCGAGCGCCTCCGCGAGGCACTCGGTGCGCACGGGGCAGCTGTTGCACAGCTGCTTGGCCTTGTTCTGCTCGGCACCCCGCACGAAGAGCTGGTCGGGGGCTGAATCCCGACATGCTGCCTTCGACGTCCAGTCCTCGACCCACATGATTTTCTCCCCAGATCCTCAATATGCGGGTGGACATCCCCATGAAGTCCACTCACGCTTTTGTGATCTGGTGTAAAGGTATGGACCAGCACCCCTGTCAGCCAGACTCGTATGGCCCACTTTGAGTAGTCATCTCGGACTAGTCCCGGCGGGACCTGCGGCCACTCCGGGCCGACCCGCGCGCCCAACGACGGGTGGTCGTGGAGGTGGCCCCCACCCGACTCTCCCGTACATTGGGTGACATGTCTCAGCCTGCCCAGGGGTCCGCAGAGGGCAACCCGCGCACCGGTCGCATCCTCTCCCACCTCGGGGTGATGGCGGCGGTGGCCACCGTCGTCGGAGTCCTCGCCGCGGGGCTCGTGCTGCCGTTCGCGGCCGTGCTCGGCTCCGCCTCCGAAGACGTCTCCCGCGGCATCGACGAGCTGCCCGCCGAGCTGGAGGCCAAGCCGCTTGCCCAGAAGACCTCCGTCTACGACATCAACGGCAACCTGATCGCCTCGCTCTACGACCAGAACCGCATCAGCGTCGGGCTCGACCAGATCTCGCGCAACATGGTCGAGGCGATCGTCGCCATCGAGGACTACCGCTACTTCGAGCACGGCGCCCTGGACCTCAAGGGCACGCTCCGCGCCCTGGTCACCAACCAGGCCAGCGCCGGCGTGGTGCAGGGCGGCTCGTCCATCACTCAGCAGATGGTCAAGCTGACGCTGATCGACCAGGCCGAGAACGACGAGGAGGCGGACGCCGCCACCGACGAGACCTACGCGCGCAAGTTCAAGGAGCTCAGGTACGCGATCGCCTTCGAGCAGAACTACTCCAAGGAGTGGATCCTCGAGCGCTACCTCAACATCGCCTACTTCGGCGACGGCGCCTACGGCATCCAGTCCGCCGCGCGGCACTTCTTCGACAAGAACGCCAAGCAGCTCAACCTCAAGCAGTCCGCGACGCTGGCCGGCCTGGTGAAGAACCCCACCGGCTACGACCCCACCAACTACCCCGAGCGCGCGCTCTCCCGGCGCAACGTCGTGCTCGACCGGATGGCCGAGCTCAACGTCATCCCCCGCGACAAGGCCGAGAAGCTCAAGGGCCAGAAGCTGGGCCTCAAGATCCAGCCGTCGGCCAACGGGTGCGTGAACTCCCCCGCCCCGTTCTACTGCGACTACGTCGTGAAGTACCTCCTCGCCGACCGCTCCCTGGGCAAGACCGAGGCCGACCGCGAGCGGCTCATCAAGTCCGGCGGGCTCACCATCCGCACCACCCTGGACCTGAGCTACCAGCAGGCGGCCGACGAGTCGGTGCGCAGCCACGTCTACCCCACCGACAACGCCATCGGCGGCCTGGCCATGGTCGAGCCCCGCACCGGCAACGTGAAGGCCCTGGCCCAGTCCCGCCCGATGGGCGCCAACCGGCAGGCCGGCCAGACCTACCTCAACTACGTGGTCCCCGAGGAGTACGGCGACTCCCGCGGCTTCCAGGCCGGCTCGACCTTCAAGGTCTTCGTCCTCGCCGCCGCCCTCAAGCAGGGCATGTCGCTGACCCAGACCTTCAACTCGCCCGAGTCGATGGTCTTCCGGCGCGAGGACTTCATCGACTGCGACGGCAAGCCCTACGACTACGGCCCGTGGCCGGTGAGCAACTCCACCACGTCCGGCACCAAGAACATGTACACCGGCACCCGGGAGTCGGTGAACACCTTCTACGTGCAGCTGATCCGGGAGACCGGGATCTGCGAGCCCTTCAACCTCGCCAAGCAGATGGGCATCCGGCTGACCAACCCCGAGGGCGACGAGAACGGCTTCGGCGCCGAGCGGGTCGCCTCGTTCACCCTGGGCATCCCCAGCACCAGCCCGCTGGAGATGGCCGAGGCCTACGCGACCTTCGCCGGCCGCGGGCTGCACTGCGACTCCCGGCCGGTCAGCGCCATCGAGGACGCCCAGGGCAACCTGCTCAAGGAGTACCCGGAGAAGTGCCAGCAGGTGCTGCCCGGTGCGGTGGCCGACGCGGTCAACGACGTGCTGCGCGGCGTGGTGGAGCCCGGCGGCTTCGGTGCCGCGATCGCCCCGCCGCAGCCGGCCGCCGGCAAGACCGGGACCATCAACGGCAACATGGCGGTCTGGTTCGTCGGCTACACCCCCAACCTCGCCACGGCCGCGATGATCGCCGGCGCCAACGACGTGGGCCACTGGGTCAGCCTCAACGGCCAGGTGGTGGGCGGCTCCTACATCTCCTCGGCCTCGGGCTCCGGCAACGCCGGTCCCATGTGGGGTGACGCGATGGGCACCGTCGCCGCCTCGCTGCCCGACGAGGACTTCCAGCGCCCCGACTCCACCCAGATCGCCGGGGTGCTCACCTCGGTGCCCGACGTGGTCGGGATGCCGGTCGCCGACGCCGAGGCAGCGCTGCGGGCGGCGGGCTTCAACCCGTCGCTGGGCGGCTACCTCAACTCCGAGATCCCCGACGGCTCGGTGGCCAAGACGACCCCCGAGAGCGGTGCCCAGCTGAGCGCCGGCGACACGGTCGTCTACCACCCCTCGACCGGCTTCGTCCCCGAGCCCAAGAAGAAGAAGAAGGGCAAGGGGAAGGGCCGCCGAGGCCGGGGCTGAGCCGGCTCAGCCCAGCTGGCGCCGCACCTCCGCGGCGACGGCGCCCCCGTCGGCGCGACCCTTGGTCTGCGCCTGCACCCGGCCCATGACCTGTCCCATCGCCCGCATGCCCTGCTCGGCCGCGCCGGTCTCGGCGATCACGGAGGTGACCAGGTCGGCGATCTCCTGCTCGGTCAGCGGGGTCGGCAGGTAGTCGGCGAGCACCTCGGCCTCGGCCCGCTCCTTGGCCGCCTGCTCCGGGCGGTCGCCGTCCTCGAAGGCGGCCGCGGCCTCGCGCCGCTTCTTCGCCTCGCTGCTGAGCACGCCGATCACGTCGTCGTCGGAGAGCTCGCGGTGCTCCTTGCCGGCGACCTCGGCGTTGGTGATCGCGGTCAGCACCATCCGCAGCGTGGAGGAGCGCAGCTCGTCGCGGGCCTTGATCGCGGTGGTCAGGTCGGCGCGGAGGCGGTCCTTGAGAGTGCTCATGGGTCCAGTGTGGCAGCCTAGGTGCGGTGACCCCCAGCGAGATCCTGCCCCGCGCCGCCGGCCTCGCAGTGGCGGCCGGTGCCGGCCTCGCGGCGTACGCCGCCTGGGAGGCGCGTGCCTACACGCTCCGGAAGGTCGAGGTGACGGTGCTGCCGGCCGGCCACGCCCCGCTGCGGGTGCTGCACCTCTCCGACATCCACATGACCCCCGACCAGCGGCGCAAGCAGGAGTGGCTGGCCTCCCTGGCCGACCTGGCGCCCGACCTGGTGGTCAACACCGGCGACAACCTCGCGCACCAGCGCGCGGTGCCCGTCGTCCTCGACGCGCTGGGCGGTCTGCTGGAGGTGCCGGGCGCCTACGTGCTCGGCTCGAACGACTACTTCTCCCCCAGCCTGCGCAACCCCCTGCGCTACCTGCTCCCCGACGACGGGTCCCGCCACACCGACGTCCCCCAGCTGCCGTGGCCGGACCTGAAGTCGGCGTTCGACGCCTCGGGCTGGCTCGACCTCACCAACGCCTTCGGCGCCCTCGAGGTGAATGGCACCCGGATCGCGTTCGCCGGGGTCGACGACCCCCACCTGGGCTACGACGACCTGGACCGGGTCTCCGGGCCCGCCGACCCCCACGCCGACCTCCGGCTGGCGGTCTGCCACGCCCCCTACCTGCGGGTCCTCGACCAGTTCGCCGCCGACGGCTACGACGCGATCATCGCCGGCCACACCCACGGAGGGCAGGTCTGCCTGCCGGGCGGCCGGGCGCTGACCACCAACTGCGACCTGGAGCCGGAGCGGGCCCGCGGGCTCCACCGCCACCCGGCGGACTCGGTCGACGGCGACCCCGGCTCGTCCTGGCTGCACGTCTCCGCGGGGCTGGGCACCAGCCCCTACGTCCGCCTGCGGCTCGCCTGCCGTCCGGAGGCGACGCTGCTCACCCTGCTCCCCCGCGACTGAGCGCCCACGGCGCCCACCCGATTTCGGGGAGCCCCCGAGGCTCCGCTATGCTCGCGTTGCTCGTGAGCAGTCGTGCCTGGCACGGTGACGCCCACGATCGGGCTGTGGCGCAGCTTGGTAGCGCGCCTCGTTCGGGACGAGGAGGCCGCAGGTTCAAATCCTGTCAGCCCGACAGAGTTTTCCCGGCAGCAGGCCCCGGATCCGTCAGGGTCCGGGGCCTGCTGCATTTCCCGCCCGTTCCCCCGGGCGCGTTCCCCCGGCCGGTTATCCCGGCCCGTCCTCCCGCCACATGGTGGCGGAACGCAGAAGCACCGCCCCCGGGACCGGGAACGGTGCTTCGGCTGCCCCCACGGGGCATGGGCTCAGCGGGCGGCGGCGATGATCTCCGCGAGCTGCACGGTGTTGAGCGCGGCACCCTTGCGCAGGTTGTCGCTGCTGATGAACAGCGCCAGCCCGCGGTTGCCGTCGACGCCCTCGTCCTGCCGGATCCGGCCGACGTACGACGGGTCCTGGCCGGCCGCCTTCCGCGGGGTCGGGATCTCCTCCAGGGCGACGCCAGGGGCGTCGGCGAGCAGCTTGCGCGCGGCGTCGACGGTCAGCTCGGAGGCGAACTCGGCGTTGACCGCCAGCGAGTGGCCGGTGAAGACCGGGACCCGCACGCAGATGCCGGAGACCAACAGGTCGGGGAGGCCCAGGATCTTGCGCGACTCGTTGCGCAGCTTCTGCTCCTCGTCGGTCTCGTTGAGGCCGTCGTCGACGATCGAGCCCGCCAGCGGGAGCACGTTGTAGGCGATGGGCTCGGCGTAGGGGCCGGGGTCCCCCGCCGGGACGGCCGCACCGTCGTAGGCCAGGCCACGCGCGTCCCCGGCGTTCTCCACGCCGGTGGCGAGGGTCTCCACGCCGGCCACGCCGGAGCCGGAGACGGCCTGGTAGGTCGAGACGACCAGGCGCTTCAGCCCGGCCGCGTCGTGCAGCACCTTGAGCACCGGCATGGCCGCCATCGTGGTGCAGTTCGGGTTGGCCACGATGCCGCGGCCGGCGGCGATCACCTCGTCCATCGCCTCCGGGTTGACCTCGGAGACCACCAGGGGGATCTCCGGGACCTTGCGGAAGGCGGAGGAGTTGTCGATGACGATGACGCCCGCGTCGACGAACCGCTGCGCCTGGGCGCGCGAGGTGGTGGCCCCGGCCGAGAAGAGCGCGATGTCGAGCCCGGTGGGGTCGGCGGTGGCCGCGTCCTCGACGACGATCTCCTGGCCGCGGAAGGGCAGCACCTTGCCGGCGGAGCGCACGGAGGCGAAGAACCGGACCTGGCTCGCGGGGAAGTCGCGCTCCTCGAGGATCTGGCGCATCGCCACCCCCACCTGGCCGGTCGCGCCGACGATGCCGATGCTGGTCATCGGCCGGTCCCGCCGTAGACGACGGCCTCGACCTCGTCGGCGTCCAGGTCGAACGCGGTGTGCGTGGCGCGAACCGCGTCGTCGACGTCGGACTCGGCCACGATCACCGAGATCCGGATCTCGGAGGTGGAGATCATGTCGATGTTGACGCCGGCCCCGGCCAGCGAGCCGAAGAACTTCGAGGTGATGCCCGGGTGGGAGCGCATCCCGGCGCCGATCAGCGAGACCTTGCCGATCCGGTCGTCGTAGAGGAGCTTCTCGTAGCCGACCTCGGCCTGGATCCGGGCGAGGGCGGCCATCGCGGTCTGCCCGTCGGTGCGGGGCAGGGTGAAGGAGATGTCGGTCAGTCCCGTCGCCACGGCGGAGACGTTCTGCACGATCATGTCCAGGTTGGTCTGCGCGTCGGCGAGCGCCTCGAAGATCCGCGCCGCCTCGCCCACCTTGTCGGGCACACCGACGACCGTGATCTTGGCCTCGCTCCGGTCGTGGGCCACTCCGGCGATGATGGGCTGTTCCATGGTGCCTCCCTCACTGGGGTCGTCCACGACCCAGGTGCCTTGCAGATGGCTGAACGACGAGCGGACGTGGATGGGGATGCCGTGCCGGCGGCCGTACTCGACACAGCGCAGGTGCAGGATCTTGGCCCCGCAGGCGGCCAGCTCGAGCATCTCCTCGTAGGAGACCTTGCCGAGCTTGCGGGCGGTCTTGACGATGCGCGGGTCGGCGGTGAAGACGCCGTCCACGTCGGTGTAGATCTCGCAGACGTCGGCGCCCAGCGCGGCGGCCAGCGCCACCGCGGTGGTGTCGGTGCCGCCGCGACCCAGGGTGGTGATCTCCTTGGTGTCCGCGCTGACGCCCTGGAACCCCGCCACGATGACGATGTGTCCCTCGGCGAGGGCGGCGGTGATGCGGCCGGGGGTGACGTCGATGATCTTGGCCTTGCCGTGGACCGCGTCGGTGATCACGCCGGCCTGCGAGCCGGTGAAGGACCGCGCCGTGTAGCCCAGGTCGGAGATCGCCATCGCCACCACGGCCATGGAGATCCGCTCCCCGGCGGTGAGCAGCATGTCCATCTCGCGGGCGGGCGGCAGCGGTGAGACCTCGTGGGCGAGGTCGATCAGCTCGTCGGTCTTGTCGCCCATGGCGGAGACGGCCACGACCACGTCGTGCCCGGCCTTCTTCATCTCGACGATTCGACGCGCGACGCGCTTGACGGCGTCGGCGTCGGAAAGCGAGGAGCCGCCGTACTTCTGCACGACAATGCCCACGCCACACCCCTTGCTCGGTCTCTTCGCACCTGACAGGGCCGGCGGTGCCGGCCAAGGAGCAAGTCTAACTTCCGCTGATCGCGTCGGATTCCAACATCTCATTCGCCGCCGCGACCTGCTCGTCCTCGCCGGAGAACTCGGCGTCGAGACGGTCGTGGTGCACCACCGACCACAGGGCGTTGAGGGCGGTCCCGGCCAGGTTGCCCCAGGAGGAGACGTAGGAGAACTGCCACCACCACAGGGCCTCGATCACGTTGCCCGCCACGTAGTGGCGCAGACCGTTGGCCAGGTCGGTGGCGACGCTGGTGAGGTCGTCGGAGAGCTGGCTGGTCACCACCTCGGGCTGGTAGGGGTCGGTGACGAAGCTGTAGGTGTCGACCGGCCCGAGCGTGCGGGCCAGGCCCAGGCGCAGGGGGTCCACGTCGGGCTCGGGCCCCACGTCGGGCTGGTACTCCGCCCGGGGGTGGAAGTCGACCTGCGCGCCCAGCCGGGCCCCGGCCAGGGAGATCTGCGCGGTCTCGAGCAGCAGCACCGGGATCGCCAGGCCGCCGTCCTCCTCCGCCGCGACCGCCTGGAGGGCGACCAGGAAGGTCTCCACCTGCGCGGCGATCTGTCCGGCGAGCTCCGCCAGGTCGCCCGTCAGGGGCGAGGTCGTGTCGGCCCCGGTCGTTCCGGACGTGTCAGTCATCAGCGGACCGCCTTCCAGCGAAAGCCCTGCCCAGGGTGACCTCGTCGGCGTACTCCAGGTCACCGCCCACTGGCAGTCCACTCGCAAGTCGCGTCACGCGCAACCCCATCGGCCGCAGCATCCGAGTCAGGTAGGTCGCCGTGGCCTCGCCCTCGAGGTTGGGGTCGGTGGCCAGGATCACCTCCTGGACGGTGCCGTCGGCCAGGCGGACCATCAGCTCCCGGATCCGGAGCTGGTCGGGCCCGATCCCGTCGATCGGCGAGATCGCGCCGCCCAGCACGTGGTAGCGACCGCGGAACTCACGGGTCCGCTCGATGGCCACCACATCCTTGTACTCCTCGACGCAGCACAGCACCGAGGGGTCACGACGCGGGTCGCGGCAGATCCGGCACTGGTCGTCCTGGGAGACGTTGAAGCACACGGAGCAGAACTTGACCTTGGCCTTGACCTCGATCAGCACGTCGGCGAGACGGCGGACGTCGGCCGGCTCGGCCTGGAGCAGGTGGAACGCGATCCGCTGCGCGCTCTTGGGACCGACGCCCGGCAGCCGGCCGAGCTCGTCGATGAGGTCCTGGACGACGCCCTCGTACAAAGGGAGTCAGCCCAGTCCGGGGATGCCGCCGCCACCGGCCAGCGGACCGAGCGCCTCGGCGGCGATCGCGTCGGCCTTGGCCTTGGCGTCACGGAACGCCGCGACGATCATGTCGCCGAGGTCCTCGAGCTCGTCGGGCTCGTTGCCGTCGAACTCGCCGGCCCTGATGGCGACGGCGACCAGCTCGCCGGAGCCGCTCAGGGTCACGGTGACGGAGCCGCCGGCGACCGTGCCGTCGACGCGCACCTCCTGGAGCCGCTCCTGGGCGGAGGCGAGCTGCTCCTGCATCTGCTGGGCCTGGGCGAGCAGGGCGTTCATGTCGAAGCCGCCGGCCCCGCCGAGAGCGTCGAAGGGGTTCTGGGTCATCGCGTGGTCCTCGTTCCGGGTGTGGGGTGGGGGTGTGCGGTCGTGGCGGCCGTCGCCCGGCTGGGCGCGGCCGGGGTCATCGGTGCTCGATCTCCTCGATCACCTCGGCCCCCAGGGTGCGGCGCAGCAGCTCGGCGCTGTCCATGCCCTGGGAGTCGGCATCGGGGTCGTCCGGGTGGGCGGCCGCGTCGGCCAGGGCCCGCTGGTCGGTGTCGGGCGCGGTGCGCCCGCCCGTGCGGGTCTGCTGGATCGCGCCGCGGGCGGCGGCCAGGCCCTGGGGGTCCGCCCCGCCGGCCTGGGGGGCACCGGCCGCGCCGTCGCTCCCCGGCTCCTGCGCCGGCTGCGAGGGCTGCGGGGGCTGACCGGGCTGCTGGGGCGGCTGCTGGGGCGCGGGGGGCTCGGCGGGGCGGCTCTCGACCGCGGGCTGGCGCACCTGGTGGGAGGCGGCGGTGGACCCGGGCGGCTGGACCCCCGCGTCGACCACGCACTCGATCCGCCACTCGACGCCGACCGCGTCGATCGCCGCCTGTCGCAGGATCTCGTCGTTGCCGCCCGAGACGAACGAGTCGCGCGCGCCGGGGTTGTTGAAGCCCACGGTGAGGGTGCGGTCGTCGACCCCGTTGACCTGGGCGTTCTGGGTGAGCAGGATCCAGGCCAGCCGCCGACGGCCCTTGACCGCCTCCACCACGTCCGGCCACAGCCGACGGACGTCGACCAGCGAGAGCCCGCCGGACGGGGCCCCGGGCGGAGCGGTGGGCGCGTCACTGGGCTGCGCGGGCGCTGCGGCAGGGGGCTCCGGGGCGGCACCGGCGGCGGCACCGGGAGCAGCAGCACCCGGGGCCCCGGCGCCAGTGAGACCGGCGGGGCCGCCGGGGCGGGCCGGCTGCTCCCAGCCAGTCGGCTCGGCGGGCGCCGCGGTGGGGGCCGCCTCAGCCGTGGCCGGCCCGGCGGCGGGGGCTGCGGCGGGGGCCGGCGCGGCGGCAGGGGCGGGCGCATGGCCCTGCGACGCGGCAGGGGCGGGGGTGGAGGCAGGCGCCGGGGGCGCGGGCCGGTCGGAGGCGGCCGGGCGCGGGGCAGGCCGGTCGGACTCGACGGGCTGGTCGGGCCGGGCGGACTGTGCGAACTGGGCGGGGGCGGCCGGCCGCGGGTCGGGCTGGGCGGGCGCGGTGCGCTCGGGCGGGAGCACCGGCTGCGCGGAGAGCGCCGCGGCCGGGGTGCCGGGGCCGACGATGGCGAAGCGCTTCTCCAGCCTGTCGAGGCGGGCCTGGACGCCCTCGGTGGCGTGGTCGGCACCCGGGAGCAGCACCCGGGCGCAGATGAGCTCGAGGAGCAGGCGCGGGGAGATGGCGCCCTTCATGTCCATCAGCCCGGTGGCGACCAGGTCGGCGGCGCGCGCGAGGTCGGTGGAGCCGAAGCGGGCGGCCTGGGCCACCAGCCGCTCGCCCTGGTCCTGGGAGACGTCGATCAGCCCTGTCACGGGTGCGTCGGGCACCGCCGCGACGATCACCAGGTCGCGCAGGCGACGCAGCAGGTCCTCAGCGAACCGGCGCGGGTCCTGGCCGGACTCGATGACCTTGTCGACCACCCCGAAGACCGCGGCCCCGTCGGCGGCGGCGAAGGCGTCGACCACCTCGTCGAGCAGGGTGTCGGGGGTGAAGCCGAGGAGGTTGACCGCGAGCTGGTGGGTGACGCCCTCGGGCCCGGAGCCCCCGATGAGCTGGTCGAGCACCGAGAGGGTGTCGCGGGCCGAGCCGGCCCCGGCCCGGACCACCAGCGGCACGGCGGCCGGCTCGATCGCCACCCCCTCCCGCGCGCACAGCTCGACGACGTAGTCGTTGAGCATCCGCGGCGGGATCAGCCGGAACGGGTAGTGGTGGGTGCGGGACCGGATGGTCGCGATGACCTTCTCCGGCTCGGTGGTGGCGAAGATGAAGCGCAGGTGGGGCGGGGGCTCCTCGACCAGCTTGAGCAGGGCGTTGAAGCCCTGGTTGGAGACCATGTGGGCCTCGTCGATGATGTAGATCTTGTAGCGGTCGCGCACCGGCGCGAAGAAGGCCTTCTCGCGCAGGTCGCGGGCGTCGTCGACGCCGCCGTGGGAGGCCGCGTCGATCTCGATCACGTCGATCGAGCCGCTCCCCCCGGTGGCCAGCTCGCGGCAGCTGTCGCAGCTGCCGCACGGCTCGGCCACCGGCGCCGCGGCGCAGTTGAGGGTGCGCGCCAGGATCCGGGCCGACGTCGTCTTGCCGCACCCGCGCGGGCCGGAGAAGAGGTAGGCGTGGTTCACCCGGTCGGCGGCGAGCGCGTTGCGCAGCGGCTCGGTGACGTGGTCCTGCCCGATGACCTGGGAGAACGTCTCCGGCCGGTAGCGGCGGTAGAGCGCGAGGGGGGAGTCCACGCCTGAACCCTAACCACCAGACCCGACAGGGACCACCGCGGAGGGGAGTCCGCCCGACGCGCTTCCCGGCGGGACCGACCGGGGGACGAAAAGGCCCCCCGTGCACCCGACAGAGCTCATCTGCCCTTGCTGCCTTCCGGCCCTGGGGGATTCGACGAGATGCCGCCGCACGGGGGGTTGGCGCAGAGTCTAGGTGAGGGGCCCTCACGCCGCCAACGTGGGCCACTGCCGTCCGCGGACCGGGCGGCAGCGGGGCGGCGGCGGGGCGGCACCGGACCCACGCCGGGCCGGCGGCG
The DNA here is from genome assembly GCF_058215795.1 of Nocardioides sp. Z40_12. Lineage (NCBI taxonomy): Bacteria > Bacillati > Actinomycetota > Actinomycetes > Propionibacteriales > Nocardioidaceae > Nocardioides > Nocardioides sp. Z40_12. The sequence goes on from NZ_JBZAJA010000003.1 coordinate 392,939, forward strand.
GGGCGCCCTGGTCGCCGGAGGCGGGAGGCGATTTCCCGCGACCGGCCGGGTGCAGGTAGCCTCCTCGGCGGAGGATTCGCCTAGTGGCCTATGGCGCTCGCTTGGAAAGCGGGTTGGGTTAACAGCCCTCAGGGGTTCGAATCCCCTATCCTCCGCCAGCGGCAGCACGTCTGCCCCAGGACGCCGGGACGGTTCACCGTCCCGGCGTTCGTCATTTCTCCCCGTCGCACCCCCGTCGCGTCCCCCGCGGCCCGACGCGGAGCACGGCGACTCCGCCGGACGCCTCAGACGCATTGTTCTAGTACGATGCAAACTATGTTGATCCGTCTGGACCCCGGCAGCCCCGCCGGCCTCGCCGAGCAGATCGCCGGGCAAGTGCGCGGCGCGATCGCCTCCGGCACCCTGGCCCCCGGTGAGCGACTGCCCCCGGCCCGGGAGCTCGCGGCGGGCCTCGACGTCAACATGCACACGGTGCTGCGCGCCTACACCACCTTGCGCGACGAAGGGCTGGTCGACATCCGCCGGGGTCGGGGCGTGCACGTGCGGGCGGACGCCGACAGCGCCGTCAGCACCGGCGCCCGGCTGCAGCAGCAGATCCACGAGCTCCTGCGCAGCGCGGCGCTGCTGGGCCTGACCCGGGACCAGCTCCTCGACGAGATCCGAAAGGCCCAGCCATGAGCCACCCCCCGACCCCCGCACCGACCGTCCCGACCGCGCCCCGGACCAGGGCCTGGGCGGCGGGCGCCCTCCTGCTGGCCGCGCCGCTCCTGGTGGTGCTGCTCCGGGCCGGGTACGCCGACTCCGTGCCGGACCCGCTCCCCCGGCACTGGAACGCGGCAGGCGAGGTGGACGGCACCACCTCGGTGAAGGCCATGACGCTGCACTGCGGGATCGCGGCGGCCGCGGCCGCCGCGGTGGGGGCGGCCGCGCTGGGCATGCGCGCCCACCTGACGGTCGCCGCCGAGGTGGTCCTCGGCGCCGGCTGGGTGGGGTGGCTGGCGGCGAGCGTCTACCTCACGGTGGTCGTCAACGCCGCGGGCGCCGCCTCGGCCGACGACGTGCGACTGTCCTACCTGTGGCTCGCGGTGGTCGTGCTGCTGCCGGCCGCGGTCGCCTGGGCGCTGTGGCGGCTGGTCCGCGGCTCGGGTGCCCGGCGACCGGCGCGACCCACCCCCACCTCGAGCCTGACCATCTCCGAGCAGGAGCGGGTGGTGTGGGTCGGCCGCGCCTCATCCCGGGTGCTGCTGGCGATGTCGGTGGGCCTGGTGCTGGCCGGCGCGGTCCTCTCCTTCCGGGTGGCGCAGGCGTCGCTGACCCTGGTCGGAGTCGGCGTGCTGCTGGGCCTGATGCACCGGCTGACCGTCCGGGTCGACCGCGAGGCGGTCACCGTGCGGTGGGGCGCGCTCCCGTTCCTGAGGCACCGCCACCCGCTGACGAGCATCGCCGGAGCCAGCGCCGAGCACGTGGAGCCCATGCGGTGGGGCGGCTGGGGCTACCGGATCAGCGCCCGCGGCCGGGCGGCCGTCGTCCGCCGCGGGCCGGGCCTGGTGCTGGCGCTGCGCGACGGGTCCGAGTTCGCGGTGACCGTCGACCGGGCAGACGAGGCGGCCGAGCTGGTCAACGCGCTGCTGGCCACCGGCCGGGCCGGGGCCGGGCAGCACTAGGCTCAGGGTATGGCTCGCTCAGACTCCCCCAAGCTCGCGGTGCTCATCGACGCCGACAACACCACGCCGACGATCGTCGAGTCGCTGCTCGTCGAGATCGCGAAGTACGGGACCGCCACGGTGCGCCGCGCGTACGGCGACTGGACGACGCCGCGCCTGGCCGGGTGGAAGGACGCCAACAACTCCCACGCGATCCAGCCGATGCAGCAGTTCAGCTACACCACCGGCAAGAACGCCACCGACAGCGCGCTGATCATCGACGCGATGGACCTGCTCTACACCGGCAACCTGGACGGCTTCTGCCTGGTCTCCTCCGACTCCGACTTCACCAAGCTCGCCTCCCGGCTGCGCGAGTCCGGGATGACCGTCTACGGCTTCGGCGAGAAGAAGACCCCCAAGCCCCTGGTCGCCGCCTGCGACAAGTTCGTCTACCTCGACGTGCTGCGCGCCTCGGACCGCAGCACCGACTCCGACAGCGACGACACCGCCGACCACGACGAGACCGGGCGGAACCCGGAGGCCGGCGCCTCGCGCGGCGGCAACCAGCGACGCCGGAGCACCAGCCAGGAGCTGCACAGCGACGCCCAGCTGGTGCGGTGGCTGCGCGACGCCATCTCCGCCAGCTCCGACGACGACGGGTGGGCCAAGCTGGGCAGCGTCGGCTCCCACGTGGCCAAGCAGGCCCCCGACTTCGACTCCCGCAACTGGGGCTACGCCAAGCTGGTCGACCTGGTCACCGAGATCGGCCTCTTCGACGTCGAGCGCCCGCCCGGCCAGCAGGTGCGGATCCGGGAGAAGTCCCACCCGGGTGCCGCCAGGACCGAGACCGCCAAGACCGCCAAGACCGCCAAGGCCGCCCCCGCCCGGGCCAGGAAGGCCGCCCCCGCCAAGGGCGACCGGACCGAGCCCGCCGAGGCCGAGCCCAGCACCGAGGCCAGCACCGAGCCCACCACCGGCGGGACCGGCACGGCCGAGGCCGCCACCACCGAGCCGGCCAAGCCGGCCCGCCGGGCGCGGACCACCAAGGCCTCCACCAAGGCCGCCAGGGAGGACAAGGGGGTCGAAGGGGCCGGGAGCACCGAGCCGGCCCCGAGCACCACCACCCGGACCACCACCCGGCGGACCAGGTCCGCCTCGAAGACCGCCTCGAAGACCGCTGAGACGGCACCCGAGAAGGCAGCCGAGCAGGCCCCGGAGCCGCCGTCCGCTCCCGCGGAGCCGCCCGCCCCGGTGGTCACCAAGACCACCCGGAGCGCCCGCAAGCGCGTCGTCGGCCCCTCAGCCTGATCCGGGCCGGGCGGCGACGCTCAGCGCGACGGCTGGGGGACGTCCACGTCCTGGCACTTGATCTTGGGGTTCACCCCGACGTAGTTGAGCGGGCCGGCGACGATGGTCAGCGCCGTGTCGCTGAGCGACTTGCAGCTCACGTCCCGGTCGTCGCCGAAGTAGCCGCGCTGCCAGGCAGCCGCGACACCGATGATCAACCAGATGACCAGGATCAATGAGATGAGGTTGCGCACGCCTGTCTCCTCGCTCGTGTGGACCGTGCGCCCGCCGTACCCCTACTCGCCGGTTTCGAATCTCTGTCCGGAACCGGGCGTCCGCCCCGAAGACGGTCAGTCGCGCCGGCGCAGCAGGGGACGCATCACGAAGGCGAGAGCCACCAACGCCCCGGAGAGCAGGCCGAACCACAGCAGCATCGTCCGCGACGGCCCGAAGACGTCGACGCGCTCCGGCGGCGGCGGCGCCTGCGCGTCGCTGCGCACCACGGTCTCGGTACGCCGGAGCTCGCCGTTGCGGCGCGGCGACAGCTCGTGGGTCAGCGCGTCGGCGGCCTGCACCACCCCCGCACCGGTCCACGGGTCGCGGTTGAGCTCCGACCCCTCGGCCGTCCGGGTGAGCCGGGCGACGATCTGCCGCCGGTTCTCCTTCGGGTAGGCCGAGCGGAGCAGGGCGACCACGCCGCTCACGGAGGCGGCCGCCCAGGAGGTGGCGATCTCGTCGGTCGGCACCTGGCACCGCTGCCCGTTGAGGTTGTAGGCGAGCCCGCCGCCGCCCGGCGCGGCCACCACCGTCTCGGCGTTGGGCAGCACGTAGCCGCGCACGTCGATCAGCGGGGACACGCCCACGGCCCCGACCGCGACGACGCCCTCGTAGTCGGCGGGGAAGACCTCCGCGTCGCCACGCGGCGGGTCCGACCGGTCCGGGTCGACGTTGCCGGACGCGGCCACCACGACGATGTCGAGGTCGAGGAGGCCCCGCACCGCCTCGGCCAGGCCGGGATCGCTGGCCGGCAGCGTCAGCGAGATGTTGACGACGTCGATCGGGTCGGTGGCGTGCACCTGCGCAAGCCTGCGCAGCGCGCTCTCCACCGCGTTGGAGTTGAGCCCGCGCTGGCCCTGCTGGGGGTCCGGGGAGTCCTTGTCCAGCACCCGCACGGAGATCAGCCGGGCCTCGGGGGCCACACCGTCGGGGCCGGCGATCAGCCCCGCCACGATGTTGCCGTGGCCCGAGGCGAGCGGCCCGCCGAAGCCGATCGACTCCTGGCGCACCTGCTTGCCGCCCAGGTATCCCACCCCGCTGTCCACCACGGCGACGGTGCTGCCCGCGCCGCGAGTCACGCGGTGGGCCCGGGGGACGTTCATCCGCTCCAGCGGGAGGTTGCGCACACCGTCGCCGACGTCCTTGGTCCGCTCGGTGTCGGGGAGGATGTCGCGGCTGCACGCGTCCTCCCCGGCGGCCCGGGCGGGCGGGGTGGTCGGCCCGGCCACCAGCACCGGCACCGCCAGCGACAGGCCGGCCACCGCGGCCGCACCGCGCCACCGGCGGGCGACCCCAGGGGTCACGACGGGGCCTCGGCGTTCTCCGGCGCGTCCTCGGGGAGCCTGCGGGCGGCGTTCACGGAGAGCGGCACGCCGTCGGCGAAGAAGCTGAGCCAGGCGTCCGGGACCACCGGCGGCTCCACCTCGCCGTAGCCGATGTAGTCCGGGACCATCGGCCCGAGCAACGCATACCTGGCGCCCTTGGCGTCGACGACGTACGGCGTGCCGCCGTCGCGGGAGGTGCTGCCGCCGGCCAGCACGTAGGCCCCGCCGGACGGCTCGACGGACACCTCGTGGGCGCCGGGCGGCACCCGGTTGTCCAGCACCGACGTCGAGGAGTCCGGCTCGGTGGCGACCAGCGTCCGGCTCCGGCCGTCGACGACCGCCTGCACCGCGCACATCTCGGCGCCCACCACCGCGGTCGGCTGCTCCTGCGGCCACTCCTCGGGGTGGCCCGCCGCCTCGGTGGGGGCCCGCAGCCGGGTCGAGAGCTGGACCGGGTCGCCGACGAGCGCGGCATAGACCGCGGCCGCGAAGGGCCGGACGATCTGCGGCCCGGTGTCACCGAGCAGGTAGTGGTTCTCGCCCTCCTCGAGCAGCGTGCCGATCGGGTAGGCGCTCAGGTCAGTGGTGCCCTCCTCCCCCTGGGAGGCGTAGTCGACGGGCTGGCCGGCCCGGGTCACCCCGAAGGCGCGCTCGGAGAGCGCCGGCCCGAGCGGGAAGAGGTTGAGCCAGGCGTCATCGACCTCGGGCGCCTGGGAGCTGGCGCCGAAGCCCAGGGAGTCGAGCAGGGTCGACTGGGCGGTGTCCCCACCGGGCAGCTGGAACCTGTAGGCCGGGCCCTGCGGGCTGGTGGCCAGCAGCCACAACGACCCGCTGCGGGAGCGGACGACGAAGGCGGGCGTCCCGTCGGTGCGGGCCCCGGGGGCGTCGTCGACGTGCACCCGGATCCCCTGACCCTGCGCGGTGCAGGCGGTCCAGCCGCTGTTCATCAGCTCCTCGGGGCCGGGCAGCCCCGCCGGCGCCCCCTCGATGCCGAGGTCGCCGCCCAGCGTGACGGTGCGGATGTGATCGTCCTTGACCGTGTAGACGTCGGGCTCGGCCGCGCCGAGCAGCAGCTGCCCGGAGAGGAAGTTGGGCACCCGCTGGATCAGCGGCTCGTCACCGCCGCGCAGCACGACGTACTGCTCGCCGGTGTCCTTGGAGATGACGAAGCTCCCCTCGGCCTTCCAGCTCGAGTCGGGACGCCCCCCGAGGTAGCCCGCCACCCCGGCGCCGGCGCAGAGCAGGACCGCCAGGGCGATCCCGCCCACCAGGCTGCGTCCGGGCTTGGTCGGCTCCACCTCGCGGCCACCGGGGGCGCCGCTCAGGAAGGCGGTCACCAGTCGCCGGCGGCTGAACTGGTAGGCCTCGACGAGCTCCTTCTTGGTCGCCACGGCTCAGCCCTTGATCCGCTCGAAGAGGCCCACGGCCAGCACGGTCAGCGGCAGCAGGGAGAGCAGCGCCATCGACTCGACGACGTCGCCGACCCGGCCCCGGCGCACCGACGGCGAGGGCGGCGCGAGCGTCAGCACCAGGAGCACCGCGCCCACCACGGCCAGCGCGACCGCCGAGCCCGCTCGCCACTCCGGGTGCAGGAAGAGCACCGAGACCGCGACCGCGACGAGTCCGCAGATGCCCGAGACCAGGCCGGCCAGCACCTCCGAACGGGTGCGGTACTGCCGCGTCCGGAGCATCACCGCCAGGCAGCACATGACCACCAGCAGCGTGCCGGTGACGCCACGGTCGACGGCGAACGGGGCGATCAGCGTGATCAGGACACCGACCGTGGCGGCTACCGCGAGCAGGATCTCGTGGGCCATCCGGGCGTCGGCCGCGACCCGCTCGGGGTGGATCTCGTCGGGGTCCTTGGTGACGTCGGCGAGGGTGACGACCTGCTCGACCTTGGTGGAGGTGAGCCCCAGGGCGAGCCACGGGAAGACGTTGCCGAGCAGGACGACGATCGTCAGCACCACCGTCAGCACCACCGAGGGCGCCCCGCCGACCACCTGGACCACGGCGCCGACCGCGGTCATCACCGCCCCGACGACCCCCACCGGGAGGACCAGCGCCCGGCCCTCGTCGACGCCGACCAGCGCCACGATCCCGACCAGCAGCACCCCCGCCCCCGCGCAGAGCAGCGGGGTGGCGAAGTCCTCGCTCGGCAGCGGCCACTGCCAGCCGCCCAGCTCGCCGGGGGCGAGCACCAGTCCGGCCACGGCGGCGTAGACACCGCTCAGCAGCGCCACCGACACCGCGGCCTGGGGCTCGTCCTGGGCGCGGGCCAGCACCACCGCGCCGGCGACGAGGAGGCCGGAGATGACCGCGGCGGCGATGCCGCCCAGCAGGCTCTCGCCCTGGATCAGCAGCCCGAACGCCCCCAGGCCGAGCAGCAGGCTGGCCGCCCACAGGGCGGTGCGCCGGCCGGTCTCCGGCTCCCAGGGGTCGAGCTCGTGCTCCACGACGTCGGCCATCGCCTCGACGACGTCGTCGTAGACCTGCGGGGGCTTCTCGCGGTAGCCGGCGGTGACCGCGAGCACGCCGCCGTCCTCGACGCCCTGGAGGGTCAGGCCGACCTCGTTGCTCAGCTGCCGCCCGTCCTGGGTGACCAGCTGGTAGCCGCCGTAGACGGTGGAGGCGTCGAGGAGGCCGACGCTGCGGGCCAGCTCCGGGACCAGCTCGGCCACCGGGACCGCGGAGGGCAGCACCAGGTCGACGCGACGGGACCCGGACGTCACCGTCACCCGCACCAGCCCCGAGGTGCTCGCGGCAGTCTGGCTCATCTCGTCATCCCCCTCGTCGGTCCCGGTCGGCGTCCCGGGGCCGCCGACCGCGCACGACCGGTCCCCCCTGGCGCAGGGCCCACCCTAAGGGTGCGCGGGTCCCTACAGACACGAAGGAGGCCGACCGTCCGGATGGACGGCCGACCTCCTGCGGTGCGATCAGCTGAAGCGGCTCGCGCCCCGCGAGTCGGCAGCCTTGTACTCCTCGTTGGAGGAGTTGACGGCGATGCCGACCTGGTCGAGCAGGACGACCATCTCGTTGATGGCGGTGTCCCAGGTCTGCTTGGCCTGGCGGTAGCTCTCCCGGGCCGAACCGGTCCAGTCGGAGGCGAGGGGCTTGAGCTGGTTCTCCAGCTCGTCGAGGCGGCCCTCGATCTTCTTGGCCGCCGCCTTCAGGTCCATGGAGGCCTGGTCGAGCGCGCCGTGGTCAACGCGGATTCCGTCGAAGGACATGGTCATTCTCCTAGTGGTCAGGGCCGGCGTCAGCCGAGGCGGTTCATGAGGTTGGCGGAGGCGTCGGCGCGGGCCTGGTCGGTGGCGACGTTGTCCTTCTCGGTCTGGCGCAGGGACTCGGAGAACTGGTCGAGCGCGCCGACGATCTTGCGCTGCTTCTCCTGCCAGGCGTTGTGCAGCTGACGGAACGCCACGGCGCCCTGCCCGCCCCACTTGGCGCCGATCGCGTCGATCTGGCCGCTCAGCGAGTTGCAGCGCTGGGTGACGTCGTTGCGGGCGGTGTCAACCGCGTCGGCCGCCTTGCTGAGGGCCTTTTCGGCCGCTGTGAGACCTGCTTCAGACATGTTGTTCCTTCCCCCTCAGCGGCCCTGTGCCGCAAGAGTCTGTTGGAGTCCTCGACGGACTGGTGTTCCCGGAAGAGACGTCCCGACCCCTCCGGACAGGCTGCATCTACCCCCGCACGACCTGGGTAAACACTCAGGAGTTCATTTCCCAGAAGAATCTGAACAGGCCCGAGGCCGCCACCGCGGCTGCGATCCCGAAGGAGCCGCACAGGGTCTCGGCGACCTCGGCGCGCCGCGCCCACCACACCGACCGCCAGCCTCGCCCGGTGGCGATGGCCGAGGCCAGCGCGACCAGACCCAGCCCGACCGCCGCCACCAGCAGGGCGACCCGCCACGACGGGCCCGCCACGGTGAGCACCTCGACGACGAAGAGCAGCCAGCACCACAGGCCGCCGACGCGCAGCAGCGTGCGAGCCGTGCCGTGCCGGTAGCTGCGCGCGGCGAGCAGGACCGCGCCGCCGGCGAAGAAGAGCAGGCACCGCGCGCCGATGCGGTCCAGGTCGATGGTGGCGACCTCCATCAGCTGCGGAGCCGCGACCAGCAGCACCACCACGATGGCCGCCGCCGAGGCGGTGACCGTCCGGCTGCCGCGGACGACGAGGTCGCGCACCGCCGCCTCGGGCACGACCATCCGCCCGCGGCGCCCGCGGCTCTGCTCCCGGGCCGACCAGGCGGTGACCGCGAGCTTCTCCAGGTCCAGGAGCGCCTCGTCGGGCACGTCGACCGCCATCGACGGGGCGGTCCGGGCGGCGAGCATGGCCAGCAGCACCAGCACCGACCAGGCCACCGTCGCCTCCAGCTCGAGCAGCGGCACCGTCGCGCAGACGCCGGCCACCACCGCCCCGGCGATCATCCAGACGACGAGCTCCTCGTCCTCCTCCTCGCCCATCGCCCGGGCCAGGGCGGCCAGGGCGGCCGCGGCCAGCGCGCAGGAGGCCACCACGGCCGGGGCCTGGTAGAGCCCCTCGGCGGCCATCACGGCGTACGTCGCCCCCACCCCGAACGCCGGTGCCGCGACGTTGCGGTGGCGGGCGTGGCGCCCGACCGGCAGCGCGGCGACCAGCCCGCTGGCCAGCAGCACCGCGGCCACGGCCCAGCGCAGGTCGTCACGCTCGGCGTAGGAGGCGAACCAGCCGGCCAGCACCGCGCAGAGCGCGGCGGCCGTGGTCACCGCGGCGGCCAGCGGGCCCGAGCCGCCGCCGGTCTCCCGGGCGGTCTCCGCCGCCCGCGCCCGGCCGCGGTGGAAGCCGGTGACGGCCACCAGCACGTCGCCCGACTCCAGGCCCATCTGGAGCAGCGGCCGGTCGGCGACCACCAGCTCGCCCAGGGGCGTCTGGATGAGGGGGATCGAGGCCAGCCCCGACTCCGTGGCGTAGGCGCGGGCCACGTCGTGCGCGGTCGCTGCGGCGGGGACCACGAGGTCCAGGACGCCCAGGGGACCGTGGATGCTGAGCGCCACCGTCGCCGCCCGGCCCGGCCCGGCCTTGGTCTCCGACACCTCTCCCCCGTCCCTGGTCCGCCCCACGCGGCGTCCGCCCCGCTCGCCGACCTCCCGCAGGGTAGCCGCTAGGTCTGTCGTTCGGCCTATCATCTTCCGCGACCAGCCAGTGGTCACGGAGGGGGACGTGTGAGCACCGCACTGCGCAACGGGCACCGGCTCGAGGAGCCCGAGATGCCCACCGGCCAGATCGTCCTGCAGCCACCCCCGGCGATCCAGGAGCACGAGGGCGCCTCCGGCGTCCTGATGAACGCCATCCCGATGCTCGGCAGCCTCGGCTCGATCGTGCTGGTGGCCACCATGGGCGGCGGCGGCGCGGGCCGGGGGCGCAGCTTCCTGGCCGCCGGCATGTTCCTCTTCGCCACGCTGGGCTTCATCGTCGTCCAGATCGACCGCCAGCGGAAGCAGCGGGCCCAGCAGGTCACCGGCTCGCGCACCGAGTACCTGCGCTACCTCTCCGGGGTGCGCAAGGTCGCCCGCGACGCCGCGGCCCAGCAGCGGATGGCGCTGACCTGGCGCCACCCCGACCCCAGCGCCCTGCCGTCGCTGGCCGAGGAGCGCTCCCGGATCTGGGAGCACGGCCCGGGCGACCCGCACTACCTCCACGTGCGCTACGGCCTGTGCTCGCAACCGCTCTCGCTCGAGCTGATCCCGCCCGAGAGCGCCCCCATCGACCAGGTCGACCCCGCGGCGGCCTCCGCGCTCCACCGGCTCCTGGTGGTCCACCGCACCCAGCCCAACCTGCCGGCCTCCCTGGACCTGCGCGCCTTCGACCGGATCGAGGTGTGCGGCCCGGAGGAGGAGGCCCGCTCGCTGGCCCGGGCCCTGGTCTGCTCCGCCACGGCGTTCCACAACCCCGAGCAGCTGATCGTGGCCGTGCTCACCTCCGACATGAACCTCGCCCACTGGGACTGGGTCAAGTGGCTGCCGCACGCCCAGAGCGCGCAGGAGTCCGACGCCGTGGGGCCGATGCGGATGGTCAGCACCTCCCTCGACGACCTCGGCGCCCTGCTCCCGCCGGACCTCAGCGAGCGCCCGCGGTTCGGCGCCGACGAACGGCCCGCCACCCCCCACATCCTGCTGGTCATCGACGGCGGCCACCTCCCGCCCGGCAACCACGTCGTGCCGCCCGACGGCCTGCACGGTGTCACCCTGCTCGACCTGCCCGCCCGCTGGGACGAGCTCGAGGACGCCGACCGGCTCCGGCTCGAGCTCACCGGCGCCCCCCAGCAGCAGGGCAAGTGCCCGGTGTTGGCGGTGCGGCTGCGGGCCGAGCCGGTCAAGGCGCTCGTCGACCAGTGCGACCTGGCCACCGCGGAGGCCTTCGCCCGCCGGCTCGCCCCGCTCCACGTGGTCTCCGCCGGCAGCGGCGAGACCAGCGCCGACATCACCGGCCCGGCGGACTTCATGGAGCTCCTCGGCATGGGCGACGTGCACACCTTCGACCCGACGTCGGCGTGGCGCCCCCGCCCGGCGCGCGACCGACTGCGGGTGCCGATCGGCCTCGGCGACGGCGGCTCCCTGATCCACATGGACATCAAGGAGTCGGCCCAGCAGGGCATGGGCCCGCACGGCCTGGTGATCGGCGCGACCGGCTCCGGCAAGTCGGAGTTCCTGCGCACGCTGGTCCTCGGCCTGGCGATGACCCACCCGCCGGAGCAGCTCAACATGGTGCTGGTCGACTTCAAGGGCGGTGCCACCTTCGCGGGCATGTCCCAGATGCCCCACGTCTCCGCGGTGATCACCAACCTCTCCGAGGAGCTGACGCTCGTCGACCGCATGCAGGACGCCCTCTCCGGTGAGATGGTGCGCCGCCAGGAGCTGCTGCGGGCCGCCGGCAACTACGCCTCCATCCGCGACTACGAGAAGGCACGCGCGGCCGGCGAGGACCTCGCCCCGCTGCCCTCGCTCTTCATCTGCGTCGACGAGTTCTCCGAGATGCTCACCGCCAAGCCCGAGTTCATCGACCTCTTCGTCGCGATCGGCCGCCTGGGCCGCTCCATGGGCATCCACCTGCTGCTGGCCTCCCAGCGGCTGGAGGAGGGCCGTCTGCGCGGCCTGGAGTCCCACCTCTCCTACCGGGTCGGCCTGCGGACCTTCTCGGCCGGCGAGTCCCGCACCGTGCTGGGCGTCCCGGACGCCTACGAGCTCCCCGCCGTCCCCGGCCTGGGCTACCTCAAGCCCGACCAGTCGACCCTGCTGCGCTTCAAGGCCGCCTACGTCTCCGGCCCCCCGCCGAACCGGAGCCGGGTGATCCGCGACGAGGGCGGCCTGGTGCGCGGCATCCTGCCCTTCTCCGTCGCCGAGGTGCAGACCCTCGAGCCCGAGCCGGAGGTCGAGGAGGACCGGGCGCCCGCCGCCAAGCAGCAGGGCGAGGCCCCGTCGGTGCTCGACATCGCCGTCTCCCGGATGGTCGGCCACGGCATGGCGGCCCACCAGGTGTGGCTGCCGCCGCTGGACGTGCCGGACACGCTCGACGAGCTGATGCCCGACCTGGTCGAGGACCCCCAGCTGGGCCTCGTCTCGCCGCACTGGCGCTCGGCCAAGGGCCTGGTCATCCCGCTCGGCACCGTCGACCGCCCCCGCGAGCAGCGCCGCGACACCCTGACCCTCGACCTGACCGGCGCCGCCGGCCACGTCGCCGTGGTCGGTGGCCCGCGGACCGGCAAGAGCACGCTGCTGCGCTCGATCGTGACCAGCCTGGCGCTGACCACGACGCCCCTGGAGTCCCAGTTCTTCGTGATGGACTTCGGCGGCGGCACCTTCGCGCCGCTCGTCCGCCTGCCCCACGTCTCGGGCGTCGGCAGCCGGGCCGAGCCCGACGTCGTGCGCCGGATCATGGCCGAGGTGACCGGCATCGTGGACCGCCGCGAGGCCTACTTCCGCGAGCACGGCATCGACTCGATCGAGACCTACCGCAGCCGACGCGCCCAGGGCACCGCCGACGACGGGTACGGCGACGTCTACCTGGTCATCGACGGCTGGGGCACGCTGCGCGCCGAGTTCGACGACCTCGAGCTGGAGATCCAGCAGCTCGCCGGCCGCGGCCTGACCTTCGGGATGCACCTGGTCACCTCGTCGAGCCGGTGGGCCGACTTCCGCGCCGCGATGCGCGACATCCTCGGCTCCCGCCTCGAGCTGCGCCTCGGCGACCCGCTCGACTCCGAGATCGACCGCAAGGTCGCCGCCCTCGTCCCGGCCGGCCGGCCGGGGCGCGGGCTCGTCCCGGGCAAGCTGCACTTCCTCTCCGCGCTCCCCCGCATCGACGGGCGTCCCGACCCCGACAACCTCGGCGAGGGCGTCGACCACCTCGTCGAGCGCTGCATCGCCGCCTGGCGCGGACCGACCGGGCCCAAGCTGCGCCTGCTGCCGGAGCTCATCACCCTGGAGACGATCCGCGACGACGCCAAGCGTCGCGACCAGCTGGGTCGCGACCTGATCCTGGGCATCAACGAGAAGGAGCTCGCCCCCGCCACCCTCGACCCCGACGCCGAGCCGCACCTGCTCGTCTTCGGCGACGGGCAGTCCGGCAAGAGCGCCCTGCTGCGCAACTACGTGCACGAGATCATGCGCACCCGGACGCCCAAGGAGGCGCAGATCGTGGTGGTCGACTTCCGCCGCGCGCTGCTGGGCGAGGTCCCCGACGAGTACCTGCTCAACTACCTGACCAGCGCCACCCAGGCGGCTCCGGTGCTCCAGGACCTCGCGGCCTACCTGCAGAACCGGCTGCCCGGCCCCGACGTGACGCCCGAGCAGCTGCGCACCCGCACCTGGTGGACCGGCGCGGAGGTCTACGTGGTGATCGACGACTACGACCTGGTCGCGACGTCGCAGAACTCGCCGGCCCAGGTGCTTCAGCCGCTGATGGCCCAGGCCCGCGACACCGGCCTGCACGTCGTCCTGGCGCGCCGGGCCGGGGGCGCCTCGCGCGCCCTCTACGACCCGATCATCCAGTCGATGCGCGACCTGGCGATGCCGGGCATCATGCTCTCGGGCCCGCGCGACGAGGGCGTCCTGGTGGGCAACGTGCGTCCGGAGCAGGCCGACCCCGGCCGGGCCCGCCTGGTCACCCGCGACCGCGGCACCGAGGTGGTCCAGCTGGCCTGGACCGAGCCGACGATGTGAGGGGCTCCCGTCGACCCGGATGCGCCGGGCCGAGCCCGGGGGTGCGTCTCGTTCCGGTCGGCGGCGCGTGGGACCTCGATATAGTCACGGCGTGATCTTCAAGCGCGTGGGCGACGAGCGGCCCTACCCCGAGCACGGGCTCTCGTCCCGTGACTGGGCCGCGATCCCGCCGCGCCAGGTCCGGCTCGACCAGCTGGTGACCACCAAGGACACCCTGCACCTGGTCGCCCTCCTCGACGAGGACTCCACCTTCTACGGCGACCTCTTCGCCCACGTGGTCAGCTGGCGGGGCGACCTCTACCTCGAGGACGGCCTGCACCGCGCCCTGCGCGCCGCCCTGCAGCAGCGCGCCGTGCTCCACGCGCGGGTCCACGACCTGGTCGGGGCGTCGGCGTGATGCCGCCTCGCCTGCGCTCCGCACTCACCCTGGTCTCGCTGCTGGTGCTGGTGCTCGTCGCCGCCGGGTGGGGCATGTTCGCCCTGACCCGGCCGCTGCCGCAGAGCGCGGAGGTGCCGGTGTGCACCGAGACCCGGGTGGGGGCCGGCGAGGAGCTGCGGCCCGACCAGGTGGTGGTGAGCGTCTTCAACGCCAGCCGGCGCAACGGGCTCGCCTCCAAGACGCTCGGTCAGCTGGTGACCCGCGGGTTCGTGCCCGCCTCGACCGGCAACGCCCCCCAGGGCACCAAGGTCGACGGGGTGCAGATCTGGGCCAACGACCCCAAGAACCCCGCCGTCGAGCTGGTCCTCAAGCAGTTCCGCAACCCCATGATCAGGGGCGGCGACCCCCTGGGTCCGGGGGTGGTCGTCGTCGTGGGCGACGGCTTCGCCAGCCTGCGGCCGCAGAAGCAGGCTTCCAAGACGGTGACGGCTCAGGCCAACGGAGTCGTCTGCATGCCGGCTGCGGCCCTGCCATGATGTGCCCACGATGACGCGTCCGGCAGGGCGCTGACGCGCGGGGCCGGCCTCCGGAGTGGAGGCTGCGCGGCGGGTTTGCGCCCGCACGGCTGGGGTAAGCATCCGGGAAGCACGGAAAGGGGTCTCCGATGTACGGCGAGACGGCTGCGATGCGCCGGCGCGTGGGCCAGCTGCGTGAGCAGGCCCTCGAGATCCGGCGGATGGCCGACCGGCTCGTCGCCCAGGCCGAGGCCGTGCCGTGGCACGGCCGGGCCGCCGAGTCGATGCGCCTGCGGATCAAGGAGCGCGCCGCGCACCTGCGCGAGGCCGCGGGCCTGCACGAGACCGCCGCCGACACCCTGGGCCGCCACGTCCACGAGGTCGATCACCGCCAGGACGCGATCGCGGTGACCGAGCGCAAGGTGGCCTCCCTGATCGCCGACGCCCGGGCCCGGGTGGAGGCCGGCGAGGCGACCGCCCCGGGGGCGGAGCCGGCCCCCGAGGACGCGTTGCTCCTCGCCTTCGTGCCGCCGCCGCCGGGTCACCGCGACTGGCTCGACGTCGAGCTGCCCGGGCTCTAGACGTGATGAACCGACGAGGAGAGGCACCGACCGTGGACCGTCCCGAAGTGGGCAGGGCACTGGCTGGAGGGCAGCCGTCATGGTGACCGTCGACCTGACGGCGCCGCCGCCGCCGCCGACCGAGCGGGTCCTGGAGGGGCTGCCGCGCCGGCTCGCCGTCACGCTCCCCGAGCTCCGCTTCCTCGCTGCGGCCGCCGGTGGCGCCCCCCTGCCCTTCGACGAGCCGCGGACCACGAGGCCCAACGCCCTGGACGCGCGGCTGGGCGCCAGCGCCTCCTCCGCGGAGGACACCGCCTACGCCACCGCGCTCGCCTCGCTGCACGACCCGGCGGAGAGCCTGGCCCGGCGCGGGCTCAACGGCCCGGCCGGGGTCGAGCCCGGCCTGGTCGGCGCGGTCGGTCTCCTCGCCACGCCCGAGCTGGCGCTCGAGATCGACATCGCGGCCGCGGGCAACCACGTGAAGTCCTGGCACCGGGAGGCCGGCGGGGCGGTCGCCACGCTGGCCACCGTGGACGGCGTCGTCTTCGAGCTGGCCTGGTTCGGCGCCGACCAGTGGGCCTCGGAGCTGGCCCGGGTGGCGGTGCCCCCCGAGGACGTGCCCCTGGGCGGGTCCGCGGTGCCGGGCGTCTTCAGCGCGCCCTACTCGCTGGCCGACGCGGTCGGGGAGGCCCTCAAGGCCGGCCGCCACGACCTGGTCCCGGTGCTGGTGGGCCAGCGGCCGGGCTCGGTGCACGACGCGGCCGGGGCCCCGATGGACGACGCGCACGCGGGCCGGGCGATGGCCGCGCTGCACCAGGAGGCCCAGGGCCGGCTGCGGGTGCTGGCCGCGCGGGTCGACGACACCGAGACCACCTCCGTCGGGGTGGTCTCCTGGACCCTGCTGGCCGACGGCTGGCACGCGCTGCTGCCGCACCACGAGGACGAGGACCCGCGCCTGGAGGTCCGCCGGGTGGAGCCGGCGGAGCTCGCGGTCACGCTGGCCCCGGTGCTCGCCGAGGTGAGCGCATGAACGAGATGCGCGGGCAGATCCCGCACGTGGAGCGCACCGCGCCCCCGGCGCCGAGCGAGCACGGCAACGACGCGGCCGTCAACGCCGACAAGTACCACCAGATGCTGGCCCTGGCCGACTTCTTCGACTCCTCCGGCGACGGGATGCGGAGCCGGGCGCGGCTGGGCGCGGCCGTCCTGTCCGACGAGGACGTCGCCTCCTCCGCCCCGCTCTCGCCCGCCACGTTCGCCGAGGCGGAGGAGGACATCCGGGCCGCCACCACGGGCAAGCACGGCCTGCTGACCCGCTCGGTCGAGCTGGACGCCGACGCGCTGGTGGTGCGCGCCACCGTCCTGACCTACCGCTGGATCGACGAGCTGCAGCAGGCGGCCTACCAGACCCTGGGGTCGATCGCGGGGCGCGCCATCGGCTACCTGGCGCCCGAGGTCGCGCTCGGCGGCGCGATCGTCTCGGCCGGCCTGATCGAGACCGACCACCTCGACCGCGAGGGACTGGCCGCCTACCTGAGCCAGCTGGCCGAGAGCAACCCCGAGCTGATGGACCACGTCCAGGGCGGCGGCGGCCTGCTCGACGGGCTCCAGATGCGCGCGATGCTGACCGCCGGCGTCCTGGCCGGCGACCAGGCCGCGCTGGCGGCCCGCGGCGGCCTCCGGGCCATCGGCGTGCATCCCTTCGTCACCGACTCGGCCGCGGCGCTGCGCGACTCCATCGGCGCGTTCGTGACCGAGGCGGGCGAGGGCGAGGCCCTGCCCACGGGCGAGGACGGCGGCAACCTGGGCGGCCCCCGGCCCGACGGCCTGGCCGCGCTGATGCGGGAGCTGATGGCGGCCGACGCCGGGGTGGTGGTCCGCGCCGTGGGCGAGGACCGCTTCATCGCCTACCTCCCCGGACCGCGGGGCGGGGCGACCCCCGGGCCCGGCGTCCGCCTGGTCAGCACCGACCACTCGATGTATGCCCGTCAGGTGGTCAAGGCCGTCGAGCGGGCGGTCGCCCACGCCGAGGACGCGCGCGTCCTGCTGGTCGGCACCGGCCAGGGCGGCGCCACCGCGGCGGAGATCGCCGCGGCCGGCCGCTCGCGGAAGTTCACCGTCGACCAGGTCGTCACCGTCCGGTCGCCCGCGGCCCAGGTGCCGGTGGTGCCGCAGACCTGCCGGGTGCTCTCCCTGGAGGACCGGTCCAACCCCGTCGCGCTGCTCGGCACGCTGGTCAACCAGGGCGTGCCCAACCGGGTGACCGTGATCCTGGACGCCACGGCCGCCGAGGGCGAGCACGAGGTGGTGGCCGCCGGCCGGATCGCCGACGAGTCCGGTCACCCGGGGGTCGTCGCCGAGGTGGCCCGGATGCGCGACCTGGGGTTCCTGGCGGGCTGACGCCGGCCGCGGCCCGGTCAGACCAGGTCGTGGACGAACTGCTCCAGCTGGACCAGGTTGCGGCACTCCACCATCGGGACCAGGGCGCCGTAGACCGGCGCCGCCGAGTCGCCGGCGCCCCACTGGCGCGGGTGCTCGGGGTTGAGCCACCACGACGCCCGGCAAGAAGCGACCAGCCCAGCCAGCACGTCCTCACCGAGGTCGCGGTAGTTGGAGCGGGCGTCGCCCAGGACCAGGAGCGAGACCTTGGGCCCCAGCGCGTCGGCGTGCTCCTCGGCGAAGCGGGTGAAGGCACGGCCGTAGTCGGTCCGGCCGAACCGGCTGGCGTGCGCGGCCCGTGCCGCCACCTGCGCCATCACCTCGCCGGGGTCGCCCCCGGGCGTGAAGGCGTCGGTGATCTCGTGCACGTCGTCGACGAAGGTGAAGGCCCGCACCTTGGTGAACTGCTCGCGCAGCGCGAAGACCAGCATCAGGGTGAAGGCGGCGAAGTTGGCCACCGAGCCGCTGACGTCGCAGAGCACCACCAGCTCGGTGCGGTGCGGCCGCTTCGGTCGGTGGTGGGTGGTCAGGGGCACCCCGCCGGTGGAGATCGAGGCCCGGACGGTGCGCCGGAAGTCCAGCGGGCCGCGGCGGCGGGCGTGCTGCTCCTTGGTCAGCCGGCTGGCGAGACGCCGGGAGAGCGGGTAGAGCTGGCGGCGCATCTCCTCCAGGTCGGCCTTGCGCGCGGAGGTGAAGTCGAGCCGGTCGATGGTCGGCCGGACGGTGATCCGGGCGACCTCCCCGGGGTCGCGCTCGGCGGCGATGCGGCGTACGGCGTCGGCCTCGACCAGGCGGGTGAACAGGCCGACCCGGCGGGCCGCCCGGCGCTCCGCCTCCTCCTCGGTGAGCCCGTCGGCCAGCAGGCTCGCGACCAGCCGGTCGACGAGGTCCTGCGGCGCCACCCGGCGCACCGTGTTGTAGGCCGACCAGCCGGAGCGACCGGGCGCCCGCCCGGGCATCTGCCCGAACCGGCCCACCGCCTCGGTGGCGAGCTCCTGGAGCGACCGGGCTCCCTCCCCCTGTCCGCCGCCCTGTCCGCCGCCCTGGCCGCCGCCCTGTCCGTCGCCCTCACCGTCGCCGCCCTCGCTGTCGCCGTCATCCGCCCGGTCGGCGCGCCGGTCGGCGAGCGCCTCCGCCAGCCGCTCGCGGAACCCCGCCAGCACCGGCGCCGAGTCGCGGATGCCGTGCTCGTCGGCCAGGTCGGGGGTGGCCACGCCCTCCCCCAGCAGGCGGGGGAAGTAGAGGTCGAAGATCGCCTCGAAGGCCGGCCGCTGGGTCTGCCGCTTGACCAGCGTCGCGGCGTACCCCTCGCGGACCGCCTCGCGGTCGTCCCAGCCGAGCGCGGAGACGGCCGCCACCGCGTCGAGCCCCTCGGCGAGCGAGACCGGCATCCCCGCCGCCCGCAGCGCCTCGAGGAAGGCGCCGTGCCGGTGCAGCAGCCCGGACTCCTCGCTCACCGGCAGGTCACCTGCGCAGCTTGAGCTCGCGGACCGCGCGGTCGTGGTCGGAGGCGTGCTTGAGGACCACCCCGAGGGTGGCGTCGACGGCCGCCTCGTCGAGGTCGCCGATCTCCAGGGCGACCAGGGTGCGCGCCCAGTCGACCGACTCCGCGATCGAGGGGGCCTTCTTCAGGTCCAGGTCGCGGAGCCGCACGACGGTCTCCACCAGCTGCCGGGCGATCCGCTCCTCCAGCTCGGGGACCTGGCTGCGGACGATCTCCAGCTCGCGCTCGAGGTCGGGATATTCCAGGTGGAGGTAGAGGCAGCGGCGCTTGACCGCCTCCGAGAGCTCGCGGGTGGCGTTGGAGGTCAGCACGACGAAAGGGCGGCGCACCGCCGAGACGGTGCCCAGCTCGGGGATGGTGACCTGGAAGTCGGAGAGGATCTCCAGCAGCAGCCCCTCGACCTCGACGTCGGTCTTGTCCACCTCGTCGATGAGCAGCACCGTGGGCTCGGAGCGCCGGATCGCGGTGAGCAGGGGGCGGGTGAGCAGGAACTCGTCGGTGAAGATGTCGTCGTGGGTCTGCTCCCAGGCCTGGGTGGCGGAGTCGGTGGCCTGGATCCGGAGCAGCTGCTTCTTGTAGTTCCACTCGTACAGCGCGCGCGCCTCGTCGAGGCCCTCGTAGCACTGGAGCCGGACCAGCTCGGCACCGCAGGCCCGGGCGACCGCCTTGGCCAGCTCGGTCTTCCCCACCCCGGCGGGGCCTTCGACCAGCAGGGGCTTCTCCAGGGCGCCGGTCAGGAAGGCGGTCGTCGCGGTCGGGGTGCCGGCCAGGTAGCCCACCTCGCCCAGGCGTCGGACCGCGTCTGCCGGGGAGGCGAACCAGCTGGTCTGCATGGGTCGACTCTAGGCTGGTGGTGCTGGCACGCGACGGCAAGGCTCGACGTGCAGCCGACCAAAGGGAGACCATGAGCACCGAAGAGGACGCGACCCTCAGTGTCGCCGCACAGCTGATCGCCGACGAGGAGACCGTGCACGACGCCACGGTCAGCGGCACCCGCTCCGGCATCCACCTGGAGCTCGTGGACCTCTCCACGACGCCGGCCGCCGACGACGACTGGGACCTGGACCCCACCGCCGACCTCGGCCTCAAGATCATGATCGGCGGGATCGAGCCGGAGGTGGCCGGCCAGCTGCTCCGCATCGCCGCGGACTTCCTGGACGAGGCGACCATCGAGGAGGACGAGGACTGACCTCCTCGGCGGCTCCTCGCCGCCGGGCGGGGGACGTCGCCACGTGACGGCTCCCCGCCGGTGGGGAGCCGTCACCGGCTCCGGCAGAGGGGGCGGGATTCGAACCCGCGGTAGGTCTCCCTACGACCGCTTTCAAGGCGGTTCCGATAGGCCACTCCGGCACCCCTCCACGCGCGGGGCCCGCGCGTGCGGAGCAGTCTAGGAGATCAGCGCGTCCCTCGGTCCCGGACCTCGGTGTCGTCGGGGGCGGGGTCGCCGACCCGACGGAGGTGCTCGCGGATGTCGCCGACCAGGCGCCGCATCTCGTAGCCGGCCTGGTCGACGTCCGGGTCACCCATCACCCGGAAGCGCAGCTCGCTCATCCGGCCCAGCAGGGCGTTGCGCTCCCGCAGCACCCGGGACCGACGCGCGGCCAGCCAGTCGTCCGGCACCCGGGACTCCCGCACCAGCACCTCGCGGACCGCGACCATCCGCTGGAGCACCGCCCAGCGCCAGATGCTCAGCGAGCTCGTCCGGTCCCGGTGGGTCAGGGCGTGCTCGAGCCGCTGGAGGGGGAGCTCGCCGGGGGGCGCGACGACACCACCCTCGTCGGCACCGCGTCGGGCGCCGACCGGGTCGTGGCCCGCCTCGTCGGCGGCACGTGGGCTCATCGGGTCGCTTCCTCCCTGACGCCGCGCCGGGGAAGACGAGTGTGACCCGCACCACTGGGCGAGGACAAGGCCCGATTCGTAGTCACTTCGGGCCATCTTGTTCAATCGACCTGTGGCCTCCGACTACCGCTTCTCCCCCGCCCTCACCGCCCGCCTGCTCGGTCTCACCCTGATCGGAGCGGCCGCGCTCGTCGCCCTGGCCACCCTGGGCGTCGCCGTCTGGAACTTCCACACCGCGACCCTGCTGGTGCCGGTGGTGCTGGTGCTGGTCGTGCTGGTGGCGATGATGGCCTGGAGCAACGGCTGGGTGGTGCGGCTCGGCGAGGACGGCTACCAGGTACGCCGGATCCGCGGGGCCGGCGTCCCGGCCGCGCGGTGGAAGGACGTGGAGGACGCGGTCACCACCCACCGGCACGGCTCCCCCTGCGTCGTGCTGCGACTGCGGGACGGGCGGACCACCACCATCCCGACCGAGGCCCTCAACGCCGACCGCGAGGCCTTCGCCAAGGACGTCATCGACCACCTCCAGCGGGGCCAGGGCCTCCGCCGCCGCTGAGGCGGCGACCGGTCCCGGGGCTGATTCGGCACATCGCGGCCGGGCCTTGTAGCCTGTGCTCGCTGCAAGGAGGCGTCGCCTAGTCCGGTCTATGGCGCCCGCCTGCTAAGCGGGTTTGGGGCTACAACCCCATCGAGGGTTCAAATCCCTCCGCCTCCGCCAGCAGCCGGGGGGAGCAGCTCGCTGGAGCACTCCCCCCGGCCACTTCGCTCTCGCGCCTCCTGGGGCGCCTCCCCCGGGGCTCCGCACCCGCGCTCCCCGGCGCCCACCGGTGTTGCAGCAATCTGCAGTGCACAAAGATGCACACCCCATATTG
Organism: Nocardioides sp. Z40_12; assembly: GCF_058215795.1. Lineage (NCBI taxonomy): Bacteria > Bacillati > Actinomycetota > Actinomycetes > Propionibacteriales > Nocardioidaceae > Nocardioides > Nocardioides sp. Z40_12. Next base: position 414,775 of record NZ_JBZAJA010000003.1, read on the forward strand.
ATGACGTGTCGCCCGTCTGTGCCGACAATCAAGAAGACCGGGTCCGCCCCTGACCCTTACGAAAGGTGACACCGCCATGAAGGTTCTCCGCCTGACCGCCATTGCACTCTGCTCCAGCCTGATCGCGCTCGGCGCGATGGCCGCGCCCGCGCAGGCCAAGGACACCAGCTGGGGTTACATCAGCGGCCCCAACCGCTGACCCACCAGGGGCTAGCGGGACCCGGGAGACTCGGATCCCCCCGTCGAGCCGCCTGACTTGGTCACCCTCGTGACCGGTCCCGCGAACGGAAGAAGGCAGCGACCCACGGTCGCTGCCTTCTTCCGTCTCCACTCGTCCCGGCCGGCGGGTCACTCCTCGGGAGCCGGCGACTCGTGGCCCGAGACCCCCAGGCGCCCCATCGCGTAGCCGAGCTGAAACCTGGTCTGGGCCTCGAACTCGTCCTTGAGGTCGGCCACGTAGCCGGCGTAGGTCCGGGGGCTGACCCCGAGCCGCTTCGCGCTGGCGGGGTCGGCGTAGCCGGCGATCAGCATCCGGATGGTCATCGCCCGCTGCTCGGCGGCGACCCCGCGGCTCATCGAGGCCTCGCGGTGGGTGAAGGGCCGGGCCCGCTCCCAGGTGCGCTCGAACATGTCGACCAGGTAGGCCACCAGCGAGGGCTCCCGGATGGCGAGCGCCACCGCCAGCCCCTCGTGCCCGGGGATCACCGCGAGCCGGCGGTCCACCACGATGAGCCGGTTGAAGAACTCGTCGAGGGTGCGCACCTCGGCGCCGCGCGACCCGACCGCCGCAACGTACTTGTAGGTGGTCGCACTGCGTCGCGCCGAGTGCTGGTAGAGGGTGCGCATCTTGACGCCTCGGTCCAGGGCGGCGAGGTCGCGCTGGGTGGCCGCGGCCAGGGTGGGGGCGTTGCGCCCCGACTGCGGCTGGGCGGTGAGCAGCTCGAACTCGGCGTCGGCGACCACGGCGGCGATGAACGAGTTGATCGCCGCGCCCCTCACCTCGGTGACGAGCCCACTGGTCTCGCCGGGGGCCTTGCGCCACACGTGGGCCAGAGCGTTGAAGGCCTGCGCCCACCGCGACGACTCCGCGATGAGCTGTGCGCCCTGCTGACCCATCGGCGCCACGATCAGCGACGCGACGGTGCTCGGGTCGACCGCCATCCACCGCGTGCCCTCGCGCGCCACCAGCCCGATCCGGGCCAGCAGGTCCAGGGCGGCCGCCTGCTCGTCGTCGCGGGCCAGCCGCGGGTCGTCCGCCGAGATCCCACCCGAGCTGACGACGTGGTCGTAGAGGTCGGTGGCCACCCGCTCGAAGAGGTCGCGATCCTCAGGCCCGAACTGCGCCACGTCTCCTCCTCACCAGAGCCGGCGGCACCCGGCCGGCGCCCGGAGGCATCTTTCCACAGCCTCCGTCGGCGCCCGCCGGGGCCGAGCGCCGCTCAGGCCTCCAGGCGGACCCGCAGGATGTCCAGCTCGGCCCACAGGACGCCCGGCAGGTCGTCGCCGAACTTCTCGAACCACTCCTGGATCTGCGGCAGCTCGGCCTGCCACTCCTCGGTGTCGACCGCCAGGGCCGCGGCGAGCTGCTCCTCGGAGACGTCGAGGCCGTCCACGTCCAGCGAGCCGGGCGCCGGCACGTGGCCGATGGGGGTCTCGACCGCGGCCGCCCGGCCCTCGAGCCGGTCGACGACCCACTTGAGGACCCGGCTGTTCTCGCCGAAGCCCGGCCACAGGAAGTCGCCGTCCTCGCCCCTGCGGAACCAGTTGACGTAGAAGATCCGGGGCAGCCTGGACTCGTCGTTGTCCTTGCCCATCGCGATCCAGTGGCCGAAGTAGTCGCCGGCGTTGTAGCCGATGAACGGCAGCATCGCCATCGGGTCACGGCGCACCACGCCGACGGCGCCCACGGCGGCGGCGGTGGTCTCCGAGGAGAGGGTGGCGCCCATGAACGTGCCGTGGGTCCAGTCGCGGGCCTCGGTGACCAGCGGGATGGTGGTGCGGCGGCGACCGCCGAAGAGGATGGCGTCGATCGGCACCCCGCGCGGGTCGTCGTACTCGGCCGCCAGGATGTCGCACTGCTTGATGGGCGTGCAGTAGCGGCTGTTGGCGTGGCTGGAGAGCTCGCCGGTGGCAGCACCGATCTCCGGGGTCCACGGCTCGCCCTTCCAGGAGGTCGCCTTCGCGGGCGGGTTCTCCAGGCCCTCCCACCAGACGTCGCCGTCCGCGGTGAGCGCCACGTTGGTGAAGACCGAGCTGCCCTTGTTGATGGTGCTCATCGCGTGCGGGTTGGTGTGCTCGTTGGTCCCCGGGGCGACGCCGAAGAAGCCGAACTCGGGGTTGACCGCCCACAGGCGGCCGTCCTCGCCGATCCGCATCCAGGCGATGTCGTCGCCGATGGCCTCGACCTTCCACCCGGGGATGGTCGGCTTGAGCATCGCCAGGTTGGTCTTGCCGCAGGCCGACGGGAACGCGGCGGCGACGTACTTGGTGGCTCCGGCGGGGCTGGTGAGCTTGAGGATGAGCATGTGCTCGGCCATCCAGCCCTCGTCGCGCGCCATCACCGAGGCGATGCGCAGCGCGTAGCACTTCTTGCCGAGCAGCGCGTTGCCGCCGTAGCCGGAGCCGAAGCTCCAGATCATCCGCTCCTCGGGGAACTGCACGATGTACTTGGTGTCGTTGCACGGCCAGGCGACGTCGGCCCGGCCCTCGGACAGCGGCATCCCGACCGAGTGCAGCGCGGGCACCCACTGCACGTCCTGGCCGGCGGCGTCCAGCTCCTCCATCCGGCGCAGCACGTCGGTGCCCATCCGGGCCATCACCCGCATCGAGACGGTCACGTAGGCGGAGTCGGTGATCTCCACCCCGAACATCGGCTTCTCGGCGTCGAGGTGGCCCATCACGAAGGGGATGACGTACATGGTGCGGCCGGCCATGCAGCCGGCGTAGAGCCCGCGCATGAGCTCCTTCATCTGCTCGGGGTCCATCCAGTTGTTGGTGGGACCGGCGTCGCGCTCCTCGAGCGAGCAGATGTAGGTGCGGTCCTCGACCCGGGCCACGTCGGTGGGGTCGGAGGCGGCGTGGAACGAGTTCGGCTTGATGGCCGGGTTGAGCCGGGTGAAGGTGCCGGTGGCCTCGAGGGCGGCGGTCAGCTGCTGCCACTCCTCGTCTGAGCCGGTGCACCAGTGGATGTCGGCGGGGCGGGTGAGCTCGGCGATCTCCTCGACCCAGGCCAGGATGCCCTGGTGGGTGGTGGCCGGCCGGCTGGTCGCGGCGGTGTCGATGGTGGCGGTCATGGCCTGTCCCTCTCGCGCGTGCGGGGTGATGGGCTTCGCCCGGCACCTTTGCCTGGCGGGTGGGTGCCGCGAGGCTAGCCGTCCCGCGCGCCGCGCAGTATTGGATCGATCCACCGCTCGCCCGGCCCCGGACGCGAACGTCCCCCGCCTCCTGGTGGGGAGACGGGGGACGTCGGAGGTGCCGGGGACTGCCGGGTGAGGTCAGGCCTGGTCCTGCTCGAGCTCGGCGGCCACGCGGCGGTGGGCCTCCCAGATCGCCTCGGGCATCCGGTCGAACTGCTTGAGGTGCTCCTCGCGGTAGCCCATCTCCTGGCGCCAGCGGGCCCGGTCGATGGTCAGGATCCGGTGGAGGTCCTCGGCGGGCAGGTCCATGCCCTCGAGGTTGAGCTCCTCCTCGGTCGGGATGATGCCGACCGGGGTGCGGTTGCCCTTGACCTCGCCGTTCTTGAGCTGCAGCAGCCACAGCAGCGGACGGAGGTTGTCGCGGTATCCGGGCCACAGGAAGTGACCGTCCTCGGGGTCGCGCTGGAACCAGTTGACGTGGGCGAAGATCGGCTGCTCCTTCGCCGCGCCGACCACGTCGAGGTAGTGCTGGGCGTAGTCGCCCTCGCCGTAGGCCATGAAGGGCCGGTTGGACATCGGGTCGTAGCGGAGCACGCCCTCCTTGCCCTCGGCGGCGGCGGTCGCCTCGGCACCCAGCGTGAGGCCGTCGTAGACGCCCTCGGCCAGGTCGTGGATCGCCCGGATCAGCGGCTCACGGTCGCGGGTGCGGCCACCGAAGATGATCGCGTCGATCGGCACGCCGGCGGGGGCGTTGTAGTCCTTGGCGATGTTCGGGACGTTGTCCAGCGTGGTGGTGAACCGGCTGTTGGGGTGCGCCCACGGGTCGTTCTTCTCGGCCTCGGAGCGCTCCGCGATGGGGTTGCCCTTCCAGTCGAGCCAGCCGTCGACGTCGGCCGGCGGCTCGGGCGTGCGGCCCTCCCACCAGACCTCCTGGGTCTTCGGGTTGTAGGCGACGTTGGTGAAGATCGTCCGGGTGCCCTCGCTGAGCGACTTGAGCGCGATCGGGTTGGTCTTCTCGTTGGTGTCCTTGGCGACACCGAAGACGCCGTACTCCGGGTTCATGCCCATCAGGCGGCCGGTCTTCTCGTCGACCCACAGCCACGCGATGTCGTCGCCGTAGAACGAGACGTGGTAGCGGTCGCCGAGAGCGTCGGGGGCCAGCATCATCGCCAGGTTGGTCTTGCCCGAGGCGCTCGGGAAGCCGCCGCAGATGTGGTAGTCCTTGCCGGTCTCCTTGTCGTGGATCCCGATGAGCATGTACTGCTCGGCGAGGAACTTCTTGCTGGCCCAGCCGTCGTAGGCGCCCTGGCGCAGGCCGTGGGCGATCTTGCCCAGCAGCGCGTTGCCGCCGTACGACGAGCCGAAGTGCAGGATCGTCCGCTCGTCACCGACGGTGACGAAGTAGCGCATGTCGTCCGGGGTGCCCTGGCCGAGGTTCTCCAGGTCGCCGGTCACGTGGACGGCGCGGACGAAGCTGTTCTGGTCCTCGAGGTCGTTGACGTGCTCGACCCCGACGCGGGCCATCCGGATCATGTGGAGCACGACGGTCCGGGTGTCGGTCAGCTCAACACCGGCGGCCCAGGGGGCGAGCTCGTTGCCGGGGGGCGACATCAGGTAGGGGACGACGTACATCGTCTTGCCGGCCGAGGCGCCGCGCATGCGGTCCTCGAGCAGCGGCTTCATCTCCGAGGCGGGGCGCCAGTTGTTGTAGACGCCCTTGTCCTTGGGGTCGTTGGTGGCCACGATGGTGCGCTCCTCGGAGCGCGCCGTGTCCTTGTAGTAGCTGCGCGAGTAGTAACGGTCCTTGCCCGCAGGCAGGAGCTCGCCGGCCTCGAGGGCCTCGGCGACCAGCCGCTCGTCGTCCGCCTGGTTGACGACCTCGATGCGCTCCGCGCCCGTGAGCTCTGCGTAGTACTTCACGTAGTCACGAACGTGCGGGTTCGTGAGCCCCGCCGCGTCCAGGGCTGCCTCAAAGTCTGCCATGGTGCCTTGCTCCCTACCTGTGGAAGTGCTGGTGCCCGAACACCCTCGTCCGGGTCGTCGTGAAGAACCTAATTGAAGACTTCTTCAACTCATGTAGTCTGCACGATCAGTGAGACTACCCCGAGGAGGTGAGGGCATCATGGCAGTACCTCTCTACGAGGCCAAAGCCGACCTCTTCCGGACGCTCGGACACCCCACCCGGGTACGGGTGCTGGAGCTGCTCGTGGAGCGGCCGATGCCGGTCAAGGACCTGCTCGCCGACATCGGCGTCGAGGCCTCCAACCTCTCCCAGCAGCTCTCGGTGCTGCGCCGGGCCGGACTCGTCACCTCCTCCCGCCAGGGCACGACCGTGACGTACGCCGTCGCGAGCCCCCAGCTGGCCGACCTGCTGGCCGCGGGCCGGCAGATCCTCGCCTCGGTGTGGAGCGACACCGAGGGAATGCTCAACGAGTTGCGCGAGACCTCCTGATTTCGCCCCGCGCCCGCGATCGGATACTCTCTTCCAGTCCTTGCCTGATGGCTGGACGGGCGCCTGTAGCTCAACGGATAGAGCATCTGACTACGGATCAGAAGGTTTGGGGTTCGAATCCCTACAGGCGCGCAGGACGAACCCCGGTGACCTCGGTCGCCGGGGTTCTTGCCTGTCCGGACCCCTTCCGGGCCCTCCTGGACGGGTCGCGAGGCCCCTGACGAGACTCCCCGCGGCGGGCACCCCGAGCGCATAGAGTGCCCGCTGTGATCTCCGCCGCTGCCGTCGTGTCGTCGATGCGACCCAAGCAGTGGATCAAGAACCTGCTGGTGGTGGCGGCACCGCTGGCCGCCGGCGACATCGCCGATCCCGGGGTGATGGCCGCGACCGCCTTCGCCTTCGTCGCCTTCTGCGGCGCCTCCTCGGCGGTCTACCTGGTCAACGACTGCGCCGACGTCGACGCCGACCGGCTGCACCCGAAGAAGCAGAACCGGGCGATCGCCGCGGGCCGGCTCTCGGTGCGGGCCGCGCTGCTGATCGCCGTGCTGCTGGTGGTGGGCAGCCTGGCGGTCGCCTCCCTGGCCGGGTGGCAGCTGGTCGTGCTGCTCGCCGCCTACCTGGTCCTGATGGGCTCCTACTCGCTGTGGCTCAAGCACGAGCCGGTCGTCGACCTGGCGCTGGTGGCCGGCGGGTTCCTGATGCGCGCGGTCGCCGGCGGGCTCGCCGCCGACCTCCTCATCTCCGACTGGTTCCTGCTGGTGGCCGGCTTCGGGTCGCTCTTCGTGGTGGCGGGCAAGCGCTACTCCGAGCTGCACACCCTGGGCTCGGAGGCCGGCACCCGCCGCTCGCTGGTCCGCTACACCGACACCTACCTGCGCTTCGTGTGGTGCCTCGCGGCCGCGGTCACCATCGCCTCCTACTGCCTGTGGGCGTTCGAGAACGCCGCACCGAGCGGGATCCCCTGGCACTCGCTCTCCATCGTCCCCTTCGTGCTGGGCCTGCTGCGCTACGCCGTCGACATCGACGCCGGCCTGGCCGGCGACCCCGAGGACATCGTGTGGGGAGACCGGCTGCTGCAGGCCGTCGGTGCGGTCTGGGTCCTCGCGCTGGTGCTGGGGGTGCTCGGTGCCTGAGGCGTCGTCGCTGCACGGCTGGGGCCGCACCGCCCCCACCACCGGCCACCTCCTCGACACCCTCGCGGCCTCGGTGCCCGAGGTCGTCGCCGCGGCCGGGACGCGCGGCGTGATCGCCCGCGGCCTGGGGCGTTCCTACGGCGACGCCGCGCAGAACGCCGGCGGCGAGGTGCTGGCCCCGCTGCCCACCGCCTACGGCGAGCTCGGCCTCGACGGCACGATCGAGGTCTCGGCCGGCACCAGCCTCCACGACCTGATGCGGGTCCTGCTGCCGCTGGGCCGCTTCGTGCCGGTCACCCCCGGCACCCGCTACGTCACGGTCGGCGGCGCTATCGCCTGCGACGTGCACGGCAAGAGCCACCACGTCGCCGGCAGCTTCGGCAACCACGTGGTCTCCTTCGACCTGGTGCTGGCCGACGGCAGCACCCGCACCGTCACCCCCGAGGGCGACCCGGACCTCTTCTGGGGCACCGTCGGCGGGATGGGCCTGACCGGGATGATCCTCCGCGCCACGCTGCGCACCATCGCGGTCGAGACCGGCTGGGCCAGCGTCACCACCCGCCGGCTGCCCGACCTGGAGTCGGTGATGCGCGAGATGGTCGCGGCCGACGACCGCTACACCTACTCCGTCGCCTGGATCGACACCCTCGCCCGTGGCCGCGCCCTCGGCCGCTCGGTGCTCACCCTCGGCGAGCACGCCCGCCGCGAGGAGCTGACCGGCCGCCGGGCCAAACGGCCCCTCCCCCTCCCGGGCGACCCGCTGCTGGCGCTGCCCCTCACCCCGCCGGTCAACCTCGTCTCGCTGCCCGCCGTCCGCGCCTTCAACGAGGCCTGGTTCCGCAAGGCGCCGCGCCACCGCAGCGGCGAGATCCAGTCGCTGGGCCAGTTCTTCCACCCGCTCGACGGGGTGGCCGGCTGGAACCGCGCCTACGGCCCGCACGGCTTCGTCCAGTACCAGCTCGTCGTCCCGGACGGCGCGGAGCAGGCGCTCGCCCGGATCCTGGAGACGATCGCGGAACGGCGGCTCCCGTGCTTCCTCGCCGTGCTCAAGCGCTTCGGCCCCGGCAACCCCGGGTTCCTCTCCTTCCCGACCGCCGGGTGGACGCTGGCCTACGACGTGCCGGCGACCCCCGGCCTGGCACCGCTGCTCCAGGAGCTGGACGCCGCGGTGGTCGCGGCCGGCGGACGGGTCTACCTGGCCAAGGACTCACGCCTGCGCCCCGACGCCCTGGCGGCGATGTATCCGCGCCTGCCCGAGCTCCGCGCGCTGCGCGACCGGGTCGACCCCGACCGCAGCTTCCAGTCCGACCTGTCCCGCCGCCTCGACCTCTGACCTCGACACCCGACAAGGACCCTCATGCTCGACGCCCTCGGCCAGCCCCAGACCCTCCTCCTGCTCGGCGGGACCAGCGAGATCGCGCTGGCCACCGCCCGCCGCTGGGCCGAGACCGGCGCGCCGTACGTCGTGCTGGCCGCCCGCCCCGGCGAGCGCCGGGACGCGGCCGTCGCCGAGCTCGAGGGCCTCGGGCTCACGGTGCAGGCGGTGGACTTCGAGGCCCAGGACACCGACACCCACCCCGCCCTCATCGAGTCCATCGCCAAGGAGCGCGACATCGACGTGGCCGTGGTCGCCTTCGGGGTGCTCGGCGACGAGGAGACCGCCTGGCAGGACCACGCGTCGGCGGTCGAGCACGCGAGCGTCAACTACGTCGCCCCGGTGAGCGTCGGGGTCTGCCTGGCCTCGGTCATGCGCCGCCAGGGCCACGGGGTGATCGTGGCCCTCTCGTCGGTGGCCGGCGAGAGGGTGCGCCGCTCCAACTTCGTCTACGGCTCCTCCAAGGCCGGCATGGACGGCTTCTACCTCGGCCTCGGCGAGGCGCTGCGCGGCACCGGCGCGCGGGTCGTGGTGGTGCGCCCCGGTTTCGTGCACACCAAGATGACCCGGGGCCGCGAGGCGGCCCCGCTGGCGGTGGGCCCGGACGACGTCGCCAAGGCCGTCACCAAGGCGGTCGCCTCCGGCACCGACCTGGTCTGGGTGCCGGGCGCGATGCGCGGGGTGATGTCGGGCCTGCGCCACGTGCCGCGGCCGCTCTTCCGCAAGCTCCCGCTCTGAGGCCTCGGCTGCCCGAGGCGGCTACTGCTCACCCTTGATCGGCCCCAGGGAGACGTCCCAGATGCACAGCCCGGCGTCCTCCGAGCTGCCGATCCGGATCCGGCTGTACTCGCTCTCCGTCAGCACGAAGAGGGAGTGCACACCAGCCGGGATCTGCACCTGGTGATGGGTGGTCCCGGCTTTCAGGCTGATCTCGGTGGCCTTGTCGGCGTCGTACTCCACCTCCACCCACCAGGAGCCCAGGACCGGGCCGTCCATCAGGACCGAGGTGAGCGCACCCTGCTCCACCTTGTAGCCGCAGCCCTTGGTGGGAAGCGCGCGTCGTACCGGATCGATCTTGACCGGGATCACCTCGCCCTCCCCGTCGATGATCCAGAGGTCGTCGACGGCGCTCCTGGGGAACGTCATCTCGTCGGGGTAGCGCTGGAACAGGCGGCCGTGCGTGTTCTCCGGGTAGTTGAAGCCCCACAGCACCTCGGGTGGGACGCGGGCGTCCACCAGCGGGACCGGGTCCTCCTGGTCGGGGAGGGTGGCCCAGACGTTGTCGAAGTACGGCGGGGTGGGGTTCTCCTCCTGCCAGTTCTCGAGGTAGCGCAGGCTCGAGACGAGGGACAGCCCCGTCACGCAGACCGCGATGGCGCCGACCAGCAGGGGCTTCTCGAAGGAGCGAGGCCTGCCCTCGCGCGGCTCGTTGACCTCGACGGCCCCACGCAACGGCAGGAAGGCCAGCCCGATCGCCAGGACCGCGATCGCGGCCAGCTCGGTCTGGTAGCGGTACTCACGGGCGATGTCGGCGCCGACCGCGCCCGCGCGCGCCGAGGTCAGCAGCACGATGTTGATCACCAGGAGGGAACCGATCAGACCCCACGCACGCCGGCTGATCGTGCGCGTGTGGTCGGCGTAGAGGGCGGCACAGACGAGCACCACCCAGGCCACGGAGACCACCGCCAGCGACGGATCGGCCAACGAGCCGTTCTCCAGGGGCTGCCAGGTCAGCGGGCCGCCGATCAGCGCCGGCCCGAAGGTGACGACCACGAAGTTGCCGAGCACGTCACCCCAGGGGATGGGGCTCCCGTCGGAGTTGCCGCCGGTGAACCCGATCTGCACGTAGATCGCGATGTAGGCGCCGGCCAGGGCCACATGTGCGACCAGGCCGGTGCGGTAGCGGGCCCACAGCTGCCCGAACCGCTCACCGAGGCCGCCGTAGGCGAACCAACCGAGCGCCACGAGCCCGTACAGGGCGAAGACGACCAGCGTCTTCTCGTAGAAGACGAGCCCGAACACGGTCCAGGCCAGGGTCGCGAGGAGGTGCCGCAGGCGACCGGTCCGCAGGTAGGCCAGGTGGGAGGTCAGGCCGAAGGCGAGGGCGATCAGCAGCGGCAGCTGGTTGATGCCGGCGGCGTACCAGATCCCGGCGGAGAGGGTGAAGACCCACGTCAGGTAGACGGCCAGGAGCGCCAGCACCATCGGCCGGCGTCCGAACATGGAGACGAGGAGCCGGAACATGCCGACGGCCGCGAGCGCCTGGAGGGCGAGCAGCACCGCCGCCCAGGCCTCCCACTCGTAGGCGGCGTACTCGGTCAGGAGCCAGGTGACCGCGAACCCGGCCGGCATCAGGTGCCCGCCGTAGGACTCGAGGAGGTACTCGGCACCGAACGGCAGATTCATCGCCCGGGACATGAAGGCGAGGTCGTCGAAGTAGAACCAGGACCCCGACAGCGCCCAGCCGCGGAAGGCCAGGTGGCCCAGGATGAGCAGCGCACCCGTGAGCCAGAAGAGGTCCAGTTTCCGTCGAGCCACGCGGGGAGTGTGGCACAACCGGGTACTACTGGGTCATGACCACGCCAATGGCCGGACCTGCGAGCCCGACCGTGGTGCACCTGGTGCGTCACGGCGAGGTCGACAACCCCGACGGCATCCTCTACGGCCGGCTCGACGGCTACCCGCTCACGGCGCGGGGCCACGCGATGGCCGAGCGGGTGGCCGAGGTCCTCGCCGGACGCGACATCGTCCACCTGGTCTCCTCGCCGCTGCTGCGCGCCCGGCAGACCGCTGAGGCCCTCAGCGCACGACTGGGTCTCGAGGCGACGACCGACGAGCGGATGACGGAGTCGTCGAGCCGCCTGGAGGGTTGGCGCCTCGAGGGTGGCCACGGGGTGCTGCGCACCCCCTCGGCCTGGCGTCACCTGTGGAACCCGGTCAGGCCGTCGTGGGGCGAGCCCTACGCTGAGGTGGCCGACCGGATGCTCGCGGCCGTCGCGGCCGCCCGCGACGCCGCCGCGGGGCACGAGGCGGTGCTCGTCTCCCACCAGCTGCCCATCTGGATCGCCCGCCGGCGTCTGGAGGGGCGGGGTCTGCTGCACGACCCGCGCCGTCGCGAGTGCACGCTGTGCTCGGTGACCTCCGTCCGGTTCGAGGGCGACCGGCCGGTGAGCGTGGCCTACTCCGAGCCGGCGGCCGAGATGCTGCCCGCCAAGGGCCGGCGCGGCCGGGACTCCTCGGCCGCGCGGTAGACGCCCTGGGCCACGAGCAGGACCCGTCGGCGCACCGCGCGCTCGTCGTCCATCGCCGCCAGCCGGGGAGTCACAGCGGCAGCTCGTCGCGGAACGGCACCAGGTGCTGCAGCCACATCACCCGCGCGGTCGAGGCGTCCTCAGGGACCGGCGCCGCGCGGTAGCGCTGCACCACCTCCCAGATCTCCGCGGTCATCTCCCGTGCCTGCGCCGCAGCGACTGGGTGGCCCGGTACGCCGGGGCGTTGCCCAGGAAGTCGGCCGTCGGCCAGCTGGTCACCTCGTGGGTGGGACGCCACCACCGCTCGCGGCGGCTCGCCCGACCCGGGTCCTCCTCGACCGGTCCGGCGTCGGCGAGCTTGCGCAGGTGATAGCTGGTCAGCCCGCTCGACTCCCCCAGCTTGGCCGCCAGGCCGCTCGCCGTCGCCGGGCCGTCGACCCGCAGCATCCCGAGCAGACGGCTCCGCAGCGGGTGCGCCAGCGTCTCCAGCGCGACGGCATCCAGGACGACGGTCTCGCGGGGCTGCCGCTCCGGCAGAAGCACAGGGCTACGGTGTGAGGAGGACGCAGGCGATCGTCCTGCGGCGCGTCCCTAGGCACGAGGAGGCAGCCATGAGCACCCAGCCCGTCCTGGTGGGAGTCACCGGTCCCGAGGAGAACACCGAGGCCCTGCGCTTCGCTCTCGGAGAGGCCAGCCGACTGGGCGCCGGCCTCACCCTCGTGCATGCGGTCGTGCCCACGCCCCCGCCACCGCCCGGCACCGTGCTCGTCACCTACGAGGACTCCTGGGCCGAGCTGGGGAAGGAGCTCGCGACCGAGGTCGCCGACGAGGCTGCCCGCCTCGCCCGCGAGCTCGGCATCGACGTCCCGATCGCCACGGCCGTCGGCCACGGCGCCCCCGGCGCCCTGCTCAGCGACCTGAGCCGGGACGCCTCCCGCGTCGTGCTGCAGCATCAGCAGGTGCCCCGCCTGGTGCGCCTGGTCACCGGCTCGACCAGCGCGCGGGTCGCGGCCCACGCGCACTGCCCGGTCATCTCGGTGCCGGCCGGGGAGCAGGAGGAGGGCGACCGGTCCGACCTGCTCCTCGTCGGGGTGCACGAGGACGGCGGGCCACGCGAGGTGGTGCAGGCGGCACTCGCGCAGGCGTCCTTGCACGGGTGGTCCACCCGGCTGGTGCACGCCTGGCACGCCCCGGGCCCGTACGACGACCTGCTGGCCAAGGACGGCCAGTGGCAGAAGGCGGCCCAGGAGTCGGTCAGCAAGGCGGCGGCCGCTCACGTGGCCCCGGCCGGATCGGCCGCACCCGAGGTCGAGGTGGTCCACGACTGGCCGGCGGACGCGCTCGTGGAGCGGTCCAGCAGCGCGCGCATGGTCGTGATCGGTCGCCACGGGCGCGGAGGCCCGATCTCGCCGCGCCTCGGCTCCCGCGCTCGCGCCGTGCTGGCCAACGCCCGCTGCCCGGTGATGGTCGTCCCGCTGACGGAGAAGTCAGCGGGCTGAGCCGCAGCGAGCGGCTAGGGCTCCTCCACCTTCGTCGACGGCGCCTCGCCCCGGCGCATGACGCCCCACCGCTCGACCCGACCGGCGGCCGCCGCGAGGGCCCGGCTCCCGGTCGCCAACGGCGCCCGCAGGGACGCCGGCCCCCGGCGGGTCCCCGCCTCGGCCAGGTCACGGCCCCGGTCGAGCACCGAGAGCGGCAGCGCCGACAGCACGTTGCCCGGGGGGCGCCGCGAGACGACCGGGTGCGGCCGGGTCGGGGCGATCCGGCGGGTCGCCTCCCAGGCCACGCCGAGCCGGCGGAGCCGGGCCGGGGTCACCCTCTCCTGCAACCTGGGCAGCAGCCCGTCCTCCTCGTCGCGGACGTCCTCGCGCAGCACCGCCGCGAGGCGATCCAGCAGCGCCTCGCGCTCGGTGCCGGCGACGCCGTCCTCGAGCCGGGTGACCAGCTCGTTGACCTCCTGGTGCTCCTCCTCGACCTGACGTGTCAGCTGCTCGCCGTCGGGCAGCACCCGGCGGATCACCGGCCAGAGCACGGCTTCCTCGGCGAACGCGTGCGGGAAGACCAGGCGGTAGATCCGTTGCAGGACCTCGTCCTGCTCGGGCCCGGGCGTCCGCGGCAGCCGTCCGAGCAGCTCGTCAAGCAGCACGTGGTCGCGCTTCTGCCGGGTCAGGACGCTCCAGGGGCCGCCGAGCTGGGCCTCGTCCTGCAGGGACAGTGAGGTCATCTCCGCTCATCTCCTCGTCGGTGTGGGGGTGGGGATGGGTGAGGGCCGCGGGGGTGAGCCGGTGCCGGACCACTTCCCGCAGTGCCAGCAGGGCGGTCACCGCGACCGCGGTCAGGAGTCCTTCCGTACCCCCGGCGACGGCGATCAGTACCGCGAGGGACAGGTGGAGTCGGGTGGTGTGGGTCAGGGGCATGTCGTTCACCTCTCGGCAGGTCGTGGGTGTCGTCAGCCGAGCAGCAGCAGCGCGCTGCCGACGACCAGGGCGGGGACGGTGGTGATGACGGTCGCCAGGAGGGCTGACCGTCGTTGCGTGGCCAGCAGCGGGATCAGCGCGTCCCCGTCCTGGCTGACGGTGTTGGCGACCAGCGTGGAGAGCGGCATCCCGCCGGTGAGGAAGATGCCGGCGAAGACGATCTGCACCGCGCACCCGGGGATCAGCCCCACCAGCGCCCCCGCGACGACCCCGGCCACGCCGAGCAGCGGCAGCTGGGACCCGTCGAACCCGGTGACGGTGGACAGGAGCGCCCAGGCGACGTAGGCAACCGTCACCCAGATGGTCACGAAGGCGACCTCCCGGCCGCCCTGCCGCAGGACCTGCGCCATCGACGACGGATTGGCGGACTCCGCGTCGTCGTCGGCGACCACGCAGCCGTCGCGCACGAAGGCCACCAGGCAGAGCGCCGTGCCGACCGCCCCCAGCGCCAGGTAGGGATCGGTCCCGCCCAGCAGGGACTCCCCGACCGCCGCGGGGTCCAGCAGCTGGAAGGTCACCGGCATGCTGACCAGCAGCCCGGCTGCCAGCAGCAGCCACAGGGCGCTGGGGAGCACGCCCAGCTGGTGCCAGGTGGTGGCCGGGAGGGTGCCGGCGCCGCCCCCCTCGGCGCGGTGCAGCACCCCCACCGGCACGGTCCCCGAACTCCCGGTGCCGCCCGGGCGCGACGCCCGAGGCACACCGCCACCGGCCGCCGGGGACGGGGACGGGGACGGCGCACCACCCCGCGACAGGCCGGACGCACGGCGGAGGGGATCGAGCCCGACCAGGTCGACGACGTACCCGGTCACCACGCCGGTGAGCACCAGCAGCACCTTCAGCTGCAGGGTGAGCAGCGGCTCAGCGGCGAGCAGCACCCAGGTGGCGTCCCCCATCGTGGCCACCAGCGCGGCGACGGCGGCGCCGTAGCTCACCGCCCCCCGGGCGTAGACCGCCATCACGACGATGGCGCCCCCGCACCCGGGAGGGACGGTGAGCAGCGCCGCCACCACGGGTCCCCAGCCGCGGTGACGCTCCAGCGCCGAGTCGAACCTCGCGCCCCAGCGGTAGCGTGCCCAGCCGAAGGGCACGGCGAGCAGGGCGACGAAGACACCGACCTGCATGAAGGCGTCGGCCATCGGCCGGATCACGAGCTCGAGCATGGCGAGACCCCTCGTCCGCGGACCGGGTCACTCCCCGGTCAGCTTCTCCTTGGCCTTGTTCATGAGGTTCTCCGCACCCTGCTTCAGCGAGCCGGCCGCGTTGCCCGGGGTGCCGGGGCCCATGCTGCCGTCGTAGGTGGCGAAGAGCAGCGGGTCCGGCGCCGGGACCTGGTTGATGTCGTCGGCCAGCGGCACGCCCTCGGTGAAGATCAGCTCCTTGTCGCCGACGAGGGTGGTGCCCTGGGCCCAGCGGCCCTCGCCGGCCCGGCTGCCCTCGGTGAACGAGTAGAAGGTGCGACCCGGCTCGTCGTCCTCCACCTCCTTGAGGGAGTCCTCCAGCCCGTCGGTGAAGCCGTCCTCGATGAGCTGCTCGATCCCCAGCAGCCACTGCTGCTGGTGGTAGGTGTCGCGCGCCAGGTTGAACTGGAGCGTCTCCTTGACCCCCGGGTCGTCCGTCATCTGGTAGACGCGCGCCGTCTGCAACCGGCTCTGGGCCTCGGCCGCCACGTTGCTGCGGAAGTCGGCCAGCAGGTTGCCACTCGCGACGATGTAGCCGCCGTTCCACGGCACACCCTGGCTGTTGGTCGGCATGGCGGCGCCGCCCGTGACGATCGCGTGCTGCACGTTCTGTCCGCCGAGCACCGCGGCCAGCGCCGGGTTGGCGGCGGCGGCCTGCGCCTGGGTCTCGGACGGCGCGCCCTCGAGGAGGCGGGCCATCATCGTCACCAGCATCTCGACGTGGCCGATCTCCTCGGTGCCGATGTCGAGGATCATGTCCTTGTACTTGCCGGGGATGCGGCAGTTCCAGCCCTGCCAGAGGTACTGCATCATCACCGTCATCTCGCCGAACTGACCGCCGACGAGCTCTTGGAGCTTCGCGGCGAAGAGCGCATCGGGACGCTCGGGCTTGACCTGGTTCTGGAGCTGCTTGGTGTGCCGGTACATGTCGAGCCTCTCGGTCGTGGGAGCGGCTCTCGCTCCCCGACCAGCACGCTCCCGGACGGCCGCCTCCCGGGGGTGTGGCCCGGCGTGGACGCGACCGTTGCCGTGCCGCCTCCGACGCGTGGCGGATGGTCGCCCCCCACACGGTCCGGTCTGGCATGGGCCCCGCCGACACGGGGTACGTCGTCCGGCACGGAGGCTCCAGACCAGGGACCTCCCCGCGCACGTCTTCCGCGAGGCAGCCATGGCCCCCTTCGCACCCGTTCTCCGGCTCTCCCTCCTGGGTGGCTTCGAGCTCGACTTCGACGACGAGCCGGTGCGGCTCTCCGCCCCGGCGCAGCGGCTGCTGGCACACCTGGCCATCAGCTGCCGGCACTACCGGGCACGGCGCACCCCCTTGGCCGAGCGCCTGTGGCCGGATACCCCCGGCGCCCAGGCTGCCTCCAACCTGCGCTCGGTGCTGTGGCGGCTGCCCCGCCCGCGCGGGCGGCAGCTGGTGCGCAGCGAGGCGTCGACCGTCTCCCTCTCCCCCGACCTCGAGGTCGACCTGTGGGAAGGCGAACGGCTCACGGTCGTCCTGCAGGAGCAGGACCCTCCGCACCACCCGACCACCGCCGAGCTGGCCATCCTCGCCGAGGACCTGCTCCCCGACTGGTACGACGAGTGGCTGGTCGTCGAGCGGGAGAGCTACCGGCAGCGGCGGCTGCACGCCCTCGAGCGCTACTCCGGACGGCTGCGCGAGCAGGGCCGCTTCGTCGACGCTCTGTGGGCCGGGCTGGCGGCGGTGCAGTCCGAGCCGCTCCGGGAGAGCGCCCACCGCCGGGTGATCGAGGTGCACCTGGCCGAAGGGAACCAGGCGGAGGCGCTGCGCCAGTTCGACGGCTACCGCCGCCTGCTCGCCGACGAGCTGGGACTGCGGCCGTCGCCGGCGATCAGAGACCTGGTGGCGCCCCTGCTGGGTCGCCCGGTCGACCGGCGGGCCCCGCGCCGGACCGCCTGAGGCGGCTCAGCCCAGCTCGACCGGCGCCGCCGGCAGGGCACGCTTGTGGGCGGTCCGGTCGTAGGCGGACTCGATGACGCGCCGCGCCTCCTCGGAGACGTCGCCGCCGGTCAGGTAGGTGTCGATCTCTGCGTAGGTCACGCCGTAGGCCGTCTCGTCGGGCAGCGCGGGACGGTCCTCCTCCAGGTCGGCGGTCGGCACCTTCTGGACCAGCTGGTCCGGCGCGCCGAGGTGGCTGCCGATCTCCTTCACCTGGCCCTTGGTGAGGCCGGCCAGCGGGGTGACGTCGGCGGCCCCGTCGCCGTGCTTGGTGAAGAAGCCCATCACCGCCTCCGCGGCCTGGTCGGTGCCGATCACCAGCGCACCCAGCCGTCCGGCCACGGCGTACTGGGCCGTCATCCGCAGCCTGGCCTTGATGTTGCCCTTCACGAAGTCGGCCTGCCCGCGGTCGGCGTAGCCGCCGCTCGGGGTGGTGGCGGCGTGCAGCGGCTCCACGGCGGGCTTGACGTCGACGGTCAGCACCTCGTGCGGCGCGATGAAGTCGAGGGCGGCACGGGCGTCGTCCTCGTCGGCCTGGGTGCCGTGCGGCAGGCGCATCGCGGTGAAGCGCCCGCCCGCCCGCCCGCAGGCCAGCTGGGCCAGCTTGCCGGCGACGGTGGAGTCGACGCCGCCGGAGATGCCCAGCACGTAGCCCGAGGCGCCGGACCCGGTGAGGTAGTCGGCGAGGAAGGCGATCCGCCGCTCGGCCTCCGCCGCCGGGTCGATCTCCGGGACCACCCCCAACGCCTCGGCGACCTCCTGCTGTCGGGCGCGGTGCGTCATCTGTTCCTCCTGGGTCTCGTGGTGGGACGGGGGTCCTGTTCCCGACGGGCGGTCGTTCATGCCGGAGCCGGGGTTTCGCCGGCCACGGGGAGGGGTACGACCTGCGCCGCCGAGCTTCCTCGGCGCGCCCTGAGCACGCAGCACCACGCACACGCAGCACCACAGAGAGGCACCACCCGTGATCAACCGGCTCACCGAGACCGTCCCCGTCCTTCCCTGGCGGATCCGACGGGCCGCCGCCTGCCTGATCCTGGGCCGACCGTGACCGCGCTGCCCGAGATCAGCGCCCGGGCCGGCGAGCTGCTCCGGCTGCACACCGCCCCGCGGCTGCTCACCGTGGTCAACGTCTGGGACGTGATCTCCGCCAAGGTGGTCGCCGGGACCGAGGGCACCGTCGCGCTGGCCACCGCCAGCCACTCGATCGCCGCGTCTCGCGGCTACGAGGACGGCGAGCGCATCCCGGTCGACGAGATGCTGGGCGAGGTCGCCCGGATCGTGGAGGCCACCTCCCTGCCGGTCAGCGCCGACCTGGAGGCCGGGTACGGCGACGCGGGCGACACCGTGCGCCGGGCGATCGGCGTCGGCGTGGTGGGCGCCAACATCGAGGACCAGATGAAGCCGCTCGACGAGGCGGTCCGGGTGGTCGAGCAGGTGATGGAGGCCGCCCGCGCCGAGGGGGTCCCCGACTTCGTCCTCAACGCCCGCACCGACGCCTTCGTGCTCGGCAAGGACCGCGACCGGGGCCGGGTGCTGGCCGACGCGGTGGAGCGCGGCCGCGCCTACCTGGAGGCCGGCGCCCCGGTCGTCTTCGTGCCGGGCGTCCTCGACGAGTCCGAGGTCGCCACCCTGGTCGAGGCCTTCGGCCCGCAGCGCCTGACCCTGATCGGCCTGCCCGGCGTGCCGCCGCTGAGGCGGCTCGAGGAGCTGGGCGTGGCCCGGGTCTCCTACGGCCCGATGTCGCAGCGGGTGGCCCTGACCGCCCTGCAGGAGCTGGTCGAGGACGTGCACCGCGGCGGTGGGGTGCCGGAGTCGACGCGGCCGCTCAACTAGCCGCCCGAGGACTAGAGGCGGCCAGTCCGGGACGCCCGACTGGGCCTCGCTCAAGGGCTACCGGACCGTCCGCGAGGGACCCCACTGGGACTGGTCCGGCGTCTGGACCTCAGCGCGTCGGGCCGCGTCCTGCGCGCTCAAGCCTGCCGAATGATCCGGTCCACCACGTGCTCGGCGATCGCCAGGCTCGAGGTCGCCGCCGGCGAGGGGGCGTTGCGGACCGTGGTCACCCCGTCCTCGTGGCCGATGCGGAAGTCCTCCACCAGGGAGCCGTCGCGGTCGACCGCCTGGGCCCGGACCCCCGCCTTGCCGCGGACCACGTCGGCCGCGCCGATCTCCGGCACGTACCGGCTCGCCGCCCGCATGTAGGCGCGCACCGAGAGGCTGCCCCGCACCTCCTTGAGCCCGGTGCGCCAGTGCTGCGAGGCCATCCGCCAGGTGCCGGGCCAGGACGCCATCGCCCGGACGTCGGCGAGGTCGAGCTCACCGCGGCCGTAGCCCTCGCGGGCCAGCCCGAGGACGGCGTTCGGCCCGACCTCCAGCGTGCCGGTCACCCGCCGGGTGAAGTGCACCCCCAGGAACGGGTAGCGGGGGTCGGGCACCGGGTAGATCATGCCGCGGACCAGCTCCCGCTTGGCGGGGGCGACCTCCATGTACTCCCCGCGGAACGGGACGATCCGGGGGCCGTCGACGCCGTCGGCCATCCGGGAGACGCGGTCGGCGTGCAGACCCGCGCAGACCACCACCCGGTCGAACCGGTGCCGGCCCTGCTCCGTGGCGACCTCGATCCCGCCGGTCCCGCGCCGGATCCCGGTCACCGTGGTGGAGAGCAGCACCTGTCCACCCGCCTGGACCACGTCCTCGCCGTACGCCTGCGCGACCGCCACGTAGTCGGTGATCGCGGTGGCCGGGGAGTGCAGGGCGACCAGGCCCGCGGCGTGCGGCTCGATGTCGGTGATCCCGGCCGCCTCCACCCGACGCAGCCCGGGGACGCCGTTCTCCCGGGCGGTCCGTTCCAGCGCGTCGAACCGGGCCAGCTCGGAGCGGTCGACGGCGACCACGAGCTTGCCGCACTCCTGGTAGGGCAGGCCCCGCTCGGCGGTGTACTCGCGCAGCAGTAGCCGGCCCCGGGTGCACAGCTCAGCCTTGAGGCTGCCCGGCCGGTAGTAGATGCCGGCGTGCACCACCCCGGAGTTGTGGCCGGTCTGGTGCGCGCCCAGCCGGTCCTCCTTCTCCAGCACCGTCACCCGCGCGCCCGGGAAGCGACGGGTCAGCTCCCGCGCGACCGCCAGCCCCACGATGCCGCCGCCCACCACGCCGATGGTCTGCTCCGCCATGCGCTGATCCCACCACCGCTCGTGCGCCGCTGACAAATGAGGGGCGTCCGTGGGATCCGACCTCGTCCACCCTTTCCAGCGGCCCGGCCCGGGTCCTACCGTCAAGCATGACCGTCCGTCGTACCTCGCGGGTCGCTGTCGCGACCGCACTCGTCGCGCTCCTGACCACGCTGCTCGCCGTCCTGCTCCCGGCGTCCTCCACCGCCGCTCCCGAGCCGCCCCGGCCAGGCGCCTTCTCGCTCGACTACGACGCCCTCGGCGACTCCTACGGCGCGGGCTACGGCGTCCCGCCGTACTCGGCGACCTGCGGACGATCGGAGTCCTCCTCCTACGCCGGACTGCTCGACGGCCTGCGGTGGTGGTGGTTCCGCTTCGCGCTCGACGACTTCGTGGCGTGTGCCGGTGCGACGACGACCACCCTGCTCGAGGGGGCGCCGGGCGGGGTCGAGCCCAGCCAGCTCGACGCCCTCGACCTGCACACCCGGCTGGTGACCCTGAGCATCGGCGGCAACGACATCGGCTGGAGCCTGGCCGTCCGCGACTGCCTGCTCGGCACCGACGAGGCGTGCACCGCCACCCAGGACCAGATCCGCACCCGGATCAGCGACGAGCTCCCTGGGCTGCTGGACGGCGTCTACCGCAAGGTGCGTCGCCGGGCGCCGCTCTCGGTGGTCGTGGTCACCGGCTACCCGCGGCTCTTCTCCCCCGAGGCCGGCGACTACCTCCGCGCCTCCCCCGCCGAGCAGGCGCAGCTCAACGAGGGCGCGGACCTGCTGAACTCGACTATCCGTGCCGCCGCCCGGCGCCACGGCTTCGCGTTCGTCGACGTGACCGGACGGTTCGTCGGGCACGGCGCGAACGCGGCCGACCCGTGGATCCTCGGGCTCACCGACCCGGGCGCCTTCCACCCGAACGCCGCCGGCTACGTGGCGTACGCCGACGCGGTGGCCGCCTCCCTCGGCACCCGGCGCTAGTCGGCCGCCACGCAGAAGACGGTGCCGTCGGGATCGGCGAGCTCGTGCGTCCCGTCGTGCAGCGTGCCCAGCCGGACGGCACCGAGCGCCAGCAGCCGCGCCAACGTCGCGTCCGTCCCTCCGGGGTCGGGCGGGACCCGGAGGCGGTGCCGGCCACGGCCGGCACCGGGCGCCGGCGACGGCTCGTCCCAGGAGACCACGGTGCCGCCCGACGGGGGCTGGACCGCCGTCTGCGGACCCTGGTCCCAGACCAGCGGCCAGCCCAGCGCCGCGCTCCAGAAGAAGCCGGCCTCCCGGCTGCCCTCGCAGGTGAGCTCGCCCAGCAGACCGCTGCCGCGGGTGAACGCGTTGTCCGGCTCGAGCACGCACAGGTGGTTCCCGTCCGGGTCGGCCAGCACGACGTGGCCCTCCTCGGGGCGCTGACCGAGATCCAGCCGGGTCGCTCCGAGAGAGAGCGCGGCGCCCACCAGCTCGTCCTGCTCCTCGCAGGTGCCACACGTCAGGTGGAGGTGTGCGTGGGCCGGCCCCGGCGGGCGCGGACCCGTCGGCGCCAGCCCCAGGTCGAGCTCGGCGTCCGGGCCGGGCAGCAGGAGCACACCGCCGGGCTCCGGGACCGCGTCCCGGCCCAGCAGCGGCGCCCAGAACCGCGCGAGCCGCTCAGGGTCGCGCGCGTCGAGGAGGCAGGCCACCGACCGCATGCCCTCCACGGTAGGAGGCGCGGCCCCGGGCCGCCAGCGCCTCGGGCCAGGTCCCGGGCCCGGCGGGCGACCGCGGCCTCCTAGTCCGTGCCGCCGGTGCCGCCGGTGCCCACGGGGGTCCCCGCGCGGTGCAGCTCGCGGTGCTCCTCGTAGATCGCGGCGTTGTGGTGCAGCCGCTCGACCTCCTCGTCGGTCAGCTCGCGACGTACCTTGGCCGGCACTCCGGCGACCAGCGTGCGCGCAGGCACCACCATGCCCTCGGTGACCACCGCGCCGGCGGCGATCAGCACCTCGTCCCCGATCACCGCGTCGTTCATCACGCACGCCGCCATCCCGACGAGCACGTGGTCGCCGATGGTGGCGCCGTGGATCACGGCGCCGTGACCCACCGAGACGCCCTCGCCGAGGGTGAGGGGCTTGCCCCGGTCGACGTGGAAGACGCAGTTGTCCTGCACGTTGGAGCGCGGGCCGATGGTGATCGGCTCGTTGTCGGCGCGCAGCACGGCGCCGTAGAAGACCGAGGCACCCTCGGCGAGATGGACCCGTCCGACCAGGGTGGCGGTGGGCGCCACCCAGGCGGAGTCGGGGACGACGGGGGCGTGGCCCTGGAGTGCGATCAGCATGCGGCCAACGTAGTGGCCGGCTCGCGCACAACTGGTGGGAAGATGCCGGCTGCGTGGTCGGGAGCGACACCAACCCACCAGTTGGCGGACCGCGGGACCGCCACGCGCAGTCGAGTGGTTTTCCTTCGGGGACCCGATGGGTACGGCGCGCCCATGCGCTTCGGATACTTCCTGTCCACCGAGGAGTTCACCCCCGCCGAGCTGGTCGAGCAGGCCGTGCTGGCCGAGGAGGCCGGCTTCGACGCCCTGTGGATCAGTGACCACTTCCACCCGTGGAACGACGAGCAGGGGCAGAGCCCGTTCGTCTGGTCGCTGATCGGGGCGATCAGCCAGGCCACCTCGCTGCCGGTGACCACCGCGGTGACCTGCCCGTCGTACCGGATCTCGCCGGTCGTGCTCGCCCAGGCCGCCGCCACCAGCGCGGTGATGCTGGAAGGCCGGTTCACCTTCGGGGTGGGCTCGGGCGAGGCGCTCAACGAGCACATCCACGGCGAGCCGTGGCCCAGCGCCGACGTCCGGCTCGAGCGGCTCGAGGAGGCGATCGGGCTGATCCGCGAGCTGTGGACGGGCGAGGTGGTCACCCACTACGGCAAGCACTTCACCTGCGACAGCGCCCGGATCTACACCCTGCCCGACGCCCCGCCGCCGATCTACGTCTCCGGCTTCGGCCCCAAGGCCACCGACCTGGCCGCCCGGATCGGCGACGGCTACATCACCACCACCCCCGACACCGAGCTGCTGGGCCGGTTCCGCGAGGGGTCCGGCGGCAAGCCCGCCCAGATCGGGATGAAGGTCTGCTGGGCGCCCACCGAGGAGCAGGGCGTCGACGAGGCACACCGGCTGTGGGCCAACTCCGGGGTCCCCGGCGAGCTCGCCCAGGTGCTGCCCTCGCCGAAGCACTTCGAGCAGGTCTCCGAGCTGGTCACCAAGGAGTCGACGGCCGAGAAGGTCGCCTGCGGCCCCGACCTGGAGAAGCACCTCGACACCCTCCAGCCGGCCATCGAGGCGGGCTTCGAGGAGCTCTACGTCAGCAACATGGGCCGTCACTACCGGGAGATGATCACCCAGTACGGCGCCGAGGTGCTGCCCGAGCTGCGCCGCCGCACGGGCGCGTGACCCGCTCGTCAGCAGGACGTCAGCAGGGCATGACCCGACCGGAGCCGGGTACGGAACGCCCATGAGCACGCATGGTGAGGACCCGGACCAGATCGATCCGACCCAGCAGTCCGGACGGCCGTTCCTGGTGATGGCCCTGTTCGGACTCATCTTCCTCGGCATGATCGCGATGGCGATCGTCTGGTTCGTCGTCCGCTGACTCGGAGAGGAGACCCGATGGCCGCCAAGGACCGGGGCAAGGGGCCCGGACCCAGCGTCAAGGACCCGAACTCTACGAGGACCTGCGCGCGCGGGCCGGCGAGCTCGGCATCGAGGGCCGGTCGTCGATGACGAAGGACGAGCTGATCGAGGCCCTGCGCGACCACTGAGGCCGACCACCCAGCGCAGACCACCCAGCCCAGACCACCCAGCCCAGACCATCGACCCGCGCGCCGCGGCGTGGCGAGAGGAGACCTGATGACCGAGATCCCGACCGACCCCGACGGGGAGCGGTTCGTCCCGGAGGCCACCGACCTCGAGGAGAGCGACCTGCCCCCTGCCGCGGAGCTCCCCTTGGACGACGTGCCCGCCGGCCTCGAGGAGGATCCCGAGGAGCAGCGCAACCTCGCCGACGCCGATCCCGGTCAGCTGGCCGGTGACGTCGAGGACTCGGGGCCCGATCCGGGCGAGGACACCTGATCCGGACGGCCTCCCGGCGGAGTCCGGGGCGCACTAGAGTCCGGAGCACCTGACGGCGCCGGGCCGTCCGCGCGGGTGGGGGAGCCATGCGACGAGCCGTCGCCACCGTCGTCCTGTCCTTGGCGGCAGGACTGCTGCCGTCCGGTGCCGCCCTGGCGGGCGGCACCCTGGCGGAGGGGACCCTGCCTGAAGGGGCGGCGAGCCGGGCGGCCCAGGCCCCTGTCGGGGCGCCGGCGGCCGCCCCGCCGGTGAAGCGCGCCGTCCGCGCCTACGGCGAAGGCCCCCTGCGCGTGGCAGCCCGGCAGCCCGGTGAGATCACCTTCCGGGCGCGTCGCGGCGACGAGGTCACGCTGCGCGTCGGGGTCACCTGCCGGGGGCACCTGACCCTGGCCGACCGTCGCGGCACGCGGCGGGAGAATCTCCGCCACGTCTTCCGGGTGCGGTCGACCGGCCGGGCGACGATCGGGTTCCGCGGAGCCTGCGCCGACCCGACACGGCTCCAGCTGACCAAGCTGCGGGGCCGGGAGGTCCCGGTGGACGGCGCCGCGGTCCGGCTCGGCAAGCCCCAGCAGGGCTACCTCGACGTCGCCTGGGTCGACGTGCCGCGCACCGGCCGGGTGAAGCTCACCGGCCGCGACGCCCGCGGCCGGGCGATCCGGACCGGCGACCTGCTCGTCGGGGACGAGCTGCGCTGGTACGG
This sequence comes from Nocardioides sp. Z40_12, assembly GCF_058215795.1. NCBI lineage: Bacteria > Bacillati > Actinomycetota > Actinomycetes > Propionibacteriales > Nocardioidaceae > Nocardioides > Nocardioides sp. Z40_12. Next base: position 439,919 of record NZ_JBZAJA010000003.1, read on the forward strand.
CTGGGAGGGCGCCTCGTTCGAGCACGGGCAGCCCGTCGCCGTCTGGGACGAGCTCGGTGAGGACGACCCCGTGGTCCGGCGCGGCACGCGGATCGGACTCACCTCCCCCACCCGCGCCTGGGTCGACGCCCGGAGCGCGTCCACCCACGTCGTCGAGCTCGACGGGCCGCCGGTGACCCTGCCCGCCGGACGCGGTCGGGAACACGTCCTCACCGTGGCGCTGCCCGCAGGCGTGAGCACCTTCCTCGACTCCGAGGAGGAGTGGTGGCGACAGGGCTCCGCCACCTGGCTGCGTCCCGCGCCCGCCGTCCCGGCCCGCGCCGGCGGCACCCACCGGCTGGTGGTGGCGACCGACCGGGACGCGGCGCCCCAGGACCGCACCTTGCGCATCCGCTCCATCCTCGAGGCACCCGACCTGGTGCTCGGGGGACCACCCGTCCGCTTCGAGTCGGCCGACCCCGGCCAGTGGTTCTCCGCCCGGGTGCCGGCGGACGGGCCCGCGTCGATCCGGCTCGCGGCCAGCGACGTCACCGTCACCGGCAGCGAGTGGTCCGCGGCGCTCAGCGGGCCGTGCTACCGCGACTGTCCCGGCGGCTACACCTTCGTCAGCGCGGCCGCGCCGGTCGCGACGGGATCGCTGCTGTACCGCGAGCCCTACGCGCTGCTGGTCAAGCTCGGGCACGGGGCCAGCGGTGGGCTCACCCTGACCCTCTCGCGCCGTTCGCGGGACTGACCCGGGAACCCGCCCGACCCGGGACCGCACCTGGCGGCCGGGTGTCGGTGCTGCGTGGCATGCTCGGCGCGTGCCACTCCACCTGCACCGTGCGACCAGCACCGCCCAGCTCGCCGACGAGCTGGGCGGCCTGCTGAGCACGCCGCTGCCCGACCCGTTCGAGCAGGAGGTCGTGGTCGTCCCGGTCAAGGGGATGGAGCGCTGGCTCACCCAGCGGCTCTCCCACCGGCTCGGTGCCGGCTCCCGCGGCGACGGCGTCTGCGCCGGCGTCCGCTTCCTGGCCCCCTCCTCGCTCGTCGCGCTGCTGCTCGGTCGGGAGCGGGACGACCCGTGGGCGCCCGACCAGCTGGTCTGGCCGCTGCTCGAGGTGATCGACGCGTCGCTCGGCGAGCCGGGGTTCGAGGCGCTCTCGGCCCACCTGGGCCACCACGACGGCGACGAGCTGCGGCGAGCCCGGCGCTTCTCGGTGGCCCACCGGCTCGCCTCCCTCTTCGCCTCCTACGCCGTGCAGCGACCACAGCTGCTCACCGACTGGCGGGCCGGGCGCGACACCGACGGGACGACGACCCCGCTCGACGACGACCTGCTCTGGCAGGCCGAGCTGTGGCGGCGGCTGGTGGTCCACGTCGGGCTGCCGGCGCCCGACGAGCGGCACGCCCGGACCCTGGAGCGGCTCCGCGCCGACGACCCGAGCCTGGAGCTCCCCACCCGGCTCTCCCTCTTCGGCCACACCCGGCTGCCGGTCACCGAGGTCGAGCTGCTGGCCGCCCTCGCCGCCACCCGCGAGGTGCACCTGTGGCTGCCGCAGGTCTCGGCGGCCCTCTGGGACGACCTGGCCGCGGGGGCCTCGACGCTCGGGCCGGTGCCGCGGGCCGAGGACGACTCCGTGGCCCTGGTCGGCCACCCCCTGCTCGCGTCCCTGGGCCGCGACTCCCGCGAGCTGCGCCGCACCCTCGACGTGGCCGCCGAGACCGCCGTCCTCGAGCCGCCCGCCCCGCCGGAGCCGCCGACCCCGCCGACGCTGCTCGGCTGGCTGCAGGACGACCTCCGCGCCAACCGGGCGCCGGACGCGGCGCGCCGGGGCGCCCGCCGGCTCGCCCCCGGCGACCGGTCGGTCCAGGTGCACGCCGCCCACGGGCAGGCCCGGCAGGTCGACGTGCTCCGCGAGGTGCTGGTCGGCCTGCTCCAGGACGACCCCACCCTGGAGCCGCGCGACATCCTCGTGATGTGCCCCGACATCGAGAGCTATGCCCCGCTGGTCTCCGCGGGCTTCGGCCTCGCCGACGTCGCCGGTCCGCGCTCCGGCCACCCGGCCCACCAGCTCCGGGTCCGGCTCGCCGACCGGTCCCCGGGCGCCACCAACCCGCTGCTCGCCGTCGCGGCCACCCTGGTCGAGCTGGCCCACGGCCGGCTCACGGCCACCCAGGTGCTCGACCTCGCCGCGACCGAGCCGGTGCGCACCCGCTTCGGCTTCGGTGACGACCACCTGGAGCGGATCGCGACCTGGGTGCGGCAGGCCGGGATCCGCTGGGGCCTCGACGCCGGCCACCGGGGCGACTTCGGCCTCGACCTCGACGCCAACACCTGGCGCTCGGGGCTGCGCCGGGTGCTGCTCGGCGCGGCCGTGTCGGGGCTGGGCCACCGCCAGGTCGGCGGCACCCTCCCGCTCGACGACGTGGGCGACGGCGACCTCGACCTGGTCGGCCGGTTCACCGAGCTGGTGGAGCGCCTGCACGCCTTCGTGGATCGCGCCCGGGTGGCCACCACCGCCGGGGAGTGGACCTCGGCCCTCGGCGACGGCGTCCACTCCCTGACCGCGACCTCCGCCGACGACGCCTGGCAGCTCGCCCAGCTCGACCGCGAGCTGGCCCGCATCGCGGCCAGCGCGGGCGACGGCGACGACACCCGGCTGCGGCACGCCGACGTCCGGTCGCTGCTGGCCCACCGGCTGCGCGGCCGCCCCACCCGCTCCAACTTCCGCACCGGCACGCTCACCGTCTGCACGATGGTGCCGATGCGCTCCGTCCCGCACCGGGTGGTCTGCCTGGTCGGGCTCGACGACGGCGTCTTCCCCCGGGTCTCGACGGTCGACGGCGACGACGTGCTGGCCCGGCGTCCGCTGACCGGGGAGCGCGACGTCCGCTCCGAGGACCGCCAGCTCCTGCTCGACGCCATCGGCGCGGCCGGCGAGACGCTGGTGGTCACCTACACCGGGCGCGGCGAGCACACCGGCGCCGAGCGTCCCCCCGCCGTGCCGCTCGGCGAGCTGCTGGACGCCCTCGACCGCACCGCCGCCGAGCCGGTCCGCGACCGGGTGCTGATCCACCACCCGCTCCAGCCCTTCGACGAGACCAACCTGGTGCCGGGCGGCCTGGTCGGCGACGAGCCGTTCACCTTCGACCGCTCCGCGCTGGCCGGGGCCCTGGCCGCGCGGTCGCCGGAGCCGGTCGTCCGCGACCTTGTCCCCGAGCCCCTGCCTCCCGGCGACCCCACCCCCGAGGTCTCCCTGGCCGAGCTGCAGGAGTTCCTGCGCCACCCGGTCAAGGGGTTCTTCGTCAACCGGCTTCGGATCACCACCCCGTACGAGGCCGACGAGGCCAAGGACGCGATCCCGATCACCCTCGACGCGCTGGAGCAGTGGGACGTCGGCAACCGGCTGGTCCACGACGTGCTCGCCGGCGCCGACCCGCAGTCGGCGATGGTGGCCGAGCAGCTGCGCGGCCTGCTCCCCCCGCGCGACCTCGGCGCCGGGGTGCTCACCGAGGTGGTCGGCAAGGTGAGGCCGCTGGTGGAGAAGGCCCTGTCGCTGCGCACCGGCACGCCGCGCACCCTCGACGTCGACATCGACCTTGGCGACCGCCGGGTCACCGGCACCGTCTCCGACATCTTCGGCAACAACGTGGTGCGGGTCGGCTACTCCAACCTCGGCGCCAAGCAGCGGATCGCCTCCTGGCTCGACGCCCTGGCGCTGGCCGCCGGGCACCCCGACGAGAACTGGACCACCCACACGATCGGCAAGTACCGCAGCAGCGGCAAGGTGGCACAGATCGGCCCGCTGCCCGAGCCCGACGCCCGGCGGTGGCTGCGCGACCTGGTCGACGTCTACGAGCGCGGCCTCCGCGAGCCCCTGCCGGTGCCGCCCCGGACCTCCCTGGCCTGGGCGGAGGAGCGGGTGCACGTGCTCCGGGGCCGCGACGCCGACCCCGACGCCAAGGGCCGCCGCGAGTGGGAGACCCCCCGCTTCAGCGACAACGGCTTCCCCAAGGAGGACGCCGACCGCTGGCACGTCCGCGCCTTCGGCGAGCAGGCCCCCTACGAGCAGCTGGCCGCGCCGCTGCGCCCCGACGAGGAGACGGCCGCGGCCGGTGGCGGTGGCCGGGGCGAGGGCGAGGGCGGCGACCCGCCCCCGGACCACCGGCTGGGCCACTACGCCTGGCGGGTCTGGGGTCCGCTGGTCTTCGGCGGCCACGAGCTGGTCAGGGGGATCTGATGGAGCACCCCACCCCGTTCGACATCACCGGTCCGCTGCCGAGCGGCACCACCCTGCTCGAGGCCAGCGCCGGCACCGGCAAGACCTGGACCATCGCCGCGCTGGTCACCCGCTACGTCGCCGAGGGGGTCGCCGGCCTCGACGAGCTGCTCGTGGTGACCTTCACCCGGGCCGCCAGCCAGGAGCTGCGCGAGCGGGTCCGCGCCCAGCTCGACGAGGCGGTCGCGGTGCTGGCCGACCCGGCCTGCGCCCGGGAGGGCAACCAGCTGCACGCCTGGCTGCTCGACGCCGGCGACGCCGACCGCGCCGCCCGGCTGGCCCGGGTCACCGCGGCCCTGGTCGACTTCGACGCCGCCACCATCGCGACCATCCACCAGTTCTGCCAGCTCGTGCTGCGCAGTCTCGGCGTGGCCGGCGACACCGACCGCGACGCCGTCCTGGTCGAGGACCTCGAGCTGCTCACCGACGAGGTCGTCGACGACCTCTACCTGGCCCGGTTCGCCGGCCAGGCCCACCCGCCGTGGGGCCACGACGTGGCCCGCCGCATCGCCCGCGCCGTGGTCGGCGACCCTCGGGCGCGGGTCGAGCCCACCGCCGCCCTCGAGGAGGCGCCCGACTCCGAGGCCGCGGCCCGGGTCCGGTTCGCCTGCGACGTGCTCGCCGAGGTCGACCGGCGCAAGCGCCGGCTCGGCATCCTCAGCTACGACGACCTGCTCGGCCAGCTCGCCGACGCCCTGGCGGCGCCCGGCTCGCCGGCCCGCCGGCGGATGCAGCAACGCTGGAAGGTCGCGCTGATCGACGAGTTCCAGGACACCGACCCGGTGCAGTGGCAGGTCTTCGAGCGCGCCTTCGACGGCGCCTGCACGCTGGTGCTGATCGGCGACCCCAAGCAGGCGATCTACGCCTTCCGTGGCGGCGACGTCGCCACCTACCTGCACGCCGCCGAGCGGGCCACCACCCGACAGACCCTCGGCACCAACTGGCGGGCCGACCGGCCGCTGCTGGAGTCGCTGCACGCCGTCCTGGAGGGCGCCGAGCTGGGCGACCCCAGCATCGTCGTCCACCCGGTGGCGGCCCACCACCAGGAGTCGCGGCTGGTCGGAGCGGGCGCCCCCTTCCGGATGCGCCTGGTGCGCCGCGAGGAGCTCGGTCTCGGGCCCCGGGCCAAGCCGCCGGTCGACCGCTGGCGCGACCACGTCATCACCGACATGGCGCGCGACATCAAGAAGCTGCTGACCAGCGGCGCCACCTGGGACGGCCGCCCCCTGGTGCCGGGCGACGTGGCCGTCCTCGCGGCCCGCCGGGCCGACCTCCAGGCCGCCCACCGGGCGCTGGCCGACGTGGGTGTCCCCGCGGTGGTCAACGCCGGCGGCTCGGTCTTCCACACCCCCGCCGCCACGGAGTGGCTCACCTTCCTCGAAGCGCTGGAGCAGCCGCACCGCACCGAGCGGGTCCGGGCCGCCGCCCTGACCTGCTTCGTGGGCCGTTCTGCCGCCGAGCTGGACGCCGGGAGCACCGAGGCCTCCGACCGGCTCACCGACGAGCTCTCCGACCAGGTCCGCGTCCTCTCCGAGGTGCTCGCCGACCGGGGGGTCGCCGCCGTGCTGGAGTGCGCCGTCCTCGACGGGCTGACCGAGCGCGTCCTCGCCCGGCTGGGCGGCGAGCGTCTGCTCACCGACGTCCGTCACATCGGGGAGGCGCTGCACCGGGTCGCCGTCGAGCAGCGGCTCGGCCCGGTCGGCCTGGTCGCCTGGCTGCGCAGCCAGGTCGCCGACGAGAAGCTCGAGGTGGCCTCCGAGCGCACCCGGCGCCTGGACTCCGACGCCGCCGCGGTCCAGCTGGTCACCATCCACGGCAGCAAGGGGCTGGAGTACCCGGTCGTCTACGCCCCCACCCTGTGGAACCGCTGGACCGGCTCCGACCCCGACGTCCCGCTCTTCCACGACGCGGCCGACCAGCGCTGCCGCGACGTGGGCGGTCCGGGGCCGCACCGCGCCGAGGCGGTGGCGCGGCACTGGCGGGAGGACGCCGGGGAGTCGCTGCGCCTGCTCTACGTCACCCTCACCCGGGCGAAGTCGCAGGTCGTCGCCTGGTATGCGCCGACCCAGCGCAACACCTCCGGCTCCGCCCTGCACCGGATGCTCTTCGGCCGCCGCCCCGGCGGCGGGGCCGTCCCGGACGAGCAGGCGCTGGTCGACGACGCCCGGGCGGTCGAGATCTTCGGGCACTGGCGCGACGCCGGCGGCTTCCAGCCCGAGCTGGCCGCCAACGAGGCGCCCGACCCCACCCCGATCCGGCCCTCGCGCGACCGGCTGGCGGCCCGCGTCTTCACCCGCCGGGTCGACACCGACTGGCGCCGCACCTCCTACTCCGCGCTCTCCGCGGCGGCCACCGCCTCCGCCGGCGCGGAGGGCGCCGGAGCCGGGGCGCTCTCGGAGCCCGAGGAGGTGCCGGAGATGGGCGACCATGCCGAGCTGGGGATCCTCGCGGTCGAGCCCGACCACCCCGAGCTGGCCGCGGTCCCGTCCCCGATGGCCGACCTGCCGATGGGCGCCACCTTCGGCTCGCTGGTGCACGCGGTGCTCGAGCACGCCGACCCGGCCGCCCCGGACTTCCGCGCCCACCTGCTCGAGCTCGTCGAGGAGCACCGCGTCTGGTGGCCGGTCGAGGTCGAGGCCGAGGCGCTGGCCGACGCCCTGGTCACGGTCTGCGCCAGCCCGCTGGGCCCGCTGGCCGGCGGCGCGACGTGGATGAACCTGCCCCTGCGCGACCGGCTCGCCGAGCTCGACTTCGAGCTCCCCCTCGTCGGCGGCGACGAGCACGAGCCGGGCGGGACCGCCCGCGGGGACCGCCCGGTACGCCTCGGCGACCTGGCCCCCCTGCTGCGCCGACACCTCCCCTCGGGCGACCCGCTGCTGGGCTACGCGCAGACCCTCGAGGACGACTCGGCCCTCTCCGACCAGGTGCTCCGCGGCTACCTGACCGGCTCCATCGACGTGGTGCTGCGGGTGCCGGTCGACGGGACCACCCGCTACGTGACGGTGGACTACAAGACGAACTGGCTCGGCGACGTCTCCGCCCCGCTGACCGCCCACTCCTACCGGCCCTCGGTGCTGGCCGAGGCGATGAGCCACTCCGACTACCCGCTGCAGGCGCTGCTCTACACCGTGGTCCTCCACCGCTACCTGCGCTGGCGGCTGCCCGGCTACGACCCCGACCAGCACCTGGGCGGGGTGCTCTACCTCTACCTGCGCGGCATGTGCGGGCCCGGGACGCCGGTGGTCGACGGGTCGCCGTGCGGGGTCTTCGCGTGGCGGCCCCCGGTGCCGTTGGTCGAGGAGCTCTCGGCGCTGCTCGACGGGGAGCACCCCGACCACCCCGCGGACGAGAGGCGGCCCCGATGAGCGACGTCTTCGAGCCCCTCGACGCCCACGACGCCCGCCTGGCGCTCGGCGCCGACGGGCTGCTGGCCACCTTCAACACCGCCGGGTTGCTGACCTCGGGCGACGTGCACGTCGCGCGCGCCCTCGGCGAGCTCGGCGGCGAGCACGACCCGATGGTGCTGCTGGCGGTGGCGCTGACCAACCGGGCGGTCCGCTCCGGGTCGGTCTGCCTCGACCTGGCCGCCACCGCCGACCTGCCGCTGCGCGACGTGCTGCCCTGGCCGGAGACCACGGCCTGGGAGCGGGCGCTGGCCGCCAGCCCCCTGGTGGTCCAGGGGGTGCTCCGCTGGGAGCGCGGGCTCCTCTACCTCGACCGGTACCACGAGCAGGAGACCCAGGTCCTCGACGACCTGCGGGCCCGGGCGCAGGGCGCCCCCCGCCTCGACGAGGAGCTGGTGGAGGCCACCCTGGCGCGGGTGCTGCCCGGGCCCGGCTACGCCGAGCAGCGCGACGCCTGCCTGCGCGCGGCGCAGCGGTGGACCTCGGTGATCACCGGTGGCCCGGGCACCGGCAAGACCACCGCGGTCGCCGGGCTGCTCGTCGCCCTGCACGACCAGGCCACCGGCCGCGGGCAGACGCTGCGGGTGGCGCTGGCCGCACCCACGGGCAAGGCCGCGGCCCGGCTGCAGCAGGCGGTCCACGACTCCGCCGACCGCTTCTCGGCCGCCGACCGGGCCAAGCTGACGGGGGTCCAGGCCTCCACGCTGCACCGCCTGCTGCGGCGCGACCCCGGCAACAGCACCCGCTTCCGGCACCACCGCGGCAACCGGCTGCCCCACGACGTGGTGGTGGTCGACGAGGCCTCGATGGTCTCGCTGACGATGATGGCCAGGCTGCTCGAGGCGGTGCGCCCGGACGCCCGCCTGGTGCTGGTCGGCGACCCCTTCCAGCTCTCCTCCGTCGACGCCGGGGCGGTGCTCAGCGACCTGGTCCGCGGCTTCGAGGGCCGCCAGGACTCCCCGGTCGCCTCGCTGCGCACCGTCCACCGGTTCGGGGCCGAGATCGGCGAGCTCGCCGAGGCGCTGCGTACCGGGGACGCCGACCACGCCCTCGAGGTGCTCGCCGCCGGGCACCCCCAGGTCGAGTGGGTCCCCGACGCGGACCCGTCCGCGCGCATCCGCGGGGCCGCCCTCGGCACCGCCCTCGCGGTCCGCGACGCGGCGGAGGCCGGGGACGCCGCCCGCGCGTTGCGAGCCCTGGACCGGCACCGGCTGCTCTGCGCCCACCGCGACGGCCCCTACGGCGTCCGCCACTGGAACCGCCGGGTCGAGCAGTGGATCACCGCCGAGACCCAGGATCCGCTGTATGAGACCTCCTACCTCGGCCGGCCCCTGCTGGTCACGGCCAACGACTACTCCCTCGGCGTCCACAACGGCGACACCGGCGTGGTGGTCGCCACCGAGGCCGGCCCCCGCGTGGTCATCGACTCCGGGGTCGGTCCCCGCGACTTCGCCCCCTCCCGGCTCGGCGACGTGGAGACCATGCACGCGATGACCATCCACAAGAGCCAGGGCAGCCAGGCCGACGAGGTGACGGTGCTGCTGCCGCCGGAGGACTCCCGGCTGCTGACCCGCGAGCTCTTCTACACCGCCGTCACCCGGGCCCGGGAGCGGGTGCGGGTGGTCGGCTCCGAGGCCGAGGTGCGGGCGGCCGTGACCCGCCGCGCCCAGCGGGCGACCGGGCTGGCCGACCGGCTGCGCGAGCCCTGAGCCGGGCGTCCAGCCGCGGGCCGCTGCCGGTCCGCCGCAGGGGCGTCGCGGCGGACCGGAAACCCGGAGGACACACGTCTTCGTTAGTGTCCTAGGCGTCGGCCCCGGTCACCGCCTCGGTGGACGGACCGGCGCGCCCGAGCGAGACCCGAGACCGTCCGAGACCTGGAGCCCCATCGATGCCCTTCCTGCTGCGCGTGGAGCTGCCCGACGTCCCCGGGTCGCTGGGTCGGGTGGCGACCGCGATCGGTGAGGCCGGCGGCGACATCGAGGCCATCGAGATCGTGGAGAAGACCAGCCACGGCACCGCGGTCGACGACGTCCTGCTCGAGATCGTGCCGGGCACGATGCCCGACTCGATCGTCTCCGCGTGCAGCCAGCTCGACGGCGTGCGGGTGATCTGGATCAACCGGTACGCCGCCGGCGGCAACCTCTTCCTCGACCTCGAGGTGGTCGAGGAGATCACCGCCCACCCCGAGGAGGCCCACCACCGCCTGCTCGGGCTGATCCCGATGTCGTTCCGGGTCGACTGGGGCGTGCGGCTGCGCAAGGCACCCGACGGCGCCGTCATCGTCGACCACACCGAGGCCGCCCCGGACAGCGTGGAGTGGGCCGACATCGAGCACCCCACCCGGCTCGAGTCAGCCGACGAGAACCTCGTGCTCTGCGGGGTCCCGGTGGGCGAGGAGCTCTACGTGGTGGGCCGTCGCGGCGGCCCGGAGTTCCTCGACTCCGAGCTGGCCCGCATCGGTCACCTGGTCAACCTCGCCACCTCCATCACCCAGGCCGCCCGGCTGGCCCGCGAGGCGGCCGAGAACGCCGCCGCCGCGGCCGCCGCCGCGGCCGCTGCCGCCGCCGGCGCCACCCCGGGCAGCGCTCCCGGCAGCGCTCCCGGCAGCGCTTCCGGCAGCGCTCCCGGCACCCCGGGGGGAGCCACCCCGGGCGAGGCCGTCCCGCCGACCGAGAGCTAGACCGCAGGTCGCCCGGCAGCAGAGCCGGGCAGGCAGGCCGAGCAGGCCGAGCAGGCCGAGCAGGCCCGGTGCCGGCTAGGCGACCCGGCCGCGGCGCTCCTCGGCCAGCGCCCGCAGCTCGTCATAGCTCTCCAGGAGCGCCTGCCGGAACCCGGCCGGGTCGTCGAGGGCGTCCGCGAAGGCCAGGCAGCCCAGCAACAGCCGGTCGCCGTAGCTCCAGACCATCACGTTGACTCCGACGCCGTTGCTCGGCGGCCCGTCGACGTGCAGGTCGACCACGGTGCGCCCGCGCAGCGACCAGGGTTCCGCGGGGCCCCGGACGTTGGAGACCAGGATGGTGGCGTCGACGGAGTCCGTCGCCTGCCGCCCGCGCTCCAGCATGCTCCGGGCCGCCGGCTCCACCAGGAGCGGCGGCAGGACGTCGAGCCAGTCCGGCACCAGTCCCACCCCCAGCGCCTCCAGGCGCTGCTTGCCTTCCCGGGCGCTCGCGCCGATCGCCGCCAGCCGCTCCCACGGGTCGGCGACGTCGGTGGCCAGGGTGGTGGTGAAGCTCCAGAAGTGGTTGCCCCACTGGCGGGTCAGCGCGTGGGTCTCCTCGGTGCTCACCGGCACGGTGGTGAGCAGCGCGCGCTCGGGCAGCCCGCCCCGGGTCGGCAGGTAGCGGCACAGCGCCCCGGCCACGACGGCCAGCACCACGTCGTTGAGCGTGCCCCCGGAGGCGTCCTTGATCTGCTTGACCCCGTCGAGCGGGATCGCGGCGCGGACGTAGCGGCGGGCGGGGGTGAATGCGTCGTTGAGCGGGGTCCACGGCGCCTGGCCGTCGAAGCCCGGCACCTCCACGCTCGCCGTACGCCGTCGCGCCCGGACCGCGCGGATGCCCAGGGCGGTGCGCAGCAGCAGCCCGGGCAGCCGGACCAGCGCCCGGGCGTGGTCGGCGAGCGCGCCGGCCACCAGCCGGGCCCGGCCCGGCAGCGCGGTGGGCGCGAAGGCGGGCTGGGCCGCCGGGGGGTGGGCGGCGTCGCTGAAGAGGCGGGAGAAGTTGTAGATGCCGGCCACCCCGTCGGCCAGGCAGTGGTGGTACTTCACGACCAGCGCCTGGCGGCCCCCGTCGAGGCCGTCCACGAGCACCGCCTGCCACAGCGGCCGGCCGCGGTCGAGGTGCTCCTCGGCGAGCCGGGCGAAGAGCGCGTCGAGACCCGCCTCGTCCCCCTCGCCGGGTGGCAGGGTCACGTGGCGCAGGTGCCGGTCGAGGACGAAGTCGGGGTCGGGCACGGCGACCGGGTGGTGGAGGCGCAGCGGCACCGGGAGGATGCGCCACCGGAAGGACGGAAGCTCCTCGAGGCGGGAGGCCAGGTGCCCTCGCAGGTCGTCGAGGGTCAGCGGCTCGCCGGGCTCCAGCACCCCCACGGCCATCGAGTTCATCGGCTGCTCGGGCTGCTCCATGTAGAGGAAGCCGGCGTCCTCCCCGTTGAGCCGACGCATCAGGCCACCTCCGGCCGGCCGGCCGCGCAGGCCCGGCGGAGCTCGGCCATGCCCTCCTCGAGGAGGCGCGCGAGCTCGGCGGGCTGCGCGACGGCGCTCGGGTTGACCACGACCGCCAGGGTCAGGTGGTCGCCGTAGCCGGTCAGGGTGATGTTGAGGCCGGCGCCGTCGGCGACCGGGCCGGTCATGAAGAAGTCGGGCACCTCCTGCCCGCGGAAGGTCCACGGGGCGGGCACCCGCATGTTGGAGATCAGCACGTTGCAGTCGGGTGCGACGGCGCCCTCGCGCTGCCGGGCCGCCATCCGGCCGGCCAGCCGGGCGGCCAGCGCCGGCGGGACGCGGTCGATCCAGGCCGGGACGGTGTCCTTGCCCTGCAGCTCGAGCTGGAGCTTGGCCTCGGCGGTGCCGGCCGCCACCGCCGCGAGCCGCTCGCGCGGGTCGGCCAGGTCGGTGGGGAGCAGCGTGAAGTAGTTGGAGAAGTGGTTGCCGGTGGTGCGGGGGCCGGCCCCGGCCGGGTCGTTGCCGACGGGGACGTTGGCGACCAGCGGAGCCTCGGGCAGCTCGTCGCGCTCGAGCAGGTAGGCGCGCAGCGCCCCGGCGACCACCGCGAGGGCGACGTCGCTCAGCGTGCACCCGGCGGCGTCGCGCACCGCCTTCAGGTCGCCCAGGGACAGCCGGGCCCGGGCGAAGTCGCGCGCCGCGTCGGCGGAGCGGTTGAGCACCGAGGGCGGGGAGTCGCGCAGCGACCGGGGCACCCTCACCTCGGCCTCGGTCTTGCGCCGCTCGACCGCACGGAACCGGCGCACGGTGCGGACCAGCAGCGCGGGGGCGGTGAGCCAGGCCCTCAGCTGGCCCAGGAGGGCGATCAGCAGCAGGCGTACGGCGCCCGGGTCGTGAGCCGGCACCGCCGCCGGCTCCGACCCCGGGGCCGGCGGCCTGCCCTCCGCCCGGTCGTCGAGCAGCCGGGTGATCGTCTCCACCAGCCCCGCCCCGTCGGCCAGGGTGTGGTGGAACCGGAAGACCAGCGCCTGGCGCCCCCCGTCGAAGCCGTCGACCAGGGTGAGCCGCCACAGCGGGCGGGAGCGGTCCAGGACCACCGGCAGCATCCGCGCCAGCAGCGCCCGCAGCTCGTCCTCGCCGCCCGGGGGGGCCAGCGTGGTGTGGTCCAGGTGAGCGTCGAGGTCGAAGTCGGGGTCGTCGACCCAGATCCCGTGGGCGACCCCGAGCGGCACCTCGCGCAGCCGGCGCCGCAGACCGGGGGTGGCCGGCAGCCGCGAGGCGATCCGCTCCCGGAGACCGGCGAGGTCCAGCGGCCCCTGCGCGCCGGGGTCGAGGAGGACCACGTCGACGCAGGTCGAGGTCTGGCTCGGGCCCTCGATGGCGAGGAAGCCGGTGTCGCTTCCGACGAGTCGATGCATGCCTTCGTACGTCCCTCCGCCGGCACCCCCGAAGGGCGCCTCGAGCGCTCGGCCGCCCCGGTGCGGGCGACTCGCAGTGACCGCAGAGCATCGCACGTCGAGTGAGCCACGTCACCAGATCCATTCCGAACGGTGGAACGTTCAGGATGGTTCCCGCGAGGGTAAATGTGACCTGCGTCACATCGGTTACGCTTGGGTAGGTTTCGACTTACAGTGGCTCCTCACCGAATGTGACCGTCTGGTAACTAGGGAGGTTCCCAGGCTCCGATCCGCTCCGGCGGAGGTCGCATCAGGCGGAGGGAGTCTTGCGATGAGCGCTGTCGAGCCCGGATCACAGCAGGTGGTCGTGGCCGCTGACCCGTGCGCACAGCCGAACCCGGGTCTGGTGGCCGCGGCTCACCGGGCCGGGGGCACCGGCCTGCTCGACGCACCCCACGACGCCGCGCTGGCGACCGCCGCCGACGACCTGCGGCGCCGCCGTACGCCGTCGTGCTGGCTGCGTCCCGGCGCCGCGGTGACCCCCGGCGCCGCCTCCCCGGACCTCTTCGGGGTGGTCGTGCTGGCGCTCACCGGCCGGGCGGACTCCGCAGCGCTCTCCACCCTCACCGATCTCGTCACCGCCTGGACCGCTCCCGGGCGGACCCTGCTCGCCCAGGTCACCAGCCGCGAGGAGGCCGAGGCGGCCGTCGCGGCCGGCTTCCACGGGCTGCTGGCCTCCGGCCGCGAGGCCGGCGGCGTGGTCGGCCCGACCGAGGCCTTCATCCTCTTCCAGCAGCTCGTCGGGCTCGGCGTCCCGGTCTGGCTGCGCGGCGGCATCGGCCTGCGCACCGCGCCCGCCGTCCTCGCCGGCGGCGGCGCCGGCGTCGTCCTGGACACCCAGCTCGGCCTGCTGCGCGAGTCCTCCCTCGGCGCGGAGGCCCGCCGGGCCCTGGCCGCCATGGACGGCAGCGAGACCCGGGTCGTGGCCGGGGTCCGGTTCTACACCCGCCCCGACCTGCCGGCCGCCTCGCTGGAGGAGCAGAGCGACCCGGCCGCGGTGCGCGCCATGCTCGGGCCCGACCTGCACCGCCAGCTGGTGCCGCTGGGCCAGGACAGCGGCTCGGCCGCCGCGCTGGCCGCGCGGTTCGTCACGGTGGGCGGCGTCGTCCAGGCGGTGCGGTCGGCCGTCACCGAGCACCTCGAGGCCGCCACGGCCGCCCCGCCGCTCTCCCCCGGCGCCGGGATCGCCGCCGCGCACGGCACCCGCTACCCCATCGCCCAGGGTCCGATGACCCGCGTCAGCGACCGCGCGTCGTTCGCCGCGGCCGTCGCCGAGGGCGGCGGGCTCCCGTTCCTGGCCCTGGCCCTGATGCCCGGCCACGAGGTCCGGGCGCTGCTCACCGAGACCGCCGAGCTCCTCGGCGACCGCCCGTGGGGTGTCGGGGTGCTCGGGTTCGCCCCGGCCGAGCTGCGCGCCGAGCAGCTGGAGGTCATCCACGAGGTGGCGCCCCCGCTGGCGCTGATCGCGGGCGGGCGGCCCTCCCAGGCGGCTCCGCTGGAGGAGGCGGGGATCGCCACCTACCTCCACGTGCCCTCGCCCGGCTTGCTCGACCGCTTCCTCAAGGACGGTGCGCGCTCCTTCGTCTTCGAGGGCCGTGAGTGCGGCGGTCACGTCGGTCCCCGCTCCAGCTTCGCCCTCTGGGACGCCCAGGTGGAGCGGCTGATGCAGGTCGCCGACCCCTCCGAGCTGCGCGTCATGCTCGCCGGCGGCATCCACGACGCCCGCTCGGCCGCGATGGCCGCCGCGGTGCTCGCCCCGCTGGCCGCCCGCGGCGCCAAGGTCGGTGTCCTGATGGGCACCGCCTACCTCTTCACCGAGGAAGCCGTCGCCGCCGGCGCCATCGAGCCGGCCTTCCAGGAGGTCGCGCTCGAGTGCGGCACCACGGTGCTGCTGGAGACCGCCCCCGGGCACGCCACCCGCTGCGTGGAGACCGACTTCGTCCGGGCCTTCGCCCGCCGCAAGGCCGACCTGGAGAGCGCCGGCACCGAGGCGAACGCCCGGTGGGCCGAGCTCGAGGCGCTCAACCTCGGCCGGCTGCGCATCGCCTCCAAGGGCCTGGTCCGCACCGAGGAGGGTCTGGTTCCGGTCGACGCCGACCGGCAGCGCGCCCAGGGGATGTACATGATCGGCGAGGTCGCCACCCTGCGCGACCAGGTCACCACCGTGGCCTCCCTGCACGCCGAGATCAGCCTGGGCAGCGCCGCGCTGGCCTCCGACCCGGGCGCCCCGGCGACCTCGCCGCTCCGCATCCGCGAGCCGGAGGCCGACCCCTTCGACATCGCTGTCATCGGGATGGAGTCGTTCTTCCCCGGGTCGACCAGTGCCGAGGAGTTCTGGGCCACCGTGCTCTCGGGTCGCAGCGAGGTCACCGAGGTGCCCGCCGACCGCTGGGACCCCGAGCTCTACCACGACGCCGAGGCCTACTCGAAGAAGGCCGGGCGCCACACCCCCTCGAAATGGGGCGGTTTCCTGGACGCGATCTGCTTCGACCCGCTCGCCTACGGCATCCCGCCGGCCTCGCTGGCCGCGATCGAGCCGGTCCAGCTGCTGAGCCTCGAGGTCGCCCGCCGGGCGATGGCCGACGCCGGCTACGCGACGCGCCACTTCGACCGCGAGCGCGCCTCGGTGGTCTTCGGCGCCGAGTCGGGCAACGAGCTCGGCAGCGCGTACGGCGTCCGCTCGTTCCTGCCGCAGCTGCTCGGCGACCTGCCCGACGACCTGGACGAGTGGCTGCCGACCATCACCGAGGACTCCTTCCCCGGCGTGCTGGCCAACGTCATCGCCGGTCGCATCGCCAACCGGCTCGACCTCGGCGGGGTCAACTTCACCGTCGACGCCGCCTGCGGCTCCTCCCTGGCCGCCCTCGACGCCGCCTGCAAGGAGCTGCGCACCGGACAGTCCGACCTGGTGCTGGCCGGAGGCGCCGACCTGCACAACGGCCTCAACGACTACCTGATGTTCTCCTCGGTCAAGGCGCTCTCCCCCACGGGTCGCTGCCGCACCTTCGACGCGAGCGCCGACGGGATCGCCCTCGGCGAGGGCATCGCCTGCGTGGTGCTCAAGCGCCGCGTCGACGCCGAGCGCGACGGCGACCGGATCTACGCCGTGATCGACGCCGTCGCCGGCTCCAGCGACGGCCGCCACCTGGGGCTGACCGCCCCCCGCAAGGAGGGCCAGCAGCGGGCCGTGGTGCGAGCACTGACCCTGGCCGGCCGCAGCGCCGCCGAGATCGGCCTGGTCGAGGCGCACGGCACCGGCACGGTGGTGGGCGACCGCACCGAGATGGCGACCCTGACCGAGCTGTTCACCGAGTCCGGCGTGGAGCCGGGCGCCGCGGTCCTGGGCTCGGTGAAGTCCCAGATCGGGCACACCAAGTGCGCCGCCGGGCTGGCCGGCCTGATCAAGGTCGTCAAGGCGGTGCACCACGGGGTGCTGCCGCCGACCGCCGGCATGGTCGCGCCCAACCCCTACTACGACGCCGCGACCAGCCCATTCCGCTTCCACGAGAAGCCGGCACCCTGGCCGCAGGAGACCCGGCGGGCGGCGGTGAGCGCCTTCGGCTTCGGCGGCACCAACTTCCATGCCCTGGTCTCCTCCTACGACGGGGGCGACCGTCCCGCCTTCGGCGCCGACCACTGGCCGCACGAGCTCTTCCTGCTGCGCGCCCCCGACGCCGAGGAGGCGCGCCGCGCGGTCGCCGAGCTGGCCGACCAGGTGGCCGCGATCCGCGCGAGCGACCCGGCGGGCCAGCGGCACCGGCTGCGCGACCTCGCCGCCGCCGTCGCGCAGAGCGGCCGGGGCCCGGTCCAGGTGGCCCTGGTCGCCGACAGCCTGGAGGAGCTGGCCACCCAGCTCGACCGGGTGGCCGGTGGCAGCGACGCCCGGCACGGCGTCTTCGTCGCCGACCCCGAGGCCGGCCTCGACCCCTCGGGCGTCCCCCGGGTCGGTTTCCTCTACCCCGGACAGGGCAGCCAGCGACCCGGGATGCTCCAGGACCTCTTCGTCACCTTCGGCGGCCTCGACGACCTGCTCCGGCTGGGGTCGCGGTGGACCGGCACGATGTTCCCGCCGACCGCGTTCTCCCGCGAGGAGCGGGCCGACCAGCAGGCCGCGATCACCGCCACCGACGTGGCCCAGCCGACCCTGGGCATCGCCTCCCTGGCGATCACCCGGCTGCTGCGACGCCTCGGCGTGGAGCCCGACGTCGCCGCCGGCCACAGCTACGGCGAGCTCGCCGCCCTGGCCGCGGCCGGCTCCTTCGACGACGCCACCCTGCTCGAGCTGAGCGCCGCGCGGGGCGCGGCGATCCTGGAGTCGGTCGAGCGCTCCGGCGGCGACCCCGGCACCATGGCGGCCGTCGCGCTGCCCATCGAGGAGGTCTCCGCCCGGCTCGAGGCGTGGCCCACCCTGGTGGTGGCCAACCACAACGGCCCGCGCCAGGTGGTCGTCTCCGGCCCCACGGACGCCGTCCACGAGGCCGTCGCCGCCCTGCACACCGACGGCGTCAAGGCGACCGTGATCCCGGTGGCCTGCGCGTTCCACTCGCCCCTGGTCGCCGAGGCCGGACAGCTCCTCGCCCACCGGCTCGCCGACCTGCCGGTCGCCGCCCCCCGGTTCCCGGTGTGGTCCAACACCACCGCCGAGCCCTACCCGGGCGACGACCCCGAGGCCGTACGCCGACTGCTCGCCGACCAGGTGAGCACCGGCGTCCGGTTCGTCGAGCAGGTCGAGTCGATGTACGCCGCCGGCGTCCGGGTCTTCGTCGAGGCGGGCCCCGGCCGGGTGCTGACCCAGCAGGTCGCCAAGATCCTCGGCGACCGCCCGCACGCCATGGTCGCCACCGACGCCTCCGGCGAGCCCGGCCTGCGCCGCTTCCTCGCCGCGGTCGGCCAGCTCGCCACCCTCGGCGTGCCCGTCGATCCCACCGCGCTCTTCGAGGGACGCACCGAGGCCCTCGACCTGCCCTCACTGCCGGCGCCCGGCCCCGCCTGGACGGTGGACGGCGCCTTCGTCCGGGGCGCCGACGGCAGCCCGATCCGGGGCAGCTTCCAGGCCGCGCCCACGATGCCGCCGCTCGCCGCGAGCGCCCACGCCGGGCCCGGGGCCGCCTCCACCGCCTACCCCCAGGGAGCACCCGTGAGCTCTGATCCCGCTGACGCCGCCGCGGTCCCGGCTGCGCCCACCGCCGCCCCGGCCATGTCCACCGCCGTCCCGGCTGGGTTCGCCGCCGCCCCGGCTGGGTTCGCCGAGGCGCCGGACGACGGCGTCTCCGTGGTCGTGCAGGAGTACCTGCGCGGCCTGCGCGAGATGGTCGCCGCCGAGCGGGACGTGATGCTGCGCTACCTGGGCGCCGAGGTGCCGGCGGCCGGGGCGCCCGGCCTGCCTGCGCTGCCCGGCCTGCCGCCCGCTGCCGTGCCCGCCGTCGGGCCCGCCGTCGGGCCGGCCGCCGGCGCCGCTCCGACCGCTCCCCCTGGCGCCGCGGGTGCGGCACCCATGGCCGCCGCACCCCCGGCCGCACCCGCCGTTGTGCCCGTCGCTGTGCCTCCCGCTGTCCCCTCCGTTGCCCCGGCCGCGGCCGTCCCGGCGGGCGCAGCCGTACCCGCTGCCCCGGCACCGTCCGCGCCTGCGGGGGTCCGGAGCACGGCCGAGCTGCTGGCCGCCGTCCAGGGCGTGGTCAGCGACCGCACCGGCTACCCGGTGGAGATGCTCGACCCCGACCTCGACCTCGAGGCCGACCTCAGCATCGACTCCATCAAGCGCATCGAGATCGTCGGCGAGCTCGCCGAGCGCATCGGACTGGGCGGGCCCGCCGTCCCCGGGACCGACGGGGCCGGGCTCGACGGGGCCGGGCTCGACGAGTCGGTCGTCGAGGAGCTCGCCAAGCACAAGACGCTGCGCGCCCTGGTCGGCTGGATCGAGTCCCAGCAGGGCCCCGCCGCGCAACCGACGCCGGCCGACCCGACACCGGCCGACCAGCCCGCCGCCGTGGCGAACCAGCCCGCCCTGGACCAGGCCGCGCCCCAGCAGGCCGCGCCCCAGCAGGCCGTGCCCCAGCAGTCCGCGCCCCAGCAGTCCGCGCCCGAGCGCGCAACGCCCGCCGCCGCGCCCGCCGCCGTGCCGGCCGGTGCCGAGCTCTCCGGTGCCGAGCTGCTGGCCGCCGTCCAGGGCGTGGTCAGCGACCGCACCGGCTACCCGGTGGAGATGCTCGACCCCGACCTCGACCTCGAGGCCGACCTCAGCATCGACTCCATCAAGCGCATCGAGATCGTCGGCGAGCTCGCCGAGCGCATCGGACTGGGCGGGCCCGCCGTCCCCGGGGCCGACGGGGCCGGGCTCTCCGGTGCCGGGCTCGACGAGTCGGTCGTCGAGGAGCTCGCCAAGCACAAGACGCTCCGCGCCCTGGTCGGCTGGATCGAGTCCCAGCAGGGCCCCGCCGCCCAACCGACGCCTCCCGACCCGACGCCGGCCGACCCGACGCCGGCCGACCCGACGCCGGCCAACCCGACGCCGGTCGCCCAGCCCGCCGCCGTGTCGCCACCGGCACCGGCGCCGGCGCCGCAGGAGCCCACCCCCGCGGAGCACGCCGTCCCGGCGGTCACCCACCTCTTCGAGGTGCGCAGCCAGCCGCTGGGCCCCACCGTCCCCCTCGGCGACCTGGCGGGCTCCCGGGTGGCCCTGGTCGCCGGACACCCCGGCCTCACCGCCGGGGTCGAGCGGGCCCTGGCCAACGCCGGCGCGGCGGTCGTCACCGTGACGCACGACGCCTCCGGCCGGCCCACCGTCCGGGGCGAGGCCGACCTGGGCGGAGCCGACGTCCTCGTCGACCTCTCGGCGACCGCGGGCGACCCGGCGACGGACGCCCGGCGGGTCTTCGCCGGCCTGCGCCCCGCCCTCGAGGGTAAGGCGCGCCGACTGCTCACCGTCGGCGTCGCGCTGCACTCCGACGGCACGCCGACGGGCGTCGCCGGCCTGCTGCGCTCCCTGGCCCGGGAGCGCTCCGACGTGCTGGTCCGTGCGGTCGAGGTCTGCGAGGCGGACCTCCGCGACGAGGACCTCGTGCCGCTCTCCGCGACCCTGGTCGACGAGCTGCTCGACCTCGACGCCCCGACCTCGATCTCGTGGGTCGGTGGCCACCGGGCCAGCCGCACCGTCGGCCCGGCCCGCCGCCTCGCCGACCAGGACCCCGGCCTGCCGCTGGAGGCGGAGTCGGTGGTGGTGATCACCGGCGGCGCCCGCGGCATCACCGCCCGGGTCGCCGAGGCCCTCGCCCAGCGGGCGGCCTGCCGCCTGGTCCTCGTGGGCCGCTCCCCGTTGCCCGAGGGCGAGGAGGACCCGCGCACCGCCGCCGCCGGAGACACCCGGGCCCTGCGCCGGGCGCTGCTGGAGATCGGCGAGCTGCGCACCCCCGCCGAGATCGAGGCCACCTGCTCCCGGATCCTCGCCGGGCGTGAGGTGCGCGCCACCCTCGCCCGACTCCGGGCGCTCGGCTCCGAGGTGGAGTACGTCGCCCTCGACGTCCGCTCGCCCCGCTTCGGCCTGCTCCTCGACGACCTGCACCAGCGGTTCGGCCGGCTGGACGGCGTCGTCCACGGGGCTGGGGTGCTGGAGGACCGGCTGGCGCGCGACAAGAGCGACGAGAGCTTCGACCGCGTCTACGGGACCAAGGTCGAGGGCGCCCTCACGATCCTGTCCCGACTCCACCTGGGGATGCGGTTCGTCGCCCTCTTCGGCAGCGTCAGCGGGGTCTTCGGCAACAAGGGCCAGGTCGACTACGCCGCCGCCAACGACGCGCTGGACACGCTGGCCCGCGCCCACGACGGACGGCAGGGCTGCCGGGTGCTGAGCCTCGACTGGGGCCCGTGGGCCGGGGGCGGAATGGTCTCCCCCGAGCTGGAGCGCGAGTACGCCCGTCGCGGCATCGGCATGCTCGCCCCCCACGACGGCGTCCGGGCGCTGCTCCAGCAGGTCGCCGCCCAGGAGGGCCCCTCCCAGCTGGTGGTGATGTGCGGCGACCCCGAGGCCTTCGCACCTCCCCTGGACCGCTCCGGGCTCGGTCAGCACTTGCACGGCTCGCCGCTGCAGGACTCACGGATGCCGGGCTCGCCGGGCCGTGACTGACCCGACGGGCCGGCCCGGCCCGCACCCTGTCGCCGAGCGCGAGGAGCTGCTGCTCCTCGCGGGGCGCGACGCTGCCGACCTGACCGCCCAGCTGGAGGCGTGGACGGCCCCGCCCGCCGAGGAGCGCGTCGAGCGGCCGGTGCCGGCCGGGGGCCCCGCCCGGCTGGCCGTGGTGGCTCCCGACGCCCGGCGGCTGGCGCTGGCCGCCAAGGTGCTGGCCCGCGGGACCGCCTTCCGGGGCCGCAACGACGTCTGGTTCGACCCCGACGGCCTGGTCTCCTCGGGCGGCAAGGTGGCGTTCCTCTTCCCGGGCGTGGAGCCCGAGTTCGCCCCGCGGGTCGGCGACGTGGCCGAACACTTCGACCTGCCCTGGCCCGGCCTGCCCGACAGCACCGAGCTGCAGGACCAGGGTCGCGGCATCATCGCCGTCGGCCGGCTGCTG
Organism: Nocardioides sp. Z40_12; assembly: GCF_058215795.1. NCBI lineage: Bacteria > Bacillati > Actinomycetota > Actinomycetes > Propionibacteriales > Nocardioidaceae > Nocardioides > Nocardioides sp. Z40_12. The sequence continues at coordinate 461,765 of NZ_JBZAJA010000003.1, forward strand.
GCGGGGGCCCTGGAGCGGATGGGGGTCCGCCCCGACCTCATCGCCGGCCACAGCCTGGGCGAGTGGACCGGTCAGGTGGTCTCCGGGATGGTGCCGGACGCCTCCCTCGACGCGCTGCTGGCGAGCCTGCGCCCGGGCGACATCCAGTTCTCCGACGTGGTCTTCGTGGCGCTCGGGTGCGGGGTGGAGGTCACCGAGGAGCTGGTGGCGGGCCTCGACGACGCCCACGTCTCGCACGACAACTGCCCGCACCAGTCGATCGTCTGTGCTCCGGCCGGGGCCGCCGAGACGGTGCGCGAGCGGGCGGCGGCCCGCAAGGTGCTCGCTCAGGAGCTGCCGTTCCGCTCCGGCTTCCACTCCCCCCTCTTCGCTCCGCTGGTCGAGGCGATGTGGTCCCAGTTCAGCCACCTGCCGCTGCTGCCCGCGCGCGTGCCGCTGTGGTCGGCGACCACCTGCGCCACCTATCCCGACGACCGCGAGGGGATCACCGCCCTCTCCCTGCGCCACCTGGTGGAGCCGGTCCGCTTCCGAGGCCTCACCGAGCGTCTCCACACCGAGGGCGTGCGCGCCTTCGTGCAGCTCGGCACGGGAAGCCTGCTGGGGTTCGTCGACGACACCCTGCGCCACGAGGACGTGCTGACCGTCGCGGCCGCCAGCGCGCGGACCAGCGGCCTGGGCCAGCTGCGCCGGGTGGCCGCCGCCCTGTGGAGCACCGGCGCGGAGATCGACCTCAGCGCCCTCGAGCTCCCGGGGGCCGCCGCGACCGCCCCCGTGCCGGTCACCACGCAGGCGCCCGCCCCCGCCCGATCCCCTGCGCCGAGCGAGACGACACGTGGCCTTCCGGCCGCCCTGCTCGCGGAGTACGAGGCGTTCCTCACCGAGAGCGCGGACGCCGCGCGCGCGGTCCTGCACGCCGCCACCACCCCCGGTCTGGTGCGCCCGGTTCGCCGGGCGCGCAGCGCCCCCGCCGCGCACCACAACCCGGCGGCCCCGCTCCCCCCGGCGCGACCGGCCGGCACCGGACCCGCACCCGTCCCCCCGCCGGCACCGGGCTTCCCGTCGGCGCCGGGTGCCATCCCGGGCGGCATCCCGGGCGGCATGCCCGGCGGCGTCCCGGCTGGCATCCCCGCGCCCGCCGCGGGGCCGGCGGCCAGCCGTCAGCGCACGGCCCGGCTCTCGGTCGTCGACCAGCCGTGGTGGCTCGACCACGCCTTCTTCGAGCAGCCCCCGGACTGGCCCGACACCGAGGACACCTTCCCGCTGGTGCCGATGACCGGGATCGTGCAGATGCTGACCGAGGAGGCCGAGGCCCTCGTCCCCGGCGCGGTGACGGTCCGGGTGGAGTCGATCCGCGCCTTCAAGTGGCTCGCGGTCGACCCGCCGGTCGAGGTGACCGTGCGGGCCGCGATCGACCCCATCGCCACCGCCCAGGCCCCCGCGGGGACGACCGTGGTGCGCACCAGCGTCGACGGCCACGCCCGCGCCCTGGTCCACGTCGCGGCTCGCCACCCCGCCCCGCCGCGCCCGTGGGACCGGGCGATCCGGGGCCGGTTGGAGATGCCGTGCCCGGTCCCGGAGATCTACTCCCGCCGCCACCTCTTCCACGGCCCCGCATACCAGGGCATCCGCTCGATCGAGGTCTTCGGCGGCGACGGCGTCCGCGGCACCCTGGAGAGCCAGAACGCGCCGGGGGCACTGCTCGACAACGCCGGCCAGCTCTTCGGCTACTGGTTCGCGTGCGCGGTCGACAAGGACCGGATGGTGCTGCCCACCACCATGGACTCGATCGCCTACTTCGGTCCGCACCCGGCGCCGGGCACCCCCGTCGACTGCGTGGCCCACTGCACCGAGCTCACCGACGACGCCGTCCGGGCCGACCTCGAGCTGCTCGTCGACGGCGAGCTGTGGTGCCGGATCGAGGGCTGGGAGGACCGGCGCTTCCAGTCCGACGACCGGCTCTTCGCGGTGCTCAAGACGCCGCGGCCCCACCTGCTCGCCGAGCCCCAGCCCGGCGGCTGGATGCTGGTCCGCGAGGGGTGGCCCGACTCGCCCTCGCGCGACCTGGTGATGCGCCGCTTCCTGGGCGTGGCCGAGCGCGCCGACTACCACTCCCGCAACCCCCGCGCCCAGCGGACCTGGCTGCTGGGGCGCATCGCTGCCAAGGACGCCGTCCGCCGCGAGGTGCTCGAGCGGGGCCTGCGGCCGCTCTTCCCCGTGGAGGTCCAGGTCCACAACGAGGAGTCCGGCCGCCCGGTGGTGACCACCCCGACCGAGCTGGACCTGTCGGTCTCCATCGCGCACTCCGGCGCGCTCGGGGTCGCCCTCACCTCCCTGGGTGAACCGGTCGGCATCGACATCGAGCTCGTCGCCGAACGCTCGGCGATCTTCGAGGCCGCCTCCCTCTCCGCCGAGGAGCACGAGCTCTTCGAGCGCGTCTCCGGGGGCGACCGGGACCGCGAGCTCACCCGGTGGTGGGCCGCCAAGGAGGCCGCGGCCAAGGCCCTGGGCACCGGACTGCAGGGCCGGCCCAAGGACTTCGAGGTCGTCGAGGTCGACCGCGACCACCTGCGCGTCGGCGACCAGTGGGTCGCCACCCGCTCCCTGACCCACCCCGATCCCGCACACCACCCCGCGGCCGCCACCCCGGCGTCCGCCGCACGTGAGGAGTACGTCGTTGCCTGGACAGTTCCCGCCCCCGACCATGACTGAGGCGACCACCGCCGTACCGAGCCGCGAGCAGGTGCGGGCCGACCTCGAGCGGATCCTCACCGACGTGGTCGGCGACGACCTGCTGCTCGACGGCCCGCTGACCGACGAGACGTCGTTCGACGCCGACCTGCAGCTGGAGAGCATCGAGTTCGTCGCGCTCGCCGACCAGCTGCTGGCCACCTACGGCGACCGGGTCGACTTCGTCGGCTGGATGGCCGGCATGCAGCTCGACGAGGTCATCGGCCTCACCGTCGGTCAGGTCGTCGACTTCGTGGTCACCTCGGTGAAGGGCTGACGGCGTGCCGCACGTGCAGGCCAACGGGCTGAGCTTCCACGTCCAGGTGATCCGCGGCGACCGCGAGCCGGCGGACGGCGGCCCCCGCCCGCCCGTGGTGATGCTGCACGGACTGGTGATCGACAACCTCTCCAGCTGGTTCTACACCCTGGCCCACCCGCTGGCGCTGACCTGCGACGTGCACCTCTACGACCTGCGCGGCCACGGGCGCACCGACCAGCCGGCGTCCGGCTACGGCGTGGAGCACCAGGTCGACGACCTGGTGGCGCTGCTCGACGAGTGGGGGATCGACGAGCCGGTGCACCTGTTCGGCAACAGCTTCGGCGCCGTGGTGGCGCTGGCGCTCGCCAACCGGCACCCCGAGCGGGTGGCCAGCCTCTTCCTGGTCGAGGCCCACTTCGCCGTCGAGGGGTGGGCCGAGCACATGGCCGGCAGCCTCGCGCTGGCGGCGTTCGGCCTCGACGAGAACACCTCGCAGGAGTGGATCGAGAACAACGGGGACCGTCGGATGTCCCGCCTGGCCCGGCGGGCCGAGCGGTTCCTGGCCGACACCACGCTGATCCAGGACCTCAAGGACGAGCAGCCGATCGGCTGGCTGCCGCAGATCGCCTGCCCGGTGCGGGCGATGTACGGCAGCGAGTCCGACATCCTCCACCTCGCCGAGGCGCTGGAGACCCAGATCCCCGGCTGCGAGCTCGAGATCGTGCCGGGCACCACGCACTCGCTGCTCACCGAGCGCAGCGAGCTGGTCCGCGAGCGGGCGCTGGAGTGGATGGCGCGCCAGCGCTCCGCTGCGACCACGGCGACCGCGGCGTCCCCTTCGACCGCCGCCACCGCTATCACCGCTGCCACCGCCGGAGCCTGAGCCGATGACCGAGGCGACCCCGACCGACCTGCGCTTCCTCTTCGTCGTCCCGCCGTTCACCGGGCACGTCAACCCGACCGTGCCGGTGGCCGCCGAGCTGGTGGCCGCCGGGCACCGGGTCGCCTGGACCGGCGTCCCGGGCACGGTCGAGCACCTGCTGCCCGCCGGCGCCACGTTCCTGGCGGCGACGACGGCGGAGGTCACGGGGTACGCCGAGGAGATGGGCGCACGGCGCAGCGACCTGCGCGGGGCCGCGGCGTTCAAGTTCCTCCAGGAGGACGTGCTGCTGCCGCTGGCCGACGCGATGGTCGAGGGGGTCGACGCCGCGGTCGAGGCGTTCGGGGCCGACGTGCTCGTCGTCGACCAGCAGGCGCTGGCCGGGGCCGTGGTCGGGCGGCGCCGCGGCCTGCCGTGGGCCACGTCGGCGACCACGTCCGCCGAGCTGGTGGACCCACTGTCGGGGTTGCCGCTGGTCGCGGAGGCGATGCACCGCAAGCGGGTCGAGCTCCAGCTGGCCCACGGGATCCCCACCGAGGTGGCCGAGGCGGGAGACCTCCGGGTCTCCGAGCACCTGCTGCTGGCCTACACGACCGCCGAGCTGGTCGGCCCGCTGGCGGTCGACTCCCCGGTCACCTTCGTCGGCCCGGCCGTCGCCGGACGGCCCGAGGAGGACGACTTCGACTGGGAGCTCCTCGACGCCTCGCGCCCGACCGTGCTGGTCTCGCTCGGGACCCTCAATGCGGAAGCGGGTGCCCGCTTCTGGGGGGTCGCCGCCGAGGCGTGTCGGGACCAGCCGTGGCAGGCGGTCTTCGTGGCACCCCCCGAGCTGGTCCCGGACCCGCCGGCCAACGTCGTGGTCCGGCCCCGGGTACCGCAGCTCGCGCTGCTCCAGCGGGTCGACGCGGTGGTCTCGCACGCGGGCCACAACACGGTCTGCGAGTCGCTGGCGGCCGGGCTGCCGCTGGTGGTGGCGCCGATCCGGGACGACCAGCCGGTGGTCGCCGACCAGGTGGTGCGGGCCGGGGCCGGGGTCCGGGTGCGGTTCGCCCGGGTGCGGGCCGAGGAGCTGCGCACCGCGATCGGCACCGCGCTGACCGACGAGGATCTGCGCGGTGCCGCCACCCGGATCGCGAAGTCGTTCGCGTCGGCCGGCGGCGCGGCGGCCGCGGCGTCGGCGCTGGCCCGGCTCGGGGCTCGGGGTCGGGGCTCGGGGTCGGGGCTCGGGGCTCGGGGCTCGGGGCTCGGCTGAATGATGAAGGCTCCTTCACCGGCTGAAGCAGGAGTCGCTGTCGGTCGGACACGTCGACGCTCTAGCGTGCCCACGTGCTCGCACCTCTCCTGGCCGGTTTCCTGACCGGCGGCTCGCTCATCGTCGCCATCGGGGCGCAGAACGCGTTCGTGCTCCGGCAGGGGATCCTGCGGCAGCACGTCGGGCCGGTGGTGCTCGTCTGTGCCGTCTCCGACGCGGTGCTGATCGCGGCCGGGGTCAGCGGGATCGGGGCGATCGTCGACCGCGCGGGGTGGGTGGTCGACGTCGTCCGATGGCTCGGCGTGGCCTTCCTGCTCTGGTACGCCGCTCACTCGCTGCGCCGGGCCTTCGCGAGCGAGTCGCTGCGCGCCGATCGCGCGGGGTCCGACTCCTCGGAGTCCCGGAGGACCGTGGTCGGCAAGGCGGTGGCGCTGACCTGGCTCAACCCGCACGTCTACCTCGACACCGTCCTGCTCGTGGGCTCCATCGCGGCCACCCACAGCGGCCCCGTGAGCGGGCTCGGCGAGGGCTTGGTCGATGGGCGCTGGGCCTTCGGCACGGGGGCGGTCGTCGCGAGCGTCGTCTGGTTCAGCGGACTCGGATTCGGTGCCCGCGGGCTCGCCCCGCTGCTGGCCCGCCCCCGGGCCTGGCAGGTGCTCGAGCTGGTGATCGCGGCGACGATGCTCTTCGTGGCGGCCAAGCTGGCCTTCGACTGGTGACGGATCCCGCTGCCTGCGGTCTACGTGCGGCGAGTGAAGCGGACGTCTCCGTTCGGGAGCTTGTGGGTGGTGAAGTGGGTGTCGTGGGCCCGGTGGTGGTGCCAGGGACACAGGAAGGTCAGATCTGCCAGGTCGGAGTTGCCGCCGTGGCCCCAGGGGTCCCGCCCGTGGTGAGCCTCGCACCACGTCGACGGGACCGTGCACCCCTCGGTGGCGCAGACCCGATGAGTCAGCGACTTCGCCAGCCGCTGCTGCGGGGTGAAGAACCGGGTCGACCTCCCCATGTCCAGGGGGACCCCGTCGGTGCCGAGGATGGCGGGGACGATCCCGGCCTGACAGGCCAGCCGTCGTGCCTCCGAGGCGGTGATCGGGGTGGCCTGGTCGCCGTTGCTGATGATGGTCCCGATGCCGAGGTCACGGCGCAGGTCGGCGAGGTTGATGGTGACCACCACCCGGGTCGCCCCACCGCCGTGGATCGGCATCCGGTTGGGGTCGGCGGCCTCGAGGAACGCCAGGAACGCCTGCCCGTGCAACCGCTCTTGGGGGAGCCGGATCCCGGTGGCGGGGTCGCATTGGGCGAACCCACCGAACGGGGTCGCCGCCCCAGCATCCTTCCCGGCGTCCTGCTTGGGGGAGGTCCACGCGTCCAACACCGTCCGCAACCGGGCGGCGACCGCGTCGGGGACCCGGGCTGCGATGTCGGTGGCACCGTCACCGCGCCGGCGGAAGGTCAACCGGGTCGCGGTGTTGGCGCGGTGCTGGGCCCGGTCCAGGGCCAACTTCTCGTGCTCGTCGGCGGTCTCGGGGGCGACCACCTCGAGGATCTTCGCGCCGAGCCGTTCCAGGTGGACCGGGTCGAACATGGCGGCGGCCTCCACCAGGTGGGCCTCGGCGGCGGCCAGCACGTCGGTGGGGATCTCCTCGCCGGGGATCGGGTCGGTGACCAACGCATCCAACGCCTTGGCGATCACCCTCGCCTGGGGCAGGGTCACCCGCCCGTCCTCCAACCCGGCCCCGACCAGCAACCACCGGGTGGCGACCGCGTCGGCGAGCTTCTCCGCCGCCCGGGCGGGCCCGAACCCCGACCTCGTCCGGGCTGCCAACCACGCCGCGGGCGACCGGGCCCCGTCGGCTTCAGCGATGCCGCCGGGGGCGCCGGCGGCGTGGATGACCCGCATCCGCAACGACTCCAGCCGGTCACCCAACCGGGTCAGCTCCAACAACGCTTCCCGGTGCGCGGCCGCGGACAAGAACACCGGATCCACCTCGACCGTGGCGTCCAACGCGGCCGAGATCACGAGGCAGGCACGGGAGATCGGGTGCGTCCCCACCCCCGCACCCACTGTGTCGTCGACGTACATCCCCAGACCCCCGTCACCAGC